>NZ_OY764327.1:2400000-2735000 GCF_963668385.1 uncultured Carboxylicivirga sp.
CCAATCAGCACTCCATTGTTTCGTCGTATATTCCGGGGAAACTAACCCTAAGCAACAAAGATATTTTATCGATACCCGGTTTTATGGGTAGCCCTGATGTGCTGAGAAGTTTACAACTTCAACCGGGTATGCAATCGGTGAGTGAAGGTAATTCGGGTATTTATGTACGAGGCGGATCGCCGGGGCAAAACTATGTGCTATTTGATGATATTGAATTGATGAATCCGGTTCACTTAATGGGGATTTATTCAGTTTTTAATCCGATACTAACTGAGCAAGTCGAATTTTATAAAGGTAATGCTCCCGTACATCAGAGTTCGCGTTTGGCATCATCGATACTTGTTAACACACGCAATACAAAAAAGGATACCATCAACTGGGCTGGCAATATTGGTAATATAGCTACCAATTTAACTTATACCGGATCTTCGGCGAATAAAAAGTGGTTTTTAACAACCGGAGTGAGGCGAAGTTATCTTGATATTTTAGCTTACATGGCCCAACCTTTCTTAAGTGATGAAGAAAATTACTTTAAAAATAATACTTATTCTTTTTACGATTGGAATGGGAAGTTGAGGTATGCCGAAGCTAACAGTTCAATTACATTAAGCTGGTATTTCGGGGGCGATCATTTTAATATGGTGAATGAAAAGAATCATCTAACATCGTTTTCGAAGTGGGGTAATAAAGGAACCTCATTGGTATGGAAGTACATAATGAATCTCAATATTAGTATGAGTAACGTTTTGAGTTATTCCGGCTATAAGTCTGATTTTGGTGCTACGGTTGAAGATGGCGATATGCGTTTTGTTACCGATTATCAGCAATTCCAGTTTAAAAATAATTTTGTTTGGCATCATCAAAACAGCATTTGGCGTTGGGGACTGGATGCTACCATGTATGATATAACACCACAGGATCTTCAGGTGGCTTATGTCGAAAATGATGATAGCAGATTGGATCAGTATCGTAGTCTTTCGGTACGTCCTTTTATAAGTAACCAATATAGCCTGAACGAAAAATGGACCTTATATGGTGGATTGGCCTTGCAATACTATCAGTTACAAAATGTAAAACACGGTTTATCATCACAACAGAAAAATCAGGCCCAAATCAGGCCCAATGTAGTAACTACTTTAAGTTATCACACCAATAATAATGCATCGGTCAAAGCTTCTTATGCATTTAATTCTCAAAATATTCATCTGGCATCCATTGCCTCTATTCCTTTACCATCCGATATTTGGATGCCGGCCACACCCAATTTACCGCTGGAATATGGACATCAGGTAACGTTGGGGTATTTTAAATTATTGGAGCAATACAATATTCAATGGGGTATTGAGGCTTATGCCAAAAGAATGAAAAATCAGCTCTTGCTTAAAATGAATGTCAACAATGTTGAGGTTGAACAGTTTGATGAAAACTTTTATCAGGGAGAGGCAATTGCATGGGGAAGCGAGTTGTATATAAACAAGCAAAGTGGAAAGCTTAACTATACGGCCGGTTATACGCTGGGGTGGATCAGACAACGATACACTGGTATTAACAATGGAGCATGGCATGATGCCAAATACGATCGTCGTCACGATTTAAATCTTCAAATGACCTACCAGGCCAATAAACGTTTTGACTATGGAATGGTGTTTATTTTTGCATCGGGAAACAAAGCTACATTGCCAACCGGAAGATACTGGCTTATGGGTAATATAGCCAACGATTATGCCGGAGTAAATAACTACCGAATGCCTTCTTATCATCGCCTGGACGTATCCATGAATTATCACTTAAATAGTAAAAAGTTTAGTGAGTCGATATTAAGTTTTTCAATCATCAATTTGTATAACCATAGTAATGCTTACTATGTTTATTATGCAATTGAAGAAGGTGAAAAAGATTATGAAATGAGTATAAAGGCCAAACAAGTATCATTGTTTCCGATAATGCCTTCGGTTAGCTGGCGATTTAAATTCTAGGTTTATGAACAAGTGGATGACCATACTATTGTTGTTTTCAATCGCCTGTACTAAGGATGTAGAGCTTGATCAAATAGACTATGAGCGCAAAGTGGTGGTTGATGGCTGGATTGAAAATGATAGACATGCCCAGGTTTTTCTTACTATGAGTTCGCCTTTTTTAACCGATTATGATTCGGCATCCATAAGAAATACCTTTTTAAATTATGCTAAAGTTACCATAACTGCCAGTGATGGAGAATCCGAGATTCTTACATTGAAGTTGCGTGATGAGTTTTTTCCTCCTTTTGTATACGAAACAATCAAGCTGAAGGGAGAAGTGGGAAAAAGCTATAATTTAGAGGTTATTTACCAGAATAAAACCATTACCGCCAATACCACAATTCCGGCTTTACCAATGGTTGATAGTGTTATTGGCAAACAAGTGTCGGACACTTCAATGGTTGTTCAATCGTATTTAGAAGATCCTGCAGGTGAGAATAATTACTACTATACTCAAATTAAGACTTTGCATTATTCTACACGTTTTCATCCATCAGATAATCCATTAATGAGTGATAAACTATTTGATGGAACGCAGCATAATTATCAGGTAAAACGTAGTAACCAGCCCGATCCATTAGATATTTATGGTATTGATAAGGAGCGGCCAATTATACGCGATGAGTTTGCCATAAACGATACTGTAATGGTTAAAGTATCTCAGATTGACGCGGAAGCATATGAGGTATTAAACGGTATTTTTATCGATCATTTAAGTCAGGGAAGTCCATTTTCTTTTGTCGATCAGCAAACACATACCAATATCAACGGAGGTATTGGTCGTTGGACTGGCATGGCTTCGCTTAACTATGTGGTATATAAGTAAGATTAGTATTCGAGCAACGATTTTATTGTCTGATAATAACTTCGACCGCTGGTTATTTTTAATCCTAAAATAATACGTTTGACAATAAACCTTATGTATTTAATTAACTTGCAAATAAAAAATGAATTTAACTCTAACTGAAAAACTTTTATTACTTGCACTCGATGATGAAAACGGTGTTTTTAATCCCTGGGCTACAGGTTTTGAATATGCTTTGGCGGGTAGTATTTTGCTTGAATTAACAATGGTTGGTAAAATTGAATTAACTGACAAGAAGATAAAAACATTATCCCATTCTGTTCTTCAAGATGATTTGTTGATGCCCTATTCTGATATGATTTGCCAATCGGATAAAATACGTAAAATCGATTATTGGATCAGTAAAATAGCAAATAAGGCTAGTGATATTAAAGCTGTTTTAACGGTTCGTTTGATAAAAAAGAGGATTTTGCGTGAAGAAGAGAAAAAGATATTATGGATTTTTACATCTAAAAGATATCCGGCCACTAACTCAAGGCCTGAAAATGAAGTGCGTCGGCAATTAAATGCAATTGTTGATAACAGGGCAACTCCCGAAATGGAAGACCTGATGTTGATAAGTCTGGTTGACGTTTGCAACCTCAATAATGAAGTTTACGGAAAAGAAAAGGCGAAAGCCAGTAAAGAAAGAATCAAAAAATTGGTTGAGCAATCAAAAACCAACGCGATGATTAATTCAACAGTTAAGGAAATTCATGATGCAATAATGGCAGCTGTTGTATTAATGATAGCTACTTCTGTTGTTACAACAAGTGTTTCAACGGGTAGTTAAATGGTGAAAATGTTAAAGTTTTTAGGGCTACTTACTTGAAGCATCAGGATGCTTAATAAATGGATGAATAAAAGGTTTGCCACTCAATACGTGAATTGAATTTACTATCGAAACCAATCCTCCGGCAAGTAATGCGCCTACAAAAGGTATAGCTTGATGGGAATGCCAATAGACCCAAAGGCCCACAAGGCTAATCACTATAATGATTAACTGAAGACTGATAACTGCCCGAAAGTGAGTCAACATCTCTTTTGTTTTGTCTTTTTTTCTATTCCACATTAACAAAGTAGGAATGAGAATAGGAATGAAACCACTTAAATGCAAAAATGCTAACCAATTGATTTCGGTACCTTGTATGGTGGCATCACTTTTTTCAGACGCAGTGTTCACAAATAAGCTAAAGTCTGCATCAAGGGCTTTGGCTATCATTTGTAAGGTATATGCACGTGGATCCACATCTCCGTTTTCAATGCGTTGTATGGTTCGGGTACTCACTTCTGTTTTATCGGCCAACTCTTCCTGAGTCATGCCTTTTTTTAATCTTAATTCTTTAATGAGTTTACCTGTTTCCATGGTTCTGTTTTTTGATTCCAAATGTCACCCTGAATGATATAACAACACAACTACAAAAACACGACATTTATGCGACACTTGCAATTTTGTTAAAGCAAAACACCCCGGGAAGACCCAATACTGCTCAGGGAATGGGTAAAACGACCCATGGAAGTCCTTCTTTTGTCGATTATCTTAATTATTTTACCAGTGAAGATTGAAATTTTACTAATGGGATGCTTAAAGTTGCCGATTATTTCAAAAAAAACGACTCAAAAGGTGGTTATTACAGGTAATTAACTGGCAAATATTACTCGTGGAGATTAATATTTTTCCGATTGAGACAGACATTTTTGCCTAATAGAGGGGGATTCACCCCAAATAAGGGGTGAAACTATCTCCGGGGCCAATAAAATCAAGGATTTAGAGAATTTAGTCAGGTATATCTGTTATTCACTTTTGATTGTTTATTTTTGCCTTCGAATTTTCCAACCTCAAAACAAAATAGAATGCTGAATGTACTGGTGGTTTATGCAGTCAACGAAGAAAAAGTAACCCTTACAATGCCCAACTGCAACTTTCATTACTGTAAAACAGGAGTGGGTAAGGTAAGTGCAGCCTTGGCTGTTGAAAAAAGTATTGAAGCGTATAAACCCGAAATAGTGTTGAATATAGGTACTGCCGGATCGGTAAAATTCCCGGTTGGAACCATACATCTGTGCTGTAAATTTGTGGATAGGGACATGGAAAAGCTGCATGCCTTTGGAGTTCCCTATATGGAAGATTTTACCGATGAGGTGCAACAATTACCCTTTTTTAAAGATTGGCAGTTTGATAGTACCTGTAATACCGGCGATACATTTTTAACTGAGGCTGATGGTACTGGAGATGTGTTTGATATGGAATCGTTTGCCATAGCAAGAGTGTGTCGTGTACATCAAATTCCGTTTGTGGGAGTTAAATATGTAACCGATAAAATTGGCGAAAACTCTGTTAAACACTGGGAAGAGAAACTTGCCGAAGCACAAGCCGGACTTCAAAAGTTTGTTGATGAAAACCACTTACAGGTTCCGGCCAACTATTTGGCAAAGAAAGTACAACGTATAGTTGAAACCTACCAAATGGAACGCCATCCTGAGGGAGGATGGTATAAAGAGTTGTTTCGATCGGGTATTGATATCATACGCTCAGAAAACAAACGAAAAGCATTAACATCTATTTATTACTTAATGGCGGATAATGAATTTTCGGCATTTCACCGTATTATGTCGCCGGAGGTATGGTATTATCACGAGGGAATGCCCATTATTATTCATCAAATAGATAAATCGGGTAATTATAAAGCAATTGAGCTGTCGGCTCAAAGTGGCGTTTGGCAACATACGGTTGATGCCGGAGTGTGGTTTGCTGCTGAATTAAAAGATGGATATGGTTATGGCTTGGTGAGTTGTGCGGTAGCTCCTGGTTTTGAGTATAAAGATTTTGAGTTGGCTCATAAAAACGAGTTAAGCAAATTGTTTCCGCAGCACAGCGAAGTAATTAACAGGTTGATTCGTTAATTAATAACTAGGTATTTGAGTATCGTTGTTTGTTCAAATAGTTTACCAAGTTTGTGATACAATGGCTGATTATTTGTCTTGTACTCTTTTTCGGTCTCATTAGGGAAGATTATTTAATAGAAGTAGATCTTTAGTAAGCCCGGGAAGCTCCGAGCTTGTGGAGGAGATCACCCGGACGCACTTAAGAGCAACAATAGAAATTGATCGACACTAATGCAGTCGCGGTCTTCTTTGTTTCTTTTTATTGGATGAAGAAAGAAAGGAGTTCTGAAGCATCGGGAGCCGGCTTGACGCAAAAATTAAAAGTTAATTGTTACAAGATGATGATTGAAAATTTTTATTAAATATGCGAATCAACAGTTGAAATCACTTTGGGGTTTCTTTATAATGCTTACATAATCAGTGATTTCTATCCGTGGCTATTCAGGTTAAATCCCTTCTATGTTTTATAAATGTCCGAAGGAAATTAACAATAATAGCCTCGTGCGGAGCGCGGGGTGACTATTTGACTAACGATACACCCCCGAAAGTGGGCTGAACTATGATATAAAAACAATTTGAACTATTGATTCGCATTAAATCTCTTTTTATACATTTTTTAAATCATCTTAATTCAATATAAGTATTCGTATTTTTCATAAGGCATTAATATTGTGTAATTTTGCCGTCCTATGGCACGAGCAAAAGAAAACTTTGATTTATTCTTCACTTTTGTAAAGCTGGGTTCTGTTATGTTTGGTGGCGGTTATGCCATGATACCTATTTTGGAACGCGACCTGGTTGAGAAGAAAAACTGGATTACCAGCGACGAATTGCTGGAAATTATGTCTATATCACAAATGACTCCCGGAACCATTGCTATTAACCTGGCAACGTTTATTGGAAGCAAGCGTAACGGAATATGGGGGGGCATATTGGCATCTTTAGGCATTATTATTCCGTCGTTGGTGTGCGTAACAACGCTTTTCTTTTTAATGGATAGTCAAATGTCGAATGAGTATTTGGTTAAAGTATTTACCGGAATCAGAGCATGTCTGGCTGCCATGATTTTACACTCGGTGTATAAGCTCTTTCGTTCAGGTATTAAAAGTCACATTCCATTTTTTATCTTTCTTTTTACCATAGCGGCTTTATTGGCCGGGCTTCATCCTATATATGCCATTTTAATAGGCGGAATAGCAGGATTTACATGGAAATGGTTAATCCCCTATTTCCGCAATAAATAAAAGTATTTAACAGATCAATATATGATTAGAGATTTGTATCGACTATCAGTTTCGTTCTTCAAAATTGGATTATTTAACTTTGGAGGAGGTTTGGCTATGATCCCTCTTATTTTGGAAGAGTTGGAACGCAATGGTTGGATGACTCAGGAGGCTTTCTTTAACTTTTTTTCCTTATCGCAAATGACCCCCGGTGCCATTGCCATGAACACTGCTTCGTATATAGGAGGAAGTGTTGCCGGAGTAACCGGAAGCGTTGTTGCTACCACTTCGCTTGCAGCTCCCTCTGTAATAGTAATGTTAATACTAGCCCGTTTCTTGCGTAAAGTTAAGGAGAGCGATATTAAAGAAGCCATATTTGCCGGATTAAAACCCGTAACCGTGGCTTTGATTTTATTTGCAGGTATTATGGTGATTCGCGAAACTCATATTGGTATTACCCTAACAGATATTAACTGGATGGCTGTTGCTCTCTCGTTGGTGTGTTTATCCGTAATTATTTGGTTTAAAAAGGTTCATCCAATATTACTGCTTTTGCTATCGGGGGCTGTTGGTTTAGTTATTTTCTAGCAATGTAAAAATAGAACGTAAGCAGCTCAATTGTTTTTCGGCACGAAAATTGATTCAAACCATATAAATACATTACTAATCTTAAACTTATTTGTTATGAAAAATATAGCAATATTATTCGTTATCCTAACATTAGGCCTAACTGCTTGCGAAGGACCGGTTGGCCCCGTTGGCCCTCCGGGAGATGCGATTGTAGGTACTACTTTTGAATTTACAGGTGATTTTACTGCCAGCAATAATTACGAGTTACTCTTTAATTTTAGAGAGAATGGTATAGATCCTTATGAGTCGGATGTTGTTTTGGCTTATATTCTTTGGAAAACAGAAGATGGGTTAGATTACTGGCGTCCAATGCCTCAAAACGAATATTTTGATAGTGGGGCTATCCTGAGATATAATTATGATTTTACCGCTGATATACCCAATAACCGACTAGTAGATATGTTAGTGTTTTTGGATGGAGATGTGATTTTATCAACTTTACCAACAGGGTATACACACGACCAGACTTTCAGGATAGTTGTTGTTCCTTCCGATTTTTTAAATAGTACCAATATTGATGTGAATAACATTGATGATGTCTTGAACTCAAGCGATATATCATTTAAAGATATGGGGAGCCTATCCTTTCAACTTAAGTAATTCAATACGATAATAGATTTTAAAAGACTGCCTTTGGGTGGTCTTTTTTAGTATTATAGCAATTGATAATAATCAAACATATAAATTAAGCTAAAGCTGAGTATAAATGATATACAAGGCGATATCATCCACATAATAAAAAAGCGCCTTACCTCTGTTTTGTGTAATATGTTTTTGGGACCTAGTTTGGCAATGCCTATACCAATAATAGCAGCAACATTTAATTGAACCAGCGAGGTAGGTATGCCTTTTATTAATGAAGCAACCAAAAGAAGAGATGCCGACAAAAAAGCGATAATTGCGGCTTCTATTCGTCCAAACATTACAATTTCTTTCCCGGTATTTCTTAATACTTTATTACCCATTATTGAACTGCCTATACCAAAACATGGGGCAACAATTAATGTTGCGAGTATCATTACATGTACAAAATTTTCGTTGGCAATATTAAGTTCGTTAAATGCCATTGTGGTAATGGGGCCAACTGCATTGGCAACGTTATTAGTACCAATGGAAAAGGCAACATACAACGACATACCTAGCACCAAGGCTTTGATATAAGTACTCTGATTTAGTTTCGACGAGATAGTATATCCACGTCTTCGAAGCGGGCGATAAATGTATTTACCGATACAATAGGCCAAAACGAAAGACGCAATAGGCATAATAAACCAGGTGGGAAGAATCTCATAAAACAATTTATCACTATCAAAAGAATTGAAGTAAATAGCTGGGGCAACTACTGCTGTTACAGTTGATTGGCTGGTTGATTGTGGGATGCCAACCACATTGGCCAAAAGCAATGATATGGCTACTGAGAATAAGATAATGGATACTACCGAAAATGACATAAGTTGCGGATCGAGCAAACCACTTCCAATTGTTTTTGCAGTTTCTTTTCCTCCAATTATGGCACCTGCAAATACTGCTAAGCCGAACAAGCCCGGTATTAAGCTTTCGTTGATGATTTTAGAACCGTATGCTGCCGAAAAAGCTGGAGCTGTGCCACTTGCTCCCATATTTATGGATAAAAACATGGCAACAATAAACGGAATAATAAAAGGTATTAACATGAAGAATGGTAATGATATCTGTATTCAAATATCATAAAAGTATCTATTCCGAAAAACCGTTTTAAATGGTAATGTAACTACGTTTAAAAGCGTAGTTTATTCAAATTTGTAATAACCATTTTTGATAGCATAAACAACCAATTCGGCTGTGTTTCTCGATTCGGTTTTTAAGAGTATGTTCTGTCGGTGTTTATCAATGGTTCGTTTGCTTAAAAATAAAAGTTCAGCTATTTCACCATTCTGTAGCCCTTTACAAATATGCAATAACACCTCGGCTTCGCGCTCGGTAAGTTCCGATGAGCGATCATTTTTATGAGCCTTACTCATGTTTTTCAAAATCGAGTTCAATATCTCGGGCGAGAAGTAACTATTTCCATTGTATACATCTTCAATGGCTTGCTTCAGAATCTCAAATCTCGAATTTTTAAGTAAAAAACCTTTGGCTCCTGCATCTATCATGTCTTTATAGTAGCATTCATCGGCATGCATCGATAGAGCTATTACTTTACAATCCGGTAAAAGCTTCAGTACTTTATAGGTAGCTTCTATTCCATTCATTACCGGCATATCAATATCCATTAGGATGATATCCGGCCCAACCGATTCAACCTGTTCGAGTAATTCTTTACCATTATTGGCTTCGTATATTTCAGATACGTTATCGCATCTGTTGAGTAAAAAACGGATGCCTTCACGGAACAAATTATGGTCGTCTACCAGAAATATTTTTAGGTTTGTATTCATAGGGGAATATCAAATTTTACATAAATACCGTTGCCGGTTGTTGAGCTAATTTCAATACTCCCATTTACCGATTTTATTCGCGATTTAATATTTAATAATCCCGAACCATTCAACTGTTTTTGCTTGGTATTAAAACCAATACCGTCGTCTTCGTATAGCCCTACCAGCTTTTGCTGATGAGTGTAAATCGATATTAAGGCAGAATCAGCCATTGCATGTTTGAGTGTATTATTGATCAATTCGCAATATACGCGATATACGATCAGAGCAATGGTGTAATTGTTGATATCTTCACTCAGGTTGATGTTTAATTTGATCTTCAATTTTTTCGAAGCTTCAATATCATCTACAAAATTCTTTAGGGCTTTCTTTAATCCAAAGCGCTCTAGTACTTTTGGGTTTAAATAGTTCGATATCTCTTTAGTCGTTTGAATTGCTTGATCAACTGCGGTTTCGGTTCGTTCTATAATTTCTTTGTTTTCTGTTTGCATCGATTGGATATTAAATGCTGATAAAAGCATTTTAATAGAGCTTAGAATAGGGCCTAATCCATCGTGTAACTCTTTCGAAAAATGTAATCGCTCTTTTTCCTCTGTTTGCAAAATGGCGCTTAATACTTTTGCTTCATTGTCTTGTCTGATTCCTTCCAGATGATTTAACTGTGCAAAAATTTTACGGATATAGATAGATGCAGTTAACATAGTAAATGAAATAACTACGGCTATCCAACTATTCATTTGCATTAGTAAACCGTCATCTTCACTGTTAATTAAAACCAGTAGGTCATTCAATCTTCGAAGCGCCATTAATAAAAAACCAATGGAGATACTTATCCAGGCAACATTATACCTGGTCTTGGGTATCAGGCTAATGGTGATGAAGAAGGCAGTGAATTGTATCAGCACCGATAAACTTAAAGAAACTAAAATAACCATATACAAACATACAAAATGTGCTACTGCAGAGTATACGTTTTTAAGCGTATTTTTATATACAACGTAAACATGTATAATAATTTTTATATCTTAATGGTCTAATCTAAACTCAATTTAAGTGAAGGTCTTGTTATCTGCTTTATTTCTATTTATGCTGGCTATTCCTGGTCATGCGTTTGTTAATAATGCCAGAGGTTTTATAGTCAATAATCAGAGTGATACAATTATGGGAGAGGTAAGGATTAATATCTTCAATCAAACCTCAGGAGCTGTTTATCTAAATTACTTTGATAATGAAATTTTACATACCGAAGTATGGTTCCGTCCAGCAGGAATAAGGAAATGGAAACGATATACTCCTGAAGATCTTCAATTCTATTCTTTCTTGTTCAAAGGTCAAACTTATGAATATAGAAGATTTTGTTTGAATAAGAAGAGTATTGTAAAAAGAGAAAGAATTGATAGGCGATTTTTAATGTTGGTGCATAGCAGTTCTATTAAACTGTATCAGGATGTATGGTGTTATTCTCGTCCGCAATTAACTAGGCAGTGTTTGTTGAATTATTTTAAGGTTCCGAGTATGTATTATACTTGTTATGAATACTATTTGTGTACAAAGGATAATAGATTGATAAAAGCAGAGAAGACAACAATGTTAGAGACAGTTAGTGATCTTTTGCGAGTTGTAGGATTAGAAGGCTCTTTTGTAAGTCAAATACCAGAGAAAGCCTCTTTTAAAGATCTGCCTGTGATTTTGGCCGAGTATCTTCATTGGAAGAGAATGATAAGAACTTAATTAAAATAGTAAATATTTAGACCTAACTAAACAACCAAGTTTACATGAAAAAAATTCTATTATTTGGGGCTGTTATGTTACTTTTTGTAGCCTGCAGCCCTAAGGTATCTACAACTATTACACAGGCACAACCTACACTTGACTATAAAGATAATGTGCGAGTAATTGGCTTGGATGAGCCTATGCCAGATTCATGTTGTTACATTGGCGAAATTAGAATAACAGATAGTGGATTTACTACAAAGTGTAGTTACAATATTGTTATTGAAAAGGCCATTGCCGAAGCTCGAAAAGCGGGAGGTAATGCTATAAAAATAACCAAACATGTCAGCCCTTCCTTATGGAGCTCATGCCATCAGATTAATGCTCAGATTCTACAGATATCTGATGAACAGCCTAACGAGTTAATTGTACCGTCAGAACCTCAAATTGATGCTGATTATGCTTTGCTGCGTGTATATCGATATGGAGGAGCAGGTTCACTGATTAGTTATGATCTTCATTTAGGCGATAATGTTTTATGCCGAATATTAAACAATTATAAAAACGAGATTAAATTGACTGATCTGGGAAGAAATAGCTTATGGGCTAAAACCGAATCCAAATCAGAAATTCCAATTAATGTTGAGCCCGGAAAAATCTATTATTTAAGATGCTCTGTTGACATGGGTATTATGGTGGGCCGACCAAGTATTGAGTTGGTTGATTGGCAAACCGGACAAAATGAGTATGAGTCATTTAAAGCTAAACACCAATGAAAAAAATACTATTCATTCTATCTTTATTAGTAAGTATAAATACATTTGCTCAGGATTTAATTGTAACAACCCATGGTGATTCAATCAATTGCAGGATAAACAAAGAAAAAGGGGATTACATTTATTTTGCTTTTAAGCAGAATGATGAAATACGCAATACCCTTATAAGCACTTCAGAGGTTAAATATCATCAGCTAAATTTTTTTGAACAAAGCCAAATTAAAGATGAAGACCTAAAGAAAAAAGTCGACTATCAACAATTAAGAATTGCTATAAATGGAGGGTATAGTTATAGAATTGCTAAGTTGCAAGATGAGATTCCCAATGATTTACGTGATTATGTGAAGAAACTCAAAAACGGATTTCATTTAACAGGTGATATTACTTATTTCTTCTCAGAACCATTAGGCGCTGGCTTAAAGCTCAGTTATTTTAATGCATCTAATACCATGCATGTTTTAAATCCCGAATCAACAGGCTATACCAATGTTGAAATGAGCGATGATATTGATATCTTTTTTATCGGACCGAGTTTTAATACTCGCCTTTACGATAAAAATAAAAGAAATGCTTTTCTGATGTCGATGGCAATTGGCTATATGGATTATACGGATAATGGTAGATTGGTAAATTCAGTGAAAATTTCAGGAAGCACATTGGGGATGTCTTTTGATATGGGATATGATGTTTATTTATCCGATAACTTTTCTTTGGGATTCCAACTTAGTTTTTTGGCAGGGACACTTACTAAAATTGAACAGTTTGATGGTATAAGCACAACAACTGTGAAGTTAGAAGAAAATCAGTACGAAAATCTGGCTCGTATTGATTTTTCCGTTGGATTACGATTTCATAAATAACAAAATATAAATCAAAGCTAACAATGAAATTAGGAACTGTATTATTACTATCGCTTTTATGTGTTTCGGCATTTGCTAAAAAGAAAGGCGATGAGTTTAAATTGTTTTATCTGGGAGGCCAATCAAATATGGTTGGATATGGCTATACAAAAGATTTGCCTGATAGCCTGATTAAGAATCTAGATGATGTATGGATATATCATGGAAATCCGGTTAGTGATGGAAACGATACCGGTGGGCTTGGCTTATGGGAACCCTTGAAGCCAGGTCATGGAACAGGTTTTAAGACCGATGGAGAAAACAATACTTTAAGTAATCGCTTTGGCCTGGAGTTAAGTTTTGCCTATCGATTAAAGCAACTTTATCCCGATGCCAAAATTGCAATTATTAAGTATGCACGTGGAGGAAGTTCAATAGATAGTTTAGCCGGAGGAGGTTTTGGTTGTTGGGAACCGGATTATAGGGGAAAAGGAGGAATTAATCAATGGGATTATTTCCTTAAAACCGTAAATGGAGCATTATCTCAGCCAGATATTAATGGTGATGGTAAAACAGATGTGTTAATTCCATGTGGAATGGCGTGGATGCAAGGAGAAAGTGATGCTGATAAATCGGTGGAGATTGCACAACGTTATGAGGCCAACCTTAAGCGATTAATGGATATGATTCGAGCTGCATTCCGAACAGATGATTTACCGGTTGTAATTGGAAAAATTACCGACTCGTGGAATAATGATAAAGGCATTGTTTGGCCTTATGGTGATTTAGTTCGCCAGGCGCAAGAAGATTATGTGCGTAAAGACCATAAAGCTGATATTGTTAGAGATACTAAGTATTATCACTATTCAGATCGATGGCATTATAAAAGCAACGATTATATCGACTTTGGCGTAAAGGTGGCCGATAAGATGTATAAGTTAATGGAAGAATAAGAGTAGAATTACTCTTATAAAAATAAAGGATCCGATCTTTTTTAGTAATTATCTAATAAAGATCGGATCTGTTTTTTAGTCAACAATCTCGTTGATGTTTACTTTTTTCTTGGTGTGATCGCTGTCGTAATCAAAGGTCAAATCACCCGAGTTTCCATCCATACTAATCGAATTAAGATCGTACCATACAATGGCTTTTCCAACTTGTACCCCATTTAAAAATTTAACTTCGTAGGTATCTTCTGCAGGTTGAATAATTTGCAGGTTGCTATTGTTTTTAATCTTCATCGAGAAAAGAGAAATACTTTGTTCTTTATAAGTCTCAACTTTAATAACACCTGCATCATTCACAACGAACTGCATTCTTAGCAAACCTTCATAAATCTTAGGATTACGTTTATAAAACTCAGGATTGTTTTTGTTTAGTAAGTTTCTTACTGTAAGTCCTGAAATTCGTCCACCGTTCAGTGAAAGAAGTTTTAAGGTGCCGAAAAGAGCACTCATATGTCTGTTGTAGTTGAGGTCGGAGTATGACTTCATATAGCTTTCGATCTGATCTTCGGCACTGAATGATGCACTGGCCAACTGTATGGGTACCTCTTTGGTAAATCCTTCAATTTCGCCAACCACCCCTCTAACCACAATCTCGTTGTTGGAGTCCACTGTGATTTGAGAGTCAAAAGTTACTTTATCAGTTGGGAAAGAAAGTAAATCTATACGACTGCCATCAGCCCTGTATTTACCATAGAAAGCGAGTTTTTTGCCTTCTGGTACTTCAAAATCGATGTTGTCGCTTAATACAGGCGAAGCCTGACTTGATATTCCTAAAATTAGATGAGCTGCCTGATCGCTCCGAGCTAGTCTTCGTTGATTGATGTTGACCGTTCCCGAATAATTTATCAGTGAATACATATTACCATCTTTGCCCACATTAAAAGCCTGGCTAAATGCATTGTTAGAGCAACTAACAGGTAAAAACCATTGTAATTCTCCACCTGCATTAAAATTAGCATACCATAAATCACGCGTACCACCATAAGCCTGGTAATTGCGTCCACCAATATTTATTGCATCGTTGAACCAACCCGATAACAGGTAGCTTCCATTTTCTGCCATTTTACGATTTGAGATAAAGACTTTACCTTCGTTGCCTTCTTCCATCGATCTTGCAATCATTTGCCACATATTGCTCGATCGTTTATCGTTATTAATTCTAATGGCCTGAGGTTTGTATCCCTCGTAATCAGGCATAACCGCTCCGATTGGGGCATCAATGTAGGTAGGGTCGGTAATGGTATATTTTCGTCCATCAACCATTACTGAGTAACCATCAACTGGAGTGCTAAAGGCTGTGGCAGCAGCCATATGACTAAAATAGGTAATGGCTACCACATCCATTCCTAACAGATCGTTAACCAAACGAGTGAATAATACAGCACGGTCTTCACAATCGGAGTATGGATAGTAAAACATTTCATCAGGGAAGAACATCTTTTCATAGTTAAACTGTTCGCGATCAGTTTTATATTCGAATGAATGATGCAGAAAACTTAATAAATAAGTAACAGCTTCGGTTTCTGATAGTCCGTCAACCTTCGGTTTTAGGTAATCAAATAAATCATCTTTAAGATTACCCGACATGGCAGCATTCAAATAAACCGAATTTTCAGTTTGAGGGAAGCTGTTTAAAAAGGCTACAATTGTTTTATCAAGCTTTAATGTAATAGCAGTATCATCACCCGGAAGTGTAATTTTTCGACTAACCGTGTTGTTAGCTTCCTTGAAATTGAGACTAAAGGGTAAATTCAAATCAATTTTGCGGGTAGCTCCACCAAAATTATCGGTATAAGTATAAATGTTCTTGGCATTTACCTTCGTGTTAAAAAGATAATAATTGTCGCCGTTAATGTTATAATATGGTTTTTCGTAAATCTCTTGCATAAAAGGCAATAACAGACATACTGCGTTGTTAGAGTAACCAATTTTAATCTGATATCCAGCCTGATTTAAAATAGCCCAGCACCACATTTGTTGATTATTTGCTGATTGAAAAAGCTGTTTAGATGTGTTATTTACCAACTGATAAACGCCCCAGTCATTAATGTTTTTCGATTCGGCATATTGTATCAACGATTCAATATAAACCTGATAATAAGTTTGTGTGAAATCATCCCAATATTGAGCAAAGCTTTGTGGCTTAACTGATTTAAGCGATAATGATTTCATTCGATTATCAATACTCAAAGCTGCTGTTGAACCAAAGAAATCAACGTTTATATTTTGCGAAAAAGACGTGGCATCTGTCGGCACCTGTATCATTGGATTAATAGAGATGGCAGACGTTTCGTTTAATACAATGTTGGGTTTCTCCGGTGTCGGAATAGGAACGGGTTCCAGCGTTTTAGTTGGTTCAACAACCTCTGGTTCGAATTTAGGTTGGATAACCGGTTTGGGAACTTCGGCTACTTTTTCTTCATTTTTTGTTTGCTCAACTTCTGTAAAACCCTTTTTCAGGTAACTCTCAAAAGCTCTGTTCATTTTTTCGAGACGGGCATCATATTCTTTCTGCATCCGCTCCATTCGTTTCTCATAATCCTGGTTCATGCGGTCCATTCGCGCTTTGTACTGTTCATCCATTCGTTTAAATGGATCATCTTCTTTAACCTGCGAGAAAGTGTTTATACAAAGTGTTAATAATGTAAGAAAAAGTAGATTTTTCATAGTTGAGTTTTTTGTTTTAAACTAATTTGTCGTCAAGCATTTGTTCAACCATATCTTTAACAGTTTGCTCTAAAGAAATATACTCCAATTTCAGTTCTTCACGACTTTTACTGGCGTTTAATCGTAGAGGGTAGCCTACATTTCGTTTTATAAATTTTGTACTTAGGTTAAACATCCAACCTACCAATAGTAACAAAAACTTTGCCGCATGTTTCTTTGGTAGTTTAAATTTTTTAGGGAAAGCATTTTCGATGATCTGTGCATATTCCAGTACATCAATTGTTCTTTCTGCCAGTAAATGACGGCCTTGGCTGTATTCATTTTCAAGAGCAAGTATATGAGCTTTGGCAACATCACGTACATCAACAAAACCAAACATAATAGAGGGCGCTCCCATAGAATATTTTCCCGAAAGCATATCTTTCATAAAATTCAAACTTTCGGAGTCTGACAAAGCTGATAAGGAAGGTCCCATTACAAATGATGGATTTATCACTACTAATTTCCATTCATCCTGAGCTTCTGCTATTTTCCAGGCTTCTTTCTCAGCCATCACTTTCGAATACGAATAGGGTTGATGAGTTAAGCTACTGGAGGTATTGAATTGCTCTTCGTTAAATTCGTGTAATCGCTGTTCTGACATATCAATATTATCGCCATGAATAGCAGCAATACTTGATGTTAGGATTACTTTTTTTACGCTACCTGATTTGCTGGCTGCATATAATACGTTACGTGTTCCTTTTAGGGCCGGATCAACCAAATCGCGTTGAGCATCTTTAAATCGAAGGGTAAAAGGAGAGGCCACATGAAGTATAGCGTCGCAACCTATAGCTGCATCGTCAAAGGATCCATCTTCCAGTAAATCGGCTTCCCATATTTCAAGTTTGCCTTTGGTTGTTAAAGCAATTTGCCTAAGAGGTTCGTATTTTGCTTCGTTATTTTTATCTCTTACAGTAAGACGAACAGTGTAACCTTTGTCCAGAAGTCCTTTAACTATCCAGCCGCCTACATATCCTGTTCCACCTGTTACTAATAGGGTGTTCATATCAAGTTATTTTAGGAAGGTTAAATTACTGTTTTCCCCCCATTTATTAAAACGAAAAGGCCGGTTCCTCATGGAATCCGGCCACTTTCATAAAAGATTTGGGTAATATTTTAACGGATTAAATTCCGAATAATTTGTATCCAATAGAGAAGGTTAGTACATCAGTGCGTTGACCAATTTGATAATCTGCCAAGTCTGAGATGTCAGATAATCCCCATTCGTAGCGAACATCAGCAGTTAACTTCCAGATTTCAACTCCTGCACCAGCCTGAAATGTCCAGTTGCTTTTTTTGTATTCATCCCATCCTGGAAGATCAGTTTTTGTTTTTGCAATAAAAGAAGCCACGGGTCCTGCAATACCATATACTTTAATAACTGAAAGATCTAGTATTTGAAGGTTGGCTAGTAACGGAATATCCCATGTATGAAAGTCATTAGTACTAGGTGTAAAACCTCCATCGTAATAGGCTTTCATTTCAGTAGTTTTCTTTGCGTAGTATAATTCAGGTTGAAAAGATAAAGATCCAATTAGTCTTAATTTACCATAGGCTCCAAATAGAAAACCTCCTTTAGCTTCGTTTTTTACATTCTGCAAATCTTCACTAGAAGTAAAATCTGAGATTTTTATTTTAGTCGAGTTAAAACCAGCCTTTAATCCAACTGCTATTCTGTCCTGTGCGTTAATAGTTCCAACAACACCAATTAAGGCTGCTATTATAAAAAGCTTTTTCATTTTAATTAGGTTTTACAATCCGTTTTTGGATGTTACATTGATTAGACAAACCAAGAAATGTTTACACGTATAAAAAAATACAAAAAAGTGTAATGTTAGTATGTAATGGTCTTATTCTGAAAATTAAAAACCATGTAGTTTTTGTCGTCGATGAATAGTGTTAAGGTTTTTTTATCAACAATTGTAAAGCCAATAGATTTTTGTAATAAGGTGAGAAAGTAAAAATCCCATTCCGTTGAGCAAGAAGCTTCGGAACAATTGGTTCGTGTAAATTCAATTGTTTCGTCTTGATTGGCAATATATGAACCAGAACAACTATTTTTAGATAGGAAAAGTGTATATTCTTCTGTTTTTGGAAAAGATACACTAATGTCGTTAGTGTCTAGTTCACTTGTGGTAGGGAATGATGGTGCTACTACTTCTGTTAATTCCCATTTGTCTTCCAATAAAAAAGTGGAAGTAATAAAAGGATCGTCAGTTGTAGAACACGCAAACATCAAACCAATAATAAAGGCTGTAAATAGATAACGAATGTATTTAATTTGGCTTTGATTCATTTGTATAGACCTATGTCTCAAAGATAATTAAATTTATAGATGGCTGGTTATATTAAGGCCACCTAGTTGTTTTGGGAAGGTGCAAGAAATTGAAGTTTTATTTTTACTTCGTCTTGCACAGGCATACCATATCTTAAGGCTGGCTTCCAAAGTGGTCCTTTTTTAATTAATCGGATAGTTTCGATGGAAAAATCATCGTTAGGTGATCGTTTAATAATAATATCCTGCACATCACCTTTGTCTGAAATGATAATATTTGCCACAACCGTTTCTTTTTTGCCACTTCCACTAGCGGGATATCGCATATTTTTAAGAATTTCATCGAGGTATGCATCCATTCCCATTTCAGGTTCGGCAGAAATATAATCTTCTTGAATAGTCAATTCTTCAGGTGAGATAGATTGAACTTCGCTTAGTGAATAAAATTCCTCATTAAGAGTAAAGTTAAGTGAATCTTCACTGTTACGTATCATTTCTGATGGCTTATATCCTATAAAGGATGTAACAATGGTTTGTGAGCTATCATTAATAGGGTAATTGAGTTCGTAGCTTCCATCAGCATTTGAAAGGGTTGCATGCGATGTACCTTTGATTTGAATGTTGGCTCCTTGTACCGGATGTTGATATTGGTCTTTAACTTTACCACGAATAGTTACCAGTTCTATTTGCCCGTATCCACCACCTGCAAAAGATTCGCCTTTGAGAGTGCCTGTTACTGATATGTTATTACTATCGATGCATTCACGGCTATAAGCGGTAGTAATGTTTTGTTGAGGTTCAATGGTTGTTGTTTTTAATCTTAATCGTTTAGCTTTGCTTAAAGCAGGTTGATGAATGACTTTATTGGATGATGTAATCTCGTCTTCTTGATTTATAGTATTTTCTTCTCTTGAGGTGTGATCAGCTAAGATCATTTCGCTTTTATCATCAGGTTGTTTCGAAGTACTCTCATTACTTTCTAGTCGAACAGACTCAGGCTGTACTGCTACCTTATCAATTATTGCTTTTTTAGTTGTAACAGGTTCCTTGGGTAAGTCCATGTGAACTTCACTGCTTTCGGAGACTAAAACAGGTTGGCTGGGCTGCAGTAGCCATAAAGTGGAAATCAATCCAAGAATAACAATAATACTGGCTGCAATAGCCAAAGACTTTTTATGTAGAAACCTTACATTATATGATTTGACAGGATTGATTGTGTTTTTAAGGAAGGCTAGCTCTTCTTCTATTTCGTTTTCGTTGAAATGTTTGAGACCATCGAAAGCATCTGATTCAAAAGCATCGTTCAACAAATTTCGCTCAAAGGCATGTTGATCTGAGGCATTCATTTTTCCTTTCAGATACTTGAAAAATGTTGCCAGTGTATTTATTTTGTTATGATCTTCAGACCTATTCATGTTTTGATTCAATGCAAATTTTTAAATTTCGCTTACCATTCTGAATATAGCTCTTCACCTTTTTAACATCAAGTGTAAGTTTCTCACTTATTTCTTTATAGCAAAGTTCTTTAAAATAAAACAATTCAATACAACTTCGTTGTCTGTCTTTTAGTTTTTCAAGGCATTCTTTTAGTCGTAAATCCAACTCATTAGGCTCCCAATCATTTACAGGATGCATCTCTTGCTCATTTTCCATAAAATGAAGTTCACTTTTTTCGTATTCTAATGAATTCTTTTTTAAACTCTGCTCTTTTCGAAGCTGCATCAGGCAGTAATTTTTGGCAACAACATACAGCCATGGCTTAAAATCGTTTATTTCTTTATTTAGAATTTCTTTATTGATCTTTTCAAAGATACCTAATACAGCATCCTGAGCATCTTGTTTGTTTTTTAGGTATTTCAGGCAAACTCCATAGACCAAATGCATATATCTTTCGTAGAGTTGTCCCAGAAAATCGGAATTTTGTGTGTCTACAAATTTTCGGATCAACTGATCGTCACTTAATGGTTTAATTTTAAATAAATTTTGAATCATATATGCTTGAGAATTGTCTAAAAATAGAAAAAATATCAAAATGTTTTATGGAATCTCATAATTGGGTGCATCCTGTAATTGAAAATGTGTAACTAAAATTTATTTATTATGAGACAGATTACATTAATATCAATGATATTTTTCTTTATGGGATTTACGATGATGGCGCAAATCAATGTAAAAGGACTAGTAAAGGATGAACAGGGTAATTTATTGCCCGGAGTTACTGTTTTAGTAAAAGGAACTCAAAATGGAGTGGTGACCGATGTGGCCGGCGAATATCAAATTGAAGTAAATACCAATTCTGATATTCTTGTTTTTTCATTTATAGGAATGATTACTCAGGAGATTGCAGTAAAAGGTAAAAGTGTAATTAATGTAGTAATGCAAAATGATGTTGTTGCCCTCGATGAATTGGTTATAGTTGGTTATGGTGTCCAAAAGAAGTCGTGTGTGACCGGTTCTGTAATGAGCGTTGCACCAGGTATACGAATCCGGGGAAGTAGGAGTTGTGGATCGTATCAATCCGATTATAATACAGAGAGTTATGCTTCGGTAAAAGAAAGCGGATATAAGAAAGTAACAGATGAACCTTTGTCAACCTTCTCGGTGGATGTTGATCGAGCTAGCTATACCAATGTTCGTCGTTTCTTAAATCAGGGGCAACTGCCACCTGCAGGATCAGTAAGGGTGGAAGAGATGATTAATTATTTCAATTATGATTATAAAAAGCCAACAGGTAATGATCCTTTTGCTGTTGCTTCGGAGTTAGCTTCTTGCCCGTGGAATGAGGAACATTATCTTTTAAAAGTTGGATTGAAAGGGAAAGAAATTGAGAAAAAAAATCTTCCACCTTCTAATCTGGTATTTTTGATAGATGTATCTGGTTCGATGAATGCCCAAAATAAGCTACCCTTGTTAAAATCATCTTTCCGTTTACTAGTTAATGAACTTAGACCTGAGGATCATGTATCGATTGTGGTTTATGCAGGGGCAGCTGGTTTAGTGTTGGAACCCACTTCGGGAAGTGATAAAAAAACAATTCTTGATGCCTTGGATCGCCTGCAAGCAGGTGGATCAACCGCTGGTGGAGCAGGATTACAATTGGCTTATCAAACAGCTAAAGAAAACTTTGTGGAAGAAGGCAATAATCGAATAATATTGGCAACCGACGGAGATTTTAATGTGGGGGCCAGTTCTAATGCATCAATGGAAGAGATGGTTTCGATAGAAAAAGAGCATGGTATTTATGTTACCGTTTTAGGTTTTGGCATGGGAAATTTTAAAGACGATCGAATGGAGATTATTGCGGATAAGGGAAATGGTAATTACGCCTATATCGATAATTTACAGGAAGCGCAAAAAACACTGGTGAGTGAATTTGGTGGAACTCTATTCACCATTGCCAAGGATGTGAAATTTCAGATTGAATTTAATCCTCAAAAGGTGTTAGCTTATCGCTTAATTGGATATGAAAACCGTTTGTTGAATAATGAAGATTTTAATGATGATACCAAAGACGCCGGTGAAATAGGAGCCGGTCATACCGTAACTGCTTTGTATGAAATCATTCCACAAGGGGCTTCAGATGTTAACGATTGGGTGAAATCTGTTGATCAATTAAAATATCAGAAAAAGAAATTGGAACAGAATGCTGATAATAGTGATGAATGGTTGACATTAAAACTGAGATATAAAAAGCCGGATGGGCGTAAAAGTAAATTAATGGAGTATGTTATTAAAGGTACTGTTGATAAGTTTGAGGATGCTAGTGATGATTTTCGTTTTGCAGCTTCGGTAGCTGCTTTTGGAATGAAATTAAGCGATTCGGAATACATCAGTAATATGAATTATCAGGATATGCAATCTATAGCCAAATTGGCAAGAGGTGAAGATGAAGAAGGATTTAAGGCTGAGATGGTTCGCTTGATAAAAACAGCAGAGTCGTTGAGTAAGCAGGTGGCTGATATAACTGATTAGGCAATTATTCAATGAGTCCATTTTTGATGAGTTGATTCCCAATTCTCAGCTGTAAAAGTTAAAGGGTAAAAACAAAAAAAGCTAATGGCCGTCAGTTGATAGCTATTAGCTTTTTATATTTTAAAATTTCGAAATTACTCTACAGAGTTGATACCAACCAATTTTAAATCTTCCCAGTAATGAGGGTAAGATTTGGTAACTACCATTGGGTCATTAATAATTATATTTAACCCACAGAAAGCAGCTGGCGCAAAAGCCATTGCCATACGGTGGTCTTTATAAGTATCAATTTCAATACTGCCGTTAACATCTACTTTATCACCATTCCAAATCAGATTATCTACTTGGTTCGACTCTAATTTATAACCCATTTTACCTAATTCATTAATCAAAGCTGATATACGATCTGTTTCCTTGATTTTAAGAGTTTGTAAACCTGTAAATTGAAAAGGAACATTTAGTAAACAACAGGTAACTGCAACGGTTTGTGCCAAATCAGGCTCGTTAATAAAATCGTAATTTAACTTATTACATTTTTTGCCTGTATTAACTAATTGAACTCCTTTTTGCGAAAATTTGGTTGTGATACCTAGTTCTTTAAAAATCTTTTGAACATTTGAATCACCTTGCAGACTATACCTTTTCAAGCCTTTTAATGTAATAGCTAATTCTGGGTTCAAAGCAGCCACTTCGTACCAGTAGCTGGCTGCACTCCAATCTGACTCAACTGTTGTTTGAATTGGTTTGTAACTAGCCTGAGGTATAATAATAGAATTGTTTTTCCAAATACCAGTAACACCAAACTCTTTCATTAAAGCAAGGGTCATATTCAAATAGGGTTTTGATATAATATCGCCTGTAAGAGTAAGCGTTAGACCATCTTCAATAGTTGGAGCAATCATCATCAATGCTGATATATATTGACTGCTTATGTTTCCGGGTAACTCCAGATCACCACCTTTTAACGAACATCCATAAATGCGCAATGGAGGATAGCCTTCGTTTTCGATATATTCTATTTTGGCACCTAACTTAGTTAAGGCATCAACCAAAATTTTTATAGGTCTTTGCTTCATACGCGAAGAACCAGTTATTACCCATTCTCCAACAATCTTTGACAAAAATGCAGTTAAAAATCGCATGGATGTTCCGGCTGCACCAACATCGAAAGTGCTGGTTTCGGAATTCAGAACCTTAAGCATGACCTTTGTATCATCACTGTCCGACAGGTTTTTGATTTCGAATGGGCTGTAGCTTAATGCATTCAGGAGTAATAATCGGTTGCTAAGACTTTTTGAGGCAGGTAACTGTATTTGAATACTTTCTGCTTTTTTTTCAAACTGAAGCGTATATTGCATTGCTAATGTGATTTGTAGTTGTTGTAAAAGTACAAGGCATCGTAAACTTCCTTTTGGCTTGCCTGGCAATTTATTTGAATCTTACCAATTTCTTCAAGTAGGGTAAAGTTAATTTTGTTGTCTTCGTTCTTTTTATCATGCGTCATTAGGCGGTATAGCTCGTCATACTTGTCTTCTGTAAATTCGAAATGACCATAGATAGCTTCCAGTTGTTCGGCCAGTTCCAATACTTTAGGCATTGGAAAACCCAAACGAGTGTGCGATAAGTACAATTCACAAATCATACCAAAGGCTACAGCATATCCATGTAAAATTGGTCGCCCTTCGTACATGGCCATACTTTCAAATGCATGTCCATAAGTATGGCCAAAGTTTAATGCTTTGCGGATATGGTTTTCAGTAGGGTCGCTCTGCACAAAATGATCTTTAATGCGAATAGAATTGGCAACTAATTCTTTTAATCGGATTAAGTCCGGCTTAAAAATATCGAATTCTTTTAGTTCATCCCATGTATCGGAAGAATAGATAAAAGCATGCTTAATCATTTCTGCAAAACCCGAAATGATATTTGGTTGATCAAGAGTTTCGAGAAAGCTGGTATCAATCAAAACAGCTGTGGCTTGATTAAATACACCTACTTCATTTTTTAATCCGGCAAAATTAATTCCTGTTTTTCCACCAATAGAAGCATCTACTTGCGAAAGTAATGTAGTTGGTATGTTAATAAACTGGATGCCACGTTTAAATGTTGAAGCAGCAAATCCTCCTAAATCACAAGGCATACCACCACCTAAAGTAACCAGCAAAGATTTACGATCGGCGCCTCCGTCACTAAGTAATTTCCATACTTTTTCAGCAGCAGCCAAACCTTTATTATTGTCTCCATCGGGGATAATAACAGTGCGCTCAGGACAAAGTCCCATCACTTTTTCAATTTTATGAAAGCAATGTTTATAGCTTTCAGTATCTGATAATAGAAACACTTTGCCTTCCGGAAAATTGGCAATCAGGTGTTCAATGTCTGTTGTCAGATCATCAACGATAAATACATTTGACTCTGTCGATAGTAGCGGAAACATTGGTCAGTTTTAAATATTGAATTGCAAAAATAGTTAATTTTGGGAATTAGGAACAGGTTTTTAGTTATGATTAAATTTTTATAACGATTCGTAATTTAATAGACTAAAATCCTTATGGTTTTAAAAGTTGCTGACGAAAATAATTAAAATTTGATGAGTACAATATTTAATAATAAAAAGCAGGTTGGTTCACGAAGTATTTGGCTGACTCTTTTGGTGCTAATTGCACTTGGTTTAGTTGCAGGTTATTATTTGTTAGTTGATAACAGAGATACGAATTGGGAGTTTGGATTATGGGCTTTTCTGGTTGTAACGTTGTTATTTTTCTATTTTGGAGGATTTTATTATGTTGAAGCCAATTTAACTGCTGAAAAGATCGATATAAAATATTACAACCTATTTCCTTTTGGACGACAGTATAAACGAATTCTGGTTCCAACGGATAAAGTTAAGAAAATTAAAGTTAAAAACGGTCTGGGTAACCTTGGGAGAAAGTTAGTAATTGAAGGTGTTATTCAAGGTCGTTATGCTTTGTTTCCTTCAGTGGGATTATCGGCTTGTAATAAAGAACAGATACAAGAATTAAGAAAATTCATAAAAAGACTCAACTAAGAAATACCATGCTCAAATCAACACTGTTTTTCTTGTTTTTAATGGTAGCAACCATAGGCCATGCTCAATATAAAAAAGGCGATTGGTATGTAAGTCCAAAGATATCCTTTGCCGATTACAGCGATAAGAATGATTGGGATGGTTATAGCATATCAAAAATTCCACCAGTTTCGTTAGCACTTGAATATGGTACAAATGATTGGTTAAGTGTTGGAGGAATATTTGGATTTTATCGTGATAAATATAAAAATGATACCATTGTAAGTAATGTGCAGCGATATAGTAAAGTTGCCATTGGAGGTTTGGCTTCAGTACATTTTGCTGCATGGATTGAAAAATGGACTAATTACAATGTCTTTCTCGGTGATTGGGATTTTTACGTTACCGGAAGTGTGATGTTGGAATGGTCTTCTAAAAACGAGCAGGACGTTTGGAATGGTGAGCTCGAAGAATATGAGAGCTTTAAAAGTATAGATATGAAGTTTAAAGTAAGGCCATCTATAGGTGTTCGTTATTTTGTTACTGATGATATATGCATGCTAGTTGAGGTTGGAAAGGCTAACCTTGGATTGGTTACAACAGGACTTACTCTTAGGTTGTAGGAGGTTTCAAATGGTGTAGTTTTTTTGAAAAAATATTGTTGATAACTTAATGGTTTATAGGTATATTTAATTAACCTTTAAATATTGTTTTTGACCAAATTATTAAGATATCAGATAGCCCTTAGCCTTATAAAGGGAATCGGGCCCAAATTAGCCCGCAATTTAGTAGCATATGTTGGTGATGTAGAAGAAGTTTTTAAACAGAGTAAATCTTCTTTATCTAAAATTCCCGGTATTGGGCCCGTTGTTGCGCAATCTATTAAAAGTGCTGATGTATTGGCAAGGGCTGATGAGGAAATAGAATTTATCCATCGACATCAGATTAAAGCTACTTTTTATACCTCTGATGACTATCCTTCTCGTTTAAAATATTGTGATGATGCACCTTTACTGTTATATCTTAAAGGTGAGTTAGGTTTAGATTCGCCTAAAGTAATTGGAGTGGTAGGTACTCGTAGAGCTTCTGATGAAGCTAAAATTAACTGCGAACGTTTAATTACCGATCTGGCAATGCAGTTTCCTGATTTAGTTGTTGTTAGTGGATTGGCATATGGAGTGGATATCTGTGCGCATAATGTAGCCTTAAAAAACGGCTTAAAGACCTATGGTGTATTGGCCCACGGTTTAGATCGGATTTATCCTGCCTTGCATCGAAATACAGCAGCTCAAATGACGTCGAACGGGGGTTTGTTAACAGAGTTTATGACACAGACCAATCCCGATAAACCCAACTTCGTAAGGCGTAATAGAATTGTTGCAGGATTAATAGATGCGTTGATTGTTGTGGAATCAGGAATAAAAGGAGGAGCTGTTATTACAGCTCGTATTGCTCATTCTTATAATCGTGATGTACTTGCTTTTCCCGGAAGTGTTAATCATGAATTGGCAAAAGGTTGTAATTATTTAATAAAAACGAATATTGCTGCCTTAATTGAAGATGCCAAAGATGTTACGAATGTTATGGGATGGGAAGCTGAGAAAAATCATGATTTGGTTCAAAAGAAAATTTTTAAAGAATTCAGTAACAAGGAAGAAGAGGTGTTATATGAGTTATTGTATAAAAACAAAGAAATGACAGCAAATGAGTTGAGTTTGGTTAGTGAATATCCAGTAAGTAAGGTGATTGCTTCCATGTTGTCGCTTGAGTTTGCCGGATTGGTGAAAACATTGCCAGGAAGCGCATTTCGGATACTTTGATTAGTAATTTGCTGATATTGGTTAATGTTTAGTACAAAAACTAAAGCTGTAGCAAACAATTTTATTAGATTTGCGTAGAACGTTTAAGGAAAAATTCGAATTTAAACACAAAAAACGGGTCAATGGGCATTAATACCCAAGCGTTAGTCAAAGATATTTTCAAGAAAAAGATAACATCATTGGTGTTTATCCTTGTTATGTTATGGGGTTATGCGCCATTAGCACAAGCACAAGCCGATTATTATTATACTTTTGAGCATAATTGTACTGATGGGGTATTAAAAGCATCTGATATTCTGGCATACGGGGTGACTAATGGTATAATGAATAGTGGACACGCAAAGACCGGTAATTGGGACGATATAGATGTTTTGACATTTGCTGATCCTGCAATAACAAATGAGGATGCTATTTTTGAAGGTTATGTTGTTGGTGCAGAGTATGAGTTGCTTTGGAATAAGAATGATCAACATTATTATCATATTACTGTTAAAATTGGTACGGCAGATGCCCCTGTGTTAAATGATTTTTCACCATTTAACCCTATTAATTGTGGAGCTTCATATCAACCAACCCTTAATATAGATATTAGTGGGGGTGTTGTAGGGAACTATTCCCTTGAATTGTTATATAATGGTAATCCAATTAACCCTACTTCATGGGGGCATAATACGAGTTCACAAGTTACTGCTGGTACAGGGGTTTTAACAACGGATGCAACTATTGTTTTAAACTCAGTAACCGATGCAGGTGGATGTATTGCTTCTGGTGGTCCATGGACAGCAGATTTCCTTTTTAATCTTGCTCCTGGTGCATTTGATGTCACAGGACCTAGTGTATGTCAGCCAACGGCACTTAATATGTTTGTTAATGTTCCACAAAGTGGTGTAACTTATTATGTAGTATTTAATGGTAGCAGGCTTGCCGGATCGGATAGAAGTAGTGCCCCCTATTCATGGAATTACACTGATGTAGGTACTTATGTGGTTTATGCCGAAAATCCTTGTGATCCGGCAAATCCAATGGCCATGAATCAGGCCGCTTATACTGTAAGCGCAATGCCTATAACATCATATGCTGTAACTGGAGTTAATGGATGTTCAAATCCAGGTGTTACTATTGGCTTAGCAAATACACAGGATTATGCTTCAACAGGAGTTGTTTACAGCCTTCATAATGGAACTACATTAGTGGGTTCGACAATGGCAGGTACAGGTGGTGCTATCTCCTTTGCTACTGTTACAACTCCAGGTACCTATAAAGTTGTTGCTATTAATGGGTGTGGAATGTATGATATGGATGGTGGAAGAACGGTAACAGTTTATGCCAATCCAATCGCATACAATTTACAGGATAACTTAGGAAATAACAGCGTAACAACTTGTAATGGTAGTTCTGTAGGTTTATATCTTTCAAATAGTCAAACAAACGTAAACTATCAATTATATAATGCATCTAATACTCCAATAGGTGCAGCAGTCGCAGGAACAGGAACAGGGCCATTGTTTATACAATCTGTATCGACTGCCGGTGTTTATTATATAGTGGGTACAAATACCCTAACAGGTTGTGCAACCACTATGGGATCCATGTCGGTAAATTTTGTTGCAGAGCCGGTTGTTACTATTGCTGCTGGTCAGGTATTTAATAAATGTGAAGGAACTAATACAGTATTTGGTATTAGTATTTCTATATTACCGACCGATCAGGGGCCTTGGAATGTTGTGTTTACTGATGGGACAAATGATTTTACCTATATCGCAAATACACCGGTTACCAGCTGGACTTGCCCTAATGTACAATCAACACGTACATATACAATAAAATCTGTTACAGATGTTAATGGTTGTACAAATACAAGTACTAATGTGGGATCTGCTGTTGTAAATGTGAATCCGGCTCCAGTTGTTTCAATGGATGGACCAGATGCAACCTGTGTTAACAGTGGAGCAATTACAATCACTGCTAATACAACTCCTACAGAGACGGTTATTTCTAGCTATGTATGGAGTACCGGGGCTGCTGATAATAATCAAAAAACAATTAGTGTAACTCCGGTTAATAATCCTCATACCTATTCAGTAACCGTTACATCTAATAAGGGATGTATTGGCTATGGTACAAAAGATATTGTAGTAAATCCATTACCCATTATAGTCTTTAATCCAGCAGATACTGTATTTTGTCAGGATGATCCGTCAGAAGCTTTAACGGCAACTCCGGCCGGAGGAAAATTTTATGTAGATGGAGTATTGTTGCCTACCGCTTCTTTTAATCCGGCATTGTATGCGCAGGGAGATCATTCAGTTATGTATGTATATCAGGATAATACTACTACGTGTGAGAGCTCTGTTACTCATAAGTTTACGGTTAATCCGGTGCCTAATGTATATATATCCGGAGTTGGTAGTACTTATTGTTCAGATGATGGACCTATTACTATTCAGGGAAATCCTGATGGAAGTGCTAATACTCCGCCAACGCCGGGTATTATAACATGTAATCCTGACGGAAGTTATTTTAATGATAATGGAGATGGAACTGCGAGTTTTAATATTGCCTCAGCTGTTTCAACTCAGGGCCCTGGTACTTATATTTTTACCTATACGTATATAAATGCTCAGGGGTGTGATGCCTCTGACACTCATGCAATAACTATATTACCGGATTTTAATTCTACCTTATCTTTTACAGGTCTGAATGGTCCTGTTTGTGAACAGGCTGCTGCAATGAATCTGCAGGCATACAATGATGGTGTGTTATTGAATAGTGGAATTTTTACAGGACCTGGTATTACAGATGGAGGTGATGATGGTACTGCTGTTTTTGATCCATCTGTTGCAGGAGCAGGTGTCCATACGGTTATGTTTAATTATCAAGATGCCAATGGTTGTAGTGGAACAGTTTCAAATACAATCACTGTTGGTACTCCATTAGATGTACCTGGAGGTATAGAACCTTCATATTGTGCAGATGATAATACGGGTTTTAGGTTAGCTGGTTCAATTAATGGTAATCCACCAGTTGCGAGTGATGGTTCTACATTTGATATTTATGATCCGGATGACAACCCTATAGCTATTGGTATACCTAATGATACACAAAATTTTGTGCCTTCTGTTATAGTAGGTTCCAATAGTGGTAAAACCGGTGTTTATAAACTAGTATACAGATATTTTGATGCTGCATCAGGTTGTAACAACTCAATTACTTTTGATATTGATTTGGTTAAAATTCCAGATGCATCATTCACTTTTCCCGATGATGGAAGTGGAAACGAACAAACTGTTTTCTGTTATAATTATGGAGCTGTTGCATTAAAAACTGTTGATCCTGATGCGAGTTCATACGATACTCAGGTAACCTTTATAAATGGTGTTGTAGGTAGTAACTTTGGTTTTAATACAAAGGATACCTATATTAAATACCATCCTGAAGTAAATTCTGTACGTATTCAATTCATCAATAAAGGTTGTTCGGCTGAAGTTACCAGACAGTTTTCGGTTGAGAGATTACAGGAAGAGATTATTTTTCCATGTGATGAGGTTTTTAGAAATAGTGGTGATTTTGATATCATAGCTAGTCAATATACCGTTGGTGATGCTACTTTTACAGGGGGAACCTGGTTAACAGATGGTGGTGACAATACGGCTACTATAGATCCGGATATTACTGCTGGTGAATATACTGTATATATGCATTACGAAAGTGCAACAGGCTGTGAACAAGATACATTTAAAACATTTACTATACATCCAGAACTTGGGTTTACAGGTTTTGAAGATGGAGATAAAATCTGTCAGGCATCCGGAGTGATAAATTTACAAGGTTTCCCAATGGTTGCCGGAGGAACAGGAATCTTTAAAACTCTAACCGGGTTAACCAATACGGGAAATGGGCAGGCCACACTTGATCCTTCAATAATGTCTTTGGGAGATAATCTTGTTGAATATGAATTTACAACAAGTGGAGGTTGTGTTTATAATGTCACCAAAACAATTACCATATTAAGTGCACCTACTGATTTGTTTGATGTAACTGGAGGTGGTGCTTTTTGTGTTGATGCACCAGCTGCAACAAAAGGAGTGGTTGTTGGTTTAAATGGATCAATAACAGGAGTAAGCTATGAGTTATTATTGAATGGAAGTAGCTTTTCAACTCCAATAAAACATACAGGAGACGGAAATGCATTTAATTTTAAAGATGCTGGTGGTACTGATATTCTTTTTACCGATCCAGGTACATATTCTGTAGTAGCCGAACAGAATGGCTGTACTGCCTATATGAATGGTACTGTAGATGTAGTTGAATATGAGTTGGTACTTGGTTTAGATTCTTTAAAAGACATAACATGTAAAAATGCTAATGATGGAATTGTAACAGTTAAAGGTAGTGGGGGGAGTGATTCTTATGAGTACTCTGTTAATGGTGGTACTAGCTGGCAAGCGTCACCAACTTTTATGGGTCTGACACCTGGTGATCATGATTTCTCAATTCGTGATGTAAACGTTGATGCAAGTAAGTGTAACGAAAGACTCAATGTACTTACTGTTAATATATCTGAGCCATCGGCCATTGTTATTACAGAAAACTTAAGTCAAAAAATTAATGTAGGTTGTACGCCTTGTACACTAGGAGGTACTTGTGAGGGAAGTGCAACTATTTCAATTAATGGTGGTACTCCTGATTTTACCACTTATCCCGGAGTTGGCTATGCTATTCAGTGGTCAACTGGTGGAACAGATCTTGTTGAAACTGGTATGCCGGAAGGAAATCACTACGTTGATGTTACAGATGCGAATGGATGTACCGAACGACTTGAAGTTGAGATATTTAAAAATACTCCTTTGACTCTAACCGAAATTGCAGGTCACATTGATAATACTTGCAACGGAGGAGTTGAAGGTGAATTTATAGTACAAGCTGATGGTGGTTCAGGTATTTATCAGTTTTCATTAGTTGATCCGGCAATTGATGATACTCAATTCAAAAATGCAAATGTCGGAACTGATAGTTACCATGTTATAGAAAAATCAGCCGGAAGTTATTTGGTTTGGGTAAGAGATAAAGATCCTAAATATCAACGATGTGAAGCAGAGGTTGATGCCCCCATTGTAATTACTGAACCAGCTCCTTTATCAATAGTTGTAGAATCTCAAAATGGTATTACCTGTTATGGTGCTTCAGATGGAAGCTTTATTGTAAGAGCATTAGGTGGCTCAGGAAATTATAGATTTTCAGAAACTGATCCAGCTTTAGGTGGTGCTGTTTGGGAGCTTCCAAATAATAGTACTGATGGTTACGAACTTACACTTTTGAGTTTTGGAACTTATACTATCTGGGTCCAAGATTTTAATGATATAGATTGTGGTTATGTACCTATAGATGTTACTATTACAAATCTTGATGAATTGGATTTGGATGTAATTGAACACACCAATGTTTCATGTAACCTTGGCAATGATGGACGTTTGGAGGTATTAGCAAAAGGAGGATCGCTTAATTATGTTTATGAGTGGAGGCGAGGTGATGGTACTCCAATCTCAACAAATTCTTATATCGAAAATCTTACAGTTGCTGATGGACCTTATGAAGTTACCATTACTGATGTTCCAAATTCTTGTGGGCCGGTAACACGTAGTTTCGTAATTACAGAACCTGCATTACTTCAGGTAAATATTTTAGGAAGCATTATTGATGCAGATTGTGCTTCTGAACCAACAGGTCAGATTGCTGTAGAAATTATTGGAGGTACTCCACCGTATAATCGAATTTGGAGTAATGGTGAAACCGCTACTAATGTTATTAGTAATTTAGCACCGGGTAATTATAGCCTTCGAGTTGAGGATGCTAAAGGTTGTGTGTTCGATAATGTTGCAACTCCATGGACAGTTGGCGTGGCAAGTGATATTACTCTGGAAGTTCCGGTAAGTTTAACTCCGAATTATTGTTTCGGGGAAACCGAAGGGACATTGACTACAAAAGTTGATGGAGGAAGTGGTTGGTATGAATTTCGATTGGAGGGTCCTGTTGTAAAAGATTGGTCAAGACCAACACCTTTAGATGGAGATGAATTTACATTTTCTGGTTTGCCAGCTGGTGATTACGATTTAATGGTTCGGGATTATAATAATTCCAACTGCCAATATTTGTTGGGAACATATACAATCACGCAGTATGATGAATTGACTTTAACTTTTAATGCAGCAACGGATGTAAGTCATGTGAGTTGTTATGGTGGTAATGATGGGTCTATAACGGTTTCTACGTCAGGAGGTTCTGGTGATTATGCATATAGTATTGATAATGGAGGAACTTGGTCGTTAGTATCAGAAATCAATACAAAAACTTTTGATAATCTAACAAAAGGAACTTATCGTATTAAAGTCAGAGACTTTAATAATCCAGGATGTGTATCGTTAACTACCTTAGTAATTGATATACAAGAACCTGCAGAGTTAAAGGTTGATGCTGTTAATAAAACAAATCCTTCCTGTTATGGTGAGTTAGACGGAACGATTACGCTTACAGCTCAAGGAGGTAGTGGTAATTATGATTACTACTGTGTGGAGACCAATAGTTGGCAAGTGTCTAATGTATTTACTTTACCGGCGGGAACGTATACTTTCCGCGTTAAAGATCAGGATGTTGTTGGATGTATGTCTGGTTTATCATCACCTGTAACAATTAATCAACCAAAATCATTTGAAACGACAGTTTCGAAAACTGATATTAGTTGTAATGGTAGTAATGACGGAATAATCAAATTATCAACAGAATATTCAGATGGAACTGGAGGTGTATTTGTATATTCTATAAATGGAGGAGCGGATTGGTATTCATCACCATTAACTGGGGTTCTACCAGGAAGTTATACTGTTATTACTAAAGATGTTAATAGTTCTTGTGAAGTTATTCATCCTACAATAATAACAATTGATGAACAAGCATCACTTGTTACTTCACTCGTTTCTAAAACTGATGTGAGTTGTTTCGATGGTAATGATGGAGCTTTAAATATTTCTGTTGCAGGTGGAACCACCCCATATACTATTCAATGGGATGGAGTTAGTGATGCTAATGATGGAAAAACAGAGAATCCAAAGAATCTTAAAGCAGGAACTTATACTGTAAATATTGTTGATGATAGAGGATGTGTTCATACAGATAACTATATAGTTAGTCAGCCTGATGAGATTGCTGCTGATTTTGATGTAACTCATATCGCTATTGGAGGAGAAAGTTCAGGTTCAATTGTAATTAACAATATAACGGGCGGCCCAACGACAAATTATGATGTTGTTTGGACTGATGATCTGTCAACGTCATTCTCAAGAACGAATCTTTCTGCAGGTGATTATGAATTTACGGTTAATGTGAGAGATGCAAGTAATATTGTTGTTTGTAACAGAGTTTATAATGTTACATTAATAGATTTGAGTGCTCCTCTTGAGTTTGATCTAACATCAACAGATGCAGAATGTTATGGTGAGAATGGTAATATTCAGGTTCAGATTAATTCTGGAAATCCGGATTATACTATAACCTGGTACAAAGGAGGAATACAACAAGGTCAGGTAACTACCAATAATATCATTACTAATATTGCTGTGGGTGAGGGTACTTACGAAGTAAATGTAACAGATAATGTTGGAGCAAGTATTACAAAAACTGCCACTTCGATTGAAGAGCCAGATGAGTTTGTTATTGAGGCTGTTATATTAAAAGATATTGTGTGTTACGGAAATACTGATGCTTCTTTAAGAGTAAATATTTCAGGAGATGCATGGATAAAGGCTGCAAGTACTGATGAGTTTAAAGTAACCTGGACCGATCCGAACGGTGTTAATATTAAAACAGACGAAGGTTGGTCTACAGCTGGAACTATTGCAAACTTATCAATTCCAGGAAATTATAGAGTTCAGGTTTATCAAGATGGTTATCCAACTTGTATTTATGATGATAATATCTCTTTGTCTGATCCTGTGAAAATTGGTATTCAAACACCAGTTGTTAAAAATGTTTCATGCAATGGTTTAACGGATGGTAGTATTATAATAACTCCGACTCCTACAGGCGTGGGGTATTTATATAGCTGGCAAAAGTCCCTAGATGGTGGTTCTACTTGGAATCCGATGATCAGTGAAACAGCTAACAATATTTCTAATCAACCTGCCGGTTGGTACATCGTAACTATTGAATCTGCTAGTACAGGATGTATATTTATTTCAGATCCAATAGAAATCACTCAACCTAATACGATTTCTGCAAGTATAACTGATAACGATATACTTACTTGTAATGGAGATAATTCTGGAAGTATAAACATAGCTGGTATTACTGGTGGTACCGGACCTTATGCATATATTCTTAATGGGAATGAAACTCAACTTGCTGCTGGCGTATTTGATGTGAATATCAGTAATTTAAATGCTCAGAATTATTCGATTTCAATCAGAGATGTTAATCAGTGTTATAGCACATCTTATTCTGGAGTAATTACTGAACCAGAAGAATTGATCGTTGATAACGTGGTGGCTAGTATGGATTGCGATGATGCAACAAGCGGGGAATTAACATTTACCATCGAAGGAGGTAGGTATGATAGTAATGGAGATCAAAATTATGGTGTTATTCTAAGTGGTGATAATCAATCAGATATTGTTATTAATACAGTTAACAATATAGGTGGAGGAGTTGTGACAGTCAATGATCCATTATTAAAATCACTTATTCCTGATAATTACACTCTTAAAGTTAGAGATCTTGAGTCTAATTCGACAGATCAGTGTGAAATATCTATTGAATTCACGTTAGAATTAATTAATATAGAAGGTATTGTTCATTATGCATCATGCGAAGGTGTTGCTGATGGAAGTATATCCAATATTACTTTAGACGGAGTTTCAACTAATTATACATTTAGTTGGTCAACCATAGATGGTAATGGTATTGATAACAGTACTTTAAATCAGTCTGGCTTATCTGTGGGAACCTACACTTTATCTATCATAGATGCTTTAAGAGGATGTACCGTCACAAAAGATTTTGTTATAGAAGCTGACCCAGCAAATAATATTGTTATTGATGGTACAGTTGTTGATGTTATTTGTTCTGGAGAATCCAATGGATCGATTGCGATTTCGGTTTCTGGTGCCGGTGTTAATCCTTCTTATCAATGGACTGGACCCGCTGGTTTTGTATTCACTGATCCTACGGATCAAAATCAAACCAACTTAATTAGTGGACAATATACTGTTGAAGTATTTTCTGAGAATAACAATTTATGTTCAGCAACGCGTTCTTTTACAGTTAATCAACCAAATCCGATTACGTTTGATGCTTATTTTGAGTATACAAGTTGCGATCCGTACCAGCGTACTTTGAAGGTTGATAATGAAATAGGTGGAACAGGAACGTATAACTATGTTTGGACAGGGCCAGCCTTCAATCCATCTGTGCCAAGTGACCCGACAAATGTATTGATTACTCAAGGAGGTACTTATACAATTAAAATTACCGATGCTAAAAACTGTAGTGCAGAACGGACCATTGGTGTTCCTGAAGACATATCTATAGAGCCAGTTATTAATGATGTTTCATGTAATAAAGGTGTTGATGGGTACATAGAGTTAAATGTAGCTGGAGGTAGTGGTAATTATACTTTTGCATGGACCGGTCCTGCGGGTTATACTTCTACTACAAGAAATATTTATGGTTTAGAATCTGGAGATTATATAGTTACCATTACTGATGTTAATGAAAATGATGGAACGGATTATTGTTCTGCTCAATTTACTTTAACGATTGAAGAACCAGGTGCAATTGATATAAGTGAAACTGTTAAGGATGTTTCATGTTCTGGAAATTCAGATGGTGAAATAAGAATAGAAGTGTCTGGTGGTACAGGTGATTATTCATATACTTGGAGTCCTGCAACCGCAGGTGCTTCTTCAACCGACAGATATAGAACAGAATTACCTGCTGATAATTATACAGTTGAAGTTATCGATAATAGTGGTTGTAAAGCTCAAAAAACGATCGCTGTAAAAGAAGATGCAAAGATTGAAATATCAGCTGTTGTGACAGACACTCAATGTGATGGTACTGCTGGGGCTATTGATGTTACAGTTACCGGAGGTTCAGGAGTTGGTTTCTCCTATGATTGGAGCACCATCGATGGTACAGGTATTGTTGCCGGTGATGAAGATCAAACCGGTTTAACTGGTGGTACTTATACTGTGTTAGTTAGGGATATCGGACCCGGAAGAAATTGTACAATTTCCGCAACTTACACACTATCAGATGCTATTGAAATTGTTAATGATGTGATTACTCCTGTTTCATGCGAGGGCAATGATGATGGTAGTATCACTTTTGATGTTGTTGGTGGTGATGGAAATTATACTTATACATGGTCAACAATCGATGGTAGTACTTCTTCATTAACGCCTGGAGCTAAAAATCAAGGAGGTTTATCTCCGGGTACGTATACTGTTGTTGTAAAGGATGGCCGTGTATCTGGTGGAACTGATTGTGAAATTACCAAAGATTTTGTAGTTGAAGCCTCTACTGGACTTGATGTTAATGTTGTAATTTCACATGTAGTGTGTTACGGAACTTCAACAGGATCTCTATTGGCAACTGTAACAGGTGGAAGTGGTAACTATAGTTATGAATGGAGTACAGGTGCAACTACAGAATCAATAGCAAATGTGCCAGCTGGTATTTATACGTTGGAAGTTACTGATGATGATTTAGGATGTTCATATTTAGCATCATATAATATAACTCAGCCTACTCAGGCAATAAATATTGTAATAAACAAAATTCAGGATGTATTGTGTTATGGTGCAGCAACGGGAGAAATTGATGTAACTGTTTCTGGTGGAACAGCACCTTATAATTATATATGGACAAGTTCTAGCTCCAGTAATCCTGTAGGAAGTAATCCAACTGCTTTACAAGCCGGTATATATTCACTAACCATTAAAGATGCGAAGGGTTGTACTTTAAATTCAGGTGATATTGAAATAACTCAACCTGCTCAGGAAATTGAAATTGCAGAACCAGTGGTTACTGATGTTGCTGTTACTGGACAAAGTACAGGTAAGATTCAGATATCAGTTTCCGGAGGTACCGGTTCTTACACTTATCAATGGTTCGATAATACAGGAACTGCCATTGGTACTAATAGTCCCTTATTGCAATATCAACCAGCTGGGTTGTATGACGTCTTAGTCACTGATGCAAATTCGTGTACTGCTCGTATCGATGATATCAGAATTAAGGAGCCTGGATTGTTATTAGGTTTCGATTATAAGAAATACAATATACGTCCTTGTAGTGGAGATGCGAATGGAGTTATTGATATAGCAACGGTTTATGGTGGAACACCGGATATGACAACTGGTACAGCATTATACCATATTGTTATTACCCGTGGTGCTACTGTTATAGCTGATGTTAATGATATCAAGCATACAGCAACTAATCTTACTCCAGGTACATATAGAATAACTGTTACAGATGATAACAATGTTAGTGAAACAGTTGATGTCGTGTTGGAAGAAGCTTCGGCTCTTAATATACTAACAATCGTAAACAATAATGTTACTTGTTATACCGGATCAGATGGATCCATTCAAGTAACAGTTGGTGGAGGTCAACCAAGTAATCCAGATGGTTATTATTTGGTTGAAATTAATGGTGATGATAATGGTTACTACGATTTTGAAGATAAAGCTTTAGCCAATACTCCATTTAATTTCGATAATTTACCTGCAGGAAATTATACCATTCGTGTAACAGATTATGTATTAGATGTAACCGAAACTAATCATCCAGATAGAGATCAAGGTAATTGTTATCTGGAAGATACAAAGGTTATTACTCAGCCCGAAGCTTATGTTGTATTATCTGCTGCTGACGGTTCTTCTGAAATATGTAATGGTGAAGATCTAAATATTGCATTAACAACTTCGAATTGGGACTTTACAAAAGGTAATTTAAGAGTTACCCTTTATGATGGTACTAGCAGCTGGACTGAAGATGTTGATTCTTCTCCGTATGTAGTTACTGTTTCACCTTCATCATCACGCACTTATAGTGTTGTAAGGGTCGCTGATCCTACTAATGCAACATGCTTAAAAGGTACAGGTAATGGAGTTTTGCAAGTAACAGTTCATCCATTGCCAACAGCTACCATCAGTGGATCAAATGAGATTTGCGCTGATGGTACGGTAAACTTAAGTGTTAGTCTAACAGGAGTGGCACCATGGGTTGTTACGTGGGTGGATGATAATAATGGTACATCATCAACCGAAACAGTTTATTCTTCGCCATATATTTTTAGTGATGCTCCTGCAGGAAATGCCAGTTATAGAATTCTATCTGTAGCTGATGATAACTCTTGTTCTAATGTGGGTAATGGTAAAGTGGATGTTACTGTTCATTCGAAGCCAACGGTTACATTAAGTGGAAGTTCAAATATTTGTGTTGGAAATTCGGCTGTTTTAGATGTTGAATTTGGAAACAATGCCTCTCCGTATATAATTACCTATACTCGTAATGGGATTGAAGGAACGATGGTGGTAACACCTAATAATGGTTCGATATACGAGTGGACAGTTACTCCGGAATCTTCAACCAGTTATAAAATTACAAAAGTTGTTGACGCCAATGGTTGCGAAATGGATATAAACAGTACTATTGAGGCTATTGTAACTGTAAAGCAATTACCGGGACAAATTGATACTATCAGAAACGATAATGTAATCGGCGGTGTTTGTCAGGGTGAAAATGGAGTGATATATTCTATCGATCCGGTTTCAGATGCTGATGGAGGTTATATTTGGACAGCACCTTTGGGAGCCACGATCGTATCTGGTAATGGTACTACGTCTGTTGAGTTAGATTTTGATGATACTTTTGCTGGTGGATATATTGAAGTATATGCAACTAATGGTTGTGGTGATGGTATTTCTGCCGAATTATGGATACCAGCTAAATTATTACCAGGTACTGTTGGTGTAATTTCAGGACCGACAAAATTCTGTCAGGGTTCAACCGATATAACTTTTAGCATTGCACCGGTAGACAATGCAACTGATTATAGATGGGATTTGCCTACTGGATTTATTATTCAGGGTGCAGATAACGCATCAACCATAAAAGTGGATTTAGATCCAATGGTTGATGTTATTACCGGTGACGTAAAAGTAACTGCTTATAATGCTTGTGGGGATGGACCTAATACGTCTGTACTTCCTGTTGAAGTATATCCTTTGCCAACTGCAAATGCAGGATTAGATGAAAATATTTGTGGAAGTACCTACACTCTTGCAGCTACCGATCCCGCAAGTATCAATTCAAATTGGGAAGGAATATGGGAGGTTGTTTCTGGTTATGCAGTTATTAATAATCCTACAGCCTATAATTCTACAGTAAGTAATATCAGTAGAGGAGATGTAATTTTTAGATGGACTGTTACAAACAACAGCGCAGGAGGACTTAACAACTGTTCTGTTTACGATGAAGTAACCATTCGAAATAATACTTTATCAGTTACAGCTGTTTCTGAGCATAGTAATGTATGCGATGGAACCACAACTCTTACCGGAACTTTTATTAATGGAGTAGATGGATTATGGGAAGCTGTTTATCCTGTTGGTTCAACTGCTTCGTTTGCGCCGGCTAATTCATCATCGACCACTGTAACCAATATGCAACCTGGATTAAACCGATTCCGTTGGACATTAACCCAAAATGGTTGTGAGAGCTATGGTGAAGTTGAAGTTTCTAATAATGAACCTTCAGATGCTATTATCACTAACGGTTCATCAATAGCTGTTTGTGATAATCAGGTAGCCTTAACAGCGGTTAACCCATTAGAAGGTACTGGAAAATGGACTCTTATTAGTGGTTCAGGTGTGATAAGTACTCCAGATGCTGTATCCACTTTAATAACCGGTTTAGATTATGGCGATAATGTTTTCAGATATACCGTTACAAATAATGGATGTTCAAAATATGCAGAAATTACGGTGCGTAATAACACTTTACAGGTAGATGCTGGTGCTGACCAAACAGTGTGTGATGGAATATATACATTAGATGCGACGACTCCATCGTCAGGTGTTACAGGCCGATGGATAATTCCAACAGGCGAAGGTTCCGGTTCATTTGATAATGCTAATTCACCAACAGCTACGGTTACCAATCTCGGTAAAGGTTCAAATCGTCTAATATGGGAATTAAATCAAGCTGGATGTATAAGTACTGATGATTTAGTTCTTACTAATGATGAGCCAACACAGGCTACAGTTGGTAGTAGTCAGGTTATTTGTGCTTATCAAACGCAATTGACGGGTAATGCTCCTTCTGTTGGTACAGGTTATTGGTCTGTAGTATCAGGTTCAGGTATATTTGCAGACCCATCAGATCCGGAAACTATGGTAACTAACCTTGGCGAAGGAGATAATCTTTTCCGTTGGACTATTATGCATAACAGTTGTTCTACTTCTGCGGATTTAAAAATAACCAATAACCATGTAGCTGTTAATGCAGGTAAGGATACCATTGTGTGTGGTAGGATTACCAATTTAAGAGCTACTTTACCTGCATTAGGTGTTGGAGAATGGGGGGTATTACCAGATACAGGTGGTGGAACTATTATGGATAAAGACGATCCAAATACACAGGTAGGAGGATTAATGAATGGAGCTAATGGTTTTATATGGAAAGTAACTTACAATGGTTGTGTATCTGCCGATACGGTTATTGTCAATAATAATACACCACATCCGGTTAATGCAGGAGGTGATAAAACAATATATGGTGGTGTAACCTATCTCGAAGCCACTCCGGTTGTAGCTGGAACAGGAAGATGGTCTTTGGTGGCTGGAGGTGCTACTATAGCAGAACAATTAAATCCTTATTCGTATGTAAGTGAATTACGAAGGGGTGATAATGTATTTAGATGGACTGTTACCAACTTAGGTTGTGAAGAGTATGACGAAGTAACTATCACCAACGGTGAAACCATTGATGCAGATGCAGGTATTGATCAGGAGGTATGTGAAGATTTTGCAAACCTGCAGGCTAATGATCCTGATGTTGGTATTGGCGAATGGTCTGTAGTAAGTGGTGCGGGGCAGTTTGAGGAGGTTAATAACCAAAAAACTACTGTAACCAATCTGGGCGCTGGAGATAATGTTTTCCGTTGGACAATTTATTATACTAATAGCCAATCTACAGATGAAGTAACAATTACTAATAACAAACCAACTACAGCAAATGCTGGCCGCGATGACCTTGAAAATTGTGAGTATGATTATCAGTTAAATGCTAATATACCAGATATAGGAACTGCTAAATGGTCGTTAATAAGTGGAAGTGGTAGTTTTGATAATAATACGGATCCAAAAACATTTATAAGAGGATTATCGCAAGGAACGAATGTTATTAAATATGAAATTACAAATGAAGGCTGTAGCTCAATAGATACTGTAACCATATATAATCTTGCACCAACCATTGCTGATGCCGGTGATGATAGTCTGGTAGTATGTGCCGATTCAGTAAGAGTAAGACCTAATAATCCTACATTTGGAACTGGTGAGTGGATTGTTAAAGAAGGTGCTGGAGATCCGGATGGTAACTGGATTAAAAATCTGGCTCCAGGTCGCAATGTTTTCTCCTGGGTTATAACTTCTGGATCGTGTGTTTCTACCGATGATTTAATCGTTATTAATAATCAACCATCGGTTGCTCACGCTGGTCAGGACAGACCTATTTGTGGTACAGATAGTGTCAGGTTATCTGCAAATACTCCATTGTATGGTATTGGAACTTGGGAATTAATTAGTGGATCTGGTACTATAAAAGAGGTAAACAATCCATATTCTGATGTGGTTGGTTTAGCAACCGGAAAGAATAGATTCCGTTGGACTATTGATAATAATGGATGTAAATCATCCGATGATGTTGAAATAGCTAACAACTTCATTGAATCATTTGCTGGATTCGATCAGGTTAATTGTGCAGATACTGCCTTGTTAGAAGCGATTAATCCATATCCAGGTGTTGGTAGCTGGGGTGTTGTTGGAGGATCTGGTTCAGCCAATTTTGATGAGCCATCAAATCCATTTAGTAAGGTACGTAATTTGGATAATGGAGATAATGTTTTAACATGGACTATCAGTTACAATGGTTGTAATTCTGTTGGTACTGTTACTATCACCAATAATAACCCAACAGTTGCTAAAGCGGGAGATAATCAAGCATTATGTGATGTTAATACAACTGTATTGGCTGCCAATAACCCTGCTATTGGAACTGGGGAGTGGACCATACGTAACGGATCTGGTACTTTTAGTAGTATTTTGGATCCTTCTGCAACGGTTGAAGACTTGGCATTTGGAGATAACTTATTCCGTTGGAACATCACTCATGAAGGTTGTGAATCTTTCGACGATGTTCAAATAAGTTACAATAGAATTGATGCTGTTGTTGGTACAATGGCTCCTATTTGTTCGGATGAAACACAATTGGAAGCTAATAACCCAAATCCGGGTATTGGAACCTGGACCATTGTGGGAGGTGCCAGCCAAGCTGTTTTTGATGATCAGAATAATCCGAACACAATTGTTCGTAGTTTGGCAAAAGGAAGTAATCAACTAAAATGGACAATTCTTTATAAGGGCTGTGAAACATCGCAAGAGATATCCATTGTTAATAATTCACCAGATGCAGCCTATGCAGGAAACAGTCAAACCATTTGTGATGATACAACTTTCCTTGATGCTACTGCTGTTAATATTGGAGTTGGCCGATGGGAGGTATTATCTGGTTCAGCTACCATAGCAGACCTGAACAATCCTAAATCAGAAGTGATTGGTTTATCGAAAGGTGATAATGTATTTAGATGGATTGTTCAGAATGAAACATGTATTTTAACTGATGAAGTTCTACTTGTTAATAATGAGCCTTCCATTCCATATGCCGGAAAAAATGAAGAGATTTGTGTGCCTCAACTTACATTAAAAGCAAGTCCACCAGAATATGGTACTGGTTTATGGACCATTGAAAGTGGAGGTGGTAATTTTGATAATCCTGCAAATCCATCTGCTACCATCAGTAGTTTGAACGAAGGACGGAATGTACTTCGCTGGACATTAACTCAAGGTCAATGTACTTTAAGTGACGAAATAGTTGTAGAGAATAATACTGCATCGGTTGCCAATGCCGGACCCGATATTCAAGATTGTAAGGATTGGGCCCAGTTGGATGCTAATACTCCCGAGTACGGAGTTGGGCATTGGACAGTAGTTTCGGGTAAAGGTGATTTTGACGATGTTTCAAGTAGTAAAACAACAATCCGTAATTTAGGGTTTGGAGAAAATATTTTGATGTGGACCATTGAGAATGGAGATTGTTTCTCAACTGATCAGGTTACAATATTTAATAAAGTTCCGGATGAGTCAAAAGCAGGTGCTGATCGTGAGACTTGTGATGATTACATCGTATTAAATGCAAATAATCCTATAGATGGAATAGGTACATGGACTGTAATTAGTGGGGCTGGTACATTTGATGATGCAAATCAATATAACACTATGGTAACAAATGTTGGTTATGGTGAGAATGTGTATAAATGGACCATTGGATATGGACAATGTACAACCGAAGATGTGGTTACAGTTGTTAGTAACAAAGCGCGTCCGTTTGCTGGTGAAGATGCAGTCATATATGAATCAGTTTACGAACTTCAGGCTGAGAATCCGGGAACTGTTAGCGGAACATGGTCTATTTTAGCAGGTGGTGGAACTTTTGATGATGCCAGTTTCTTCAATACAACTGTTAGAGATTTACCTGAAGGTAAAAGTACATTTAGGTGGACTATTGAAACCGGAGATTGTGTTGCTTATGATGATGTAACTATTGAATATAAATCTGTTCCAGAAAGTGGTTTTGAAGTAAGTGCCAATGCTGGCTGTTATCCTCTTGAAGTGAAATTTACAAACTATACCGTAGGAGGAAGTACTTATGTGTGGGAATTTGGAGATGGACAAACAGACGAAACACGTAATCCAACCCATATTTATGAAAATCCGGGCGAATATACGGTTATTTTAACAGCTCCTGGACCAGATGATCAGGATGCTGTCTCGAGTCAAATAATAACCGTCTATGATCATCCTGTGGCAGACTTTAATGTTACACCTGAAGTTGTGTGGATACCAAATGATCCGATTAAATGTACCGACTTATCAATTAATGCTGTTAAATGGACTTGGGATTTTGGAGATGGAACAACATCAGAGGAACAAAATCCTTCACATTATTACGAAGAGCAGGGGATATATACAATTACATTAACTGTTGAAAATACATTTGGTTGTGATAATACCTATGTGGCGAATGATGTCATTCAGGCGAATTTAGCTGGATTTGTTGAATTTCCGGATGCCTTTGCTCCACGAGCAGATGGTAGCAGAGGTGTGGGGGAACGTGACGATACTATATTTAAACCGAAATACAGAGATGTAGATAACTACAATATGCAAATATTCAATCGATGGGGTCAATTGATTTTCGAAACGAATGATATTAATGAAGGTTGGAATGGTTTGTATAAAGGTAAGTTAGCACCTCAGGCAGTATATGTTTATAAAGCCAGTGGTAAATATGTCAACGGAGTTGAATTTAGAAAGAATGGAACAGTATTATTAATCAGATAATTTAAATGTTCCTATCTTAGGGAAACCTTAACATGATAAAGAAGAAAGAATATATGAGACTGCTTGTTTTGTTTGTAGGATGTATTGGTTTAATGCATCTGCAAGCTCAGGATGTCTCATTCTCTCAGGTGTATGCCAATCCCTTATATTTAAGTCCTTCGTTTACGGGCCTTACAAATGGCTCGCGGTTAAGTTTATCTTATCGCGATCAATGGCCTGGTATTCCTAATACATATAGCACATATGCTATGGCAGCGGATCACTTTTTTGAAGATTATAGCAGTGGTGTAGGACTAATGTTCTTGCGCGATGATAGTGGTGATGGAAAATTGGTACGCCAGGATATAAGTGCTTTATATGCATATGAGTTTGAAATTAGTGATGGAATATTAGTTCGACCTGGTATTCAATTTAAGTATTCCGAACGTAATATTAATCTTATCAACTCTGTTTTGCCTTCCAATCAAGGGACTGATGGTTCTGTTATTGGAGGATCAGTATATGGAAATGATAATTTTAAATATTTCGATGCTGCAGCTTCCGCAATGATTTATAGTGATTTTTTCTGGTTGGGTTTAGCTGTTGATAACCTTATTAAGCACGATATTGGAGTTTCTGATATTGAAACGTACAATCCTATAAAAACATCACTTTATGGAGGCTATAAATATTCCTATAAAACTGGGAAAAGACGCCCTGAGCAGAGTATAACAGCCGCATTTAACTATCGAATACAGCAAGGATTTAATCAGCTTGATTTTGGTACTTATTGGTATTTAAATCCAATGGAAGTTGGAGTTTGGTATCGTGGGATTCCATTCGTATCAGAAGATGGTTTAAGTAATAATGATGGTTTAATTTTTATTTTAGGAGTTAATGTTGGCAATATTCGGTTTGCTTATAGCTATGATTTTACCTTATCAGACCTAAACGGATATAGTAATGGTGCAAATGAACTATCCATGATATTCCGTTTCAATCAGGTATACAAAAAGAGAAGTCCAAGGGGGGCTATCCCATGTAGCGCACCCGGATATGGTAATGCCTCAGGTTCAAAGTATCGCCGCCGAACTCGTAAAATATTTTAAATTGATTTAGTTTTATAGGAAGTATAAAAACTGCTTATTAATCTGCCTTTTAAAAGGGATATCTACTGTTATGCTAAAGAAAAAAGTGTGCAAATATTTTTATATGCTGGCTAATAGATTATATTTGTTCTCCGTTAAAATTAAGCTATAAATCATTAGGGAAAGTATGAAACAATTATCTACTGTATTAAATGGTGTTTTATTAATTGCTGTAATTATTTTATATGCAATGCAATTTTCTGGTAAGAAAACTGCGGAACAAACAGGAGCAAGCCAAATTGATGTTAACAATGGCGATGTTTATCCTGTTGCTTTTATCAATACAGATTCGTTATTGTTGAATTATAACTTTGCTAAAGAAGTAAATGAGCAGTTGATGTCGAAAGAAGAGGCCTCGAGAGCTGATTATGCTGAAAAAGCAAAAATATTTCAACAAGATGCAGTTGATTTTCAACGCAAGGTACAAACCAATGCTTTCTTATCGCAAGATAGATTTAACAAAGAAAGAGATCGTTTAGCCAAAGCTGAGCAAGATCTACAAATGCTTAATCAACGATTAACAAATGAGTTGATGAAAGAGCAGGAAAAATTAAATCGTCAATTGCGTGATACATTGGAGAATTACCTGCAAGAATTTGCAAAAGGTAAACCATATAAAATGATTTTGAGCAACACTTTAGGAGATAATGTGTTGTATGGTGCTGATGGAGTAGACATTACGAAACAAGTTTCGGATGCATTAAATGCCCGTCATGCGGCAGCTAAATAAGTATTGAAAAAAAATATAGTAAGGCAGAACTTTTTCGGTTCTGCCTTTTTTTATTCCTATGAACAAGATTTTCACCAAATATCTGGCAAAGCACCCTGTTTTAAAGCCTGAGACAAGTAGTGCTTCAGCGATTGCCATAAGAACAATAATTCCAATTTACTTAGAGGAAGATTATATAGATGGTTTACTTTCATCTCTAAGTAAAGCAGCTCATAAATGTAATATGAGTATTGAAATAGTGTTGGTTGTTAACTATTCAGAGCTTGCACCGGAAGAAATACAACATCGCCAACAGTTATTATCAAAAAGATTGTTGGATCAAAAGGAAGTATTTAATGATGTTTTTACCATTACGGTGATTAATGCTTTTGATTTAAAAGCCAAACATGCAGGGGCTGGATGGGCACGAAAAATTGGGATGGACTATGCCGTAAACGAATATGCTAGAGAGGAGAATTATAAAGGTATTATTGTATCGCTTGATGCCGATTGTGATGTTCAGGATAATTACTTTGTTGAAATAGGGAAGAAGTTTAGTTCAGACAAAGTAAATGGTTGTACTATTTGTTTCGAGCATCAAACAGATGATGTTAGCGAGGGGCAAAAGGAGGCAATTATGCAATATGAGCTGCATTTAAGGTATTATTTACAGGTTTTGCGGTGGACAGGTCATCCTTATGCTTTTCATACAGTAGGATCGTGTTTTGCGGTAACAGCAGAGTCATATGTGAGGGCAGGAGGAATGCCCCGAAAACAGGCTGGCGAAGATTTTTACTTTTTGCAAAAGGTAATCCCCCTGGGTAATTTTAGTGAGTTAAATACAACTTGTGTATTCCCTTCTTCTCGCGTCTCAGATCGTGTTCCGTTTGGTACAGGGCCAACCATTGCTTCCATCATGGAGTCGAACGATGATTATCTTACTTATAATCTGCAGGCATTTATCGATTTAAAAGAGTTGTTTGATATAAAAGAGGAATTCTTTAAAGTGGATGATGAGAAATATGCAGATCTATTATTGAAGTTGAGTGGACGCATCAGAAGCTTTTTAATGAATAGCGAGTTTGAGAATGAGCTTGCTAATATTAACAATAATTGTTCGTCGTTAGAATCCTTTAAAAAGCGGTTTTTTGAGGTTTTTGATGCGTTTAAAGTGGTAAAGTATCTCAACTATGTACACCTTCATTTTTTAGAGAAAAATACAGTTTACGATGCATCGATGGATTTTCTGGAAATGCTGGATTTAGCTTCCGATGAGCTGATAGAAACAGCTGATATTTTGGAGTATTTCCGACACTGGGAAAAAGAATCATAGATCCTTCGGCCAGGTTCGCTGTCCGAAATAAAAAGCAGCTTACAGTATTGTTGTCAATTAGTTATTTCGGACTTACTTTTTTACTTTAGGTGGTTTATTTTCTGATACGACGGAAGCTTGCATAAAAATCAAGTACCACCATCATAATGATAAATACAACCCAATAAGTACGGCTGGTGAATAATGCCCAGGCTGCAGGGAGCAAAAACAATGAACTGTAGATAAGAATGGAAAAGATACGATGATTCTCTTCGCGGCCTACAATGCGATTGTATATTCTAACTCCAATAATAGGTAAGCTGCCAATTAGCAAAACAAGGTAACTGTATTCAACTTTAGTAACGGCCATTAATACGCCAAAGAATACTAGTGCCATACCAATGTAATACAGGATACTTAATATTTTTTTCTTGTCCATGTTATTCTTCTTCAACAATAAAAAGCACTTCGTCTTTTTTCTTCATTAGATATTCTTCGCGCCCAAATTTTTCAAGGTTTTCGGTATTACTCTGAAGTTCTTTCATCTTACGATTGTTTTGCTCAATCTCTTGGATGTAGTGCTCTTTTTGTTTTTCTAATTTGTTGATGCGCGATTGTAATTTAAAGCGGTCGATAAGGTTGTTTTGATCGAAAATTCCCAGATATACAACAAATATCACAAATGCAATAAAGAATTTATTGCTGATAATGGGTTGTATATATTTTTTATAATTCGACCAGTTCATACTTACCTTTTGGGCAAAGGTAATAAAGTTTACAGCTCATAACTTAGGCAAAGGGCAAAAAAAATCCCGCATGAGCGGGATTTAATTTTTTCTATCAAAATCTAAATTAGTTTGATATAGCACTTATGCTATTATTCAGCCATAAATGGATATTCGAAACTATGAGGAGGAACAAAAGTCTCCTTGATAGTACGTGGGCTCACCCAACGCATAAGGTTGATAGCCGAACCTGCTTTATCGTTAGTACCTGAACCACGTGAACCACCAAATGGTTGTTGTCCTACAACAGCCCCTGTTGGTTTATCATTAATATAGAAGTTACCAGCAGTGTTAGTTAAACGTTTTGTTAATTGTTCAATTACGTAACGATCCTGAGCAAAAATACCACCTGTTAAAGCGTAAATAGATGTTGAATCTAAGGTATCAAGTGCTTCATCTAGTTTAGTATCGTCGTAAACGTAAATGGTTAATACAGGTCCAAACAACTCTTCTTCCATTGTATCGTACTTAGGATTGGTTGTTAAAATAATGGTTGGCTCAATAAAGTATCCTACCGATTTATCGTAGTTTCCACCAAAAATAACTTCAGCTTCGTTGCTTGCTTTAGCGGCATCAATTGCTCCGGCAAGTTTATCAAATGATGCTTCGTCGATAACAGCATTTACAAAGTTGGTGAAATCTTCTGGAGGTCCCATTTTGATTTCTTTCATTTGTTCGGCTACATAACCGCAAATTTCGTCCCATTTACTTGATGGCATGTAGGCACGCGAAGCAGCTGAACATTTTTGACCCTGGAATTCAAAAGCACCACGAGTAATAGCTGTGGCAACCGCTTTGGTATCGCACGATTTATGTGCAAAAATGTAATCCTTACCACCAGTTTCACCTACAATGCGAGGATATGTTTTGTATTTGGCAATATTTGTACCAATTGCTTTCCATGTACTTTGGAATACGGCTGTTGAACCTGTAAAGTGGAATCCTGCAAAATCAGGATGTGCAAATACAACATCGGCAGCTACCGGGCCTGATGCATGAACAAGGTTAATTACTCCATCAGGTACACCAGCTTCCTGAAATAATTTCATCAAGAAATATGCTGAATAGATTGCTGTTTTAGATGGTTTCCAAACAGTAACATTACCCATTAATGCAGGTGAAGTTTGTAGGTTACCCGCAATAGAAGTAAAGTTAAATGGTGTTAATGCAAATATAAATCCTTCCAATGGACGGTACTCAACACGGTTCCAGATACCTGGAGAAGAGATAGGTTGATCAGCATAAATCTCTGTCATGTATTGAACGTTGAATCGTAAGAAATCGGCTAACTCACAAGCAGCATCAATTTCGGCCTGAAATGCATTTTTCGATTGACCTAACATAGTAGCCGCGTTTAATACTTGACGGTATGGGCCAGCTAATAAGTCGGCTGCTTTTAAAAAGATAGAAGCGCGGTGCTCCCAGCTTAATTCAGCCCATTGTTTGCGAGCTTTTAAAGCAGCATCAATGGCCATGTGTACATGTGTTTCATCACCCTGATGGTAATACCCTAAGGTATGTTTGATATCGTGTGGTGGGTGAATACGTTGTTTGTTGTCAGTTCTGATTTCCTGACCACCAATAATCATTGGAATGTCTAATTCCTGAGAACGTAGCAATTCAACTTGCTTTTTAAGCTCTTCGCGTTCGGGGGTTCCCGGAGCATAGCTTTTTACTGGCTCGTTTATTGCTTTAGGTACGTTGAAGATTCCTTTTGGCATAGCTTCTGTTTTTTATGATGTTTTAATATGTTTTGGTTCTTAACAATGTAGTTTTCTCATCAACCAAAAAAAGTTACGACATAATCGGTTAAAAATAAATGCAACCAATTAATGGTAATTCATTAAAAGCAAAGCTATTGAATTTTAAAGCCTAAGGTTATGAAATATGTCAGGGTTTGGAATATAGAAATATGAGTTTTGTCAGGTATTAAAGTCTAAAAGTGAAAAATTATTACAAATTATACTTTATTGCTTACATTTTAAACATTAATGGTGAAGTATGATTGCGACTGACGCTTATTACTATGTGACAGAAAGATGTGGCTGACAAATCTATTATTTCCCCACCGTATATTTTAATGAGTTGGTTACATTAACACCAATCAGGCGATCGTAGTTATCTGTAAAACTTCGGTAATACACATATATTATGTAGTCGTTTTCGGTTTGGCCGTAGTTGCCTTCGAAATAACTAACATCGGCATAGGGCTTTCCTTCTTGTTGCACCAGATATTGGTAATTGTAAAAGCCCTGTTTTAGTAGCATCGATAATTCGTACATGTGGGTAAGGGCATTGTACTCCATCTGGTTTTTATTATCCATTTGCCAGTTGCTTAAAGCTCCGGTTACATATACTTTACTGTTAAAAATAGGCTCCTTAGAAGGAAGTTTAAAGTGTACATATACATAATCGCCTTCAATTTCCGGATCGCGGTCTTCGCGTACATCAATATAGTATTTGCCATTAAAGTCTTCGTGATAAAAGTATTTTCGTTCCGCCAGGTTACGATCGGGGTACATGGTGTAATGATAGTGTGGATCATGAAAAGTAATACTTTCGACATACTCTGGTGCAAAGCGCGTACTTCGCAAATCGAGCCAGCGGTATTCGTTGCCGCCATCAAACAAAATTTCGCGATTGTGTTCGTATATCAATTCCGAGTCGCGGATGAATAAGGGTTTGAGGTGTGTCATCTGATTATCCCATCGTCCGTTTTGCTGAAGCACCACCTTTATATCTTCGCGTGGATTGTTAATTTGAAAACTGGGATGTTTAATAGTAAAATGAATCTCTTGCATTGATGATCGCAAGGTTGAACTGGCGGTATATTTTACCTGGGGAATGATAGATACCTTTGCTTCTGAAACAAAAAACGGACGGGTAAGTACTGGCTTATCTTCCGATCCTAATTCAAACACCTTTATAATATAGTTACCCGATAATTTCAATTGGATATCCTCATTCGGAAAAGCCAATGTATAGTGGATATAATCAAATGTTGTATTAAACGAGTATTGATAATCTAATATTGGGTTGGGCATAAATCCATTGATGTATTCGGTTTGCATTAAATCCGAAGGTTCCCAGTTAGCATCGCAATGAGTAATACTGTACTGATAATTTTTGGTATCGTAGGCAAAATCGTCAAAGCTTAATGTTAATTCTTCCTGATTATTTAATTGTATGATGGGCGAGCTTTGATTCCATCCTGTTTTATGCAATTGCACTGTGTGAATATTAGTTGCAGTATATACAGGATTGTTACTTTGGGCGTAAAAAGGCAGTAATGTAAATGTACTAATTAAAAGCTGTTTAAATATCGACATATGTTTTAGGATAAATAAAGAAAAAAATCTACATTTGCTGAACTTTCCCTTATACAGCAAACTAAACTAAAAGCATTTTTAACGCTCTTTTACAGGCGTAATATAGATGGAAAAGTTATAAATTTCTATATTTTTGCAGCTTAAAAATAAAAAAACCGTTTTTCAAACATGTCAGAGGTAATAAAAATTAAGAAAGGCCTGAATATTCAGCTTGCAGGTAAAGCTGATACGGTATTTGGGCAAGCCGAATTACCCGAACTATTTGCAGTTAAGCCAACCGATTTTTACGGTTTGGTACCAAAGATGGCAGTAAAAGTTGGGGACAAGGTGAAAGCGGGTACGGTTTTATTTTACGACAAATATCGTCCTGAAATAAAATTCGTTTCACCTGTAAGTGGCGAGTTACATGCGGTTAACCGCGGTGAGCGCCGTAGGATTCTGGAAGTTGTGGTGAAATCAGATGGAACTGATGCTGCCGAGCAGTTTGAACCAGCTAAAGCCAGTGAGTTATCGAAGGAGCAGGTAGTAGAAAAGCTACAGGCAGCAGGTTTGTGGCCATTCATACGTAAGCGTCCTTACGATATTATTGCAAAAGCCAGTGAAACGCCTAAAGCATTTTACATTTCGGCATTCGACTCCGCTCCTTTAGCTCCTGATTATGACTTTGTGTTAACAGGTCAGGAAGAAGCTTTGCAAGCAGGTATCGACGTTGTTAAGCGTATGTGCGACAATGTTCATGTTGGAGTTCGTAATGATGCAGCTTCAAAAGTGTTCAATAACTTAAAAGGAGTTACTGTTCATTCTTTCGAAGGAGTTCACCCGGTAGGTAATGTAGGGGTTCAAATTCACCATACTATGCCAATCAGTAAAGGCGAATGTGTATGGGTTGCTAATCCACAAGATATCGTTGCCATTGGTAAATTATTTACCGAAGGTAAATACGATTCAAACCGAGTGGTTGTTTTAGCAGGTAGCGAGGTTGAGAAAAAAGCTTACTATCGTACAAAACTGGGAGCATCGATTTCAACATTAGTAAAAGGCAATGTTAAGAAAGACGGTACTTTAAGATACATCAGTGGAAATGTGCTTACCGGTACTCAAATTGATGAAGATGGTTATTTAGGTGCCTATCACTCACAGGTAACAGTTATTCCAGAAGGAGATTATTTCGAATTTATGGGATGGGCTGCTCCTGGATTTGGTAAGTTCAGTACCTCACGTTCATTCTTTAGCTGGATGTGTAAGAATAAAGAGTATGCGTTGGATGCCAATACACATGGTGGACGCAGATCTTTTATCATGTCAGGTCAATACGAAAAAGTATTACCAATGGACATCTTACCTGAATTTTTATTCCGTGCTATTTTAGTTGACGACATTGATAAAATGGAACAACTAGGTATCTATGAATTGGTTGAAGAAGATGTTGCTCTTTGTGAGTTTGTTTGTACTTCCAAACAACCGCTTCAGTCTATTTTACGTAGAGGCATTGATTTAATGATTAAAGAGTTAAGCTAGTCAGTAGTAGCTAGTCAGTAGTGATTAATAGATTCAACTACTGATCACTGACTAATAACTAAAAAACTAAATAACATTGAAAGCGTTAAGAAATTTATTAGATAATATCAAACCTCACGTTCAAAAAGGCGGGAAGTTTGAGAAGTTTCATTCAACGTTCGACGCATTTGAAACCTTGTTGTTTGTACCTAATCACACAAACAAAAATGGTGTCCACGTGCGCGATGTGATTGATTCGAAACGTACCATGGCTGTGGTAGTACTAGCGTTAGTACCTGCCTTGCTTTTTGGTATATGGAATGCCGGATATCAGCATTATCTTGCTATTGGCGAGGCAGCTGGTTTTTGGCCAATGGTTGGCATTGGAGCATTAAAAGTATTACCTATAGTGGTAGTATCTTATGGTGTTGGTTTGGGTATCGAATTTATGTTTGCTCAATTACGAGGCCACGAGGTACAAGAAGGTTTTCTTGTATCGGGTATGCTAATTCCTTTGATTTTACCAGTTGATATTCCATTGTGGATGGTAGCTGTAGCTACTGCATTTGCCGTGGTGATTGGTAAAGAGGTATTTGGTGGTACCGGAATGAACATTTGGAACCCAGCTTTAATTGCACGTGCTTTCCTATTCTTTGCTTATCCTTCTAAAATGTCGGGTGACAAAATTTGGGTACACGGTTTATCAGATCTTGATGGTGTTTCAGGAGCTACTCCTCTTGGAGAGGCTGCTAGTAACCATGTTGATAAATTCACAAATGGAGCCTTCGATTTATGGCACAGTTTTATTGGTATGATCCCAGGATCGATCGGTGAAACTTCAACTTTAGCTATATTAATTGGTGCAGTTATCCTTATTTATACTGGTATTGGTAGCTGGAAAGTGATGGTATCGGTATTTGCCGGAGGCTATTTGATGGCTTTACTTTTCAATGCAGTTGCTCCTGCCGATAATATGTTGATGCAAGTAGATGCAATTCACCAACTATGCTTGGGTGGTTTTGCTTTTGGTGCTGTATTTATGGCTACCGATCCTGTTTCTGCATCACGTACCGAGAAAGGTAAATGGATTTATGGATTTTTAGTAGGTGTATTTGCTATTATGATTAGGGTATTCAACCCTGCATATCCAGAAGGGGTAATGTTAGCAATCTTGTTAATGAATACTTTCTCACCATTGATCGACCATTTTGTGGTACAAGGAAATATTAAACGACGTTTGAAACGTGCCAAAGTAAATGCTTAAAACAAATTAGAAATGGATAGACAAGGAAATACATATACCTTTCTTTATGCATCCGTGATGGTTATTGTAGTGGCAGCCATTTTGGCCTTTTTGTCACAATCGTTAAAACCAATTCAGAGTAAAAATGCTGAAGTGGCTAAAAAAATCGATATCCTGAAGTCGGTAAATATTGAAAGTACTGCAAAAGATGCAGAGGCTAAATATGAAAAGTATATTGGCAATAATGCCTATGTAATTAACAATAAAGGTGAGCGTATTGATGCTGTTGCTTTTAATGTTGATTTAGCAAAAGAATTGAAAAAAGATGATGCTGAACGCGGTTACCCAGTTTACGAATGTAAAATGGACGATGGCAGCGTTAAATATATCCTACCCGTGCGAGGTAAAGGTCTTTGGGGTCCAATCTGGGGTTATCTTTCATTAAACGAAGATAAAAACACCGTTTATGGTGCCACTTTCGGTCATAAAGGTGAAACTCCTGGATTAGGTGCTGAAATTGAAAAAGAAGCTTTCCAGAAACCATTTGTTGGAAAAACCATTTTCGAAGGTGATAAATTGGTTTCAATTAAAGTTACGAAAGCAGGGCAATCAGTAGGTAACATTCATGCTGTTGATGGTATCTCAGGTGGTACTATTACCAGTAGAGGAGTTCAGGCCATGTTAGAAGATTGTTTGAGTGGGTATGAATCATTTTTAAAGAACTAAAAAAGTTTTAACAATGAGTAGCGAAAAAGAACCTTTGTTCTCAGCAAAAAATTTGAAGCTGATTACCACTCCTCTTGGCACACAAAACCCAATTACCATTCAGGTATTAGGTATTTGTTCTGCCTTAGCGGTAACGGCTAAGTTGGAGCCGGCAATTGTAATGGCCATCTCCGTAACGTTTGTAACAGTATTTGCCAACTTGGTTATCTCCTTGTTGCGTAACACAATACCTTCACGTATTCGTATTATTGTGCAGTTGGTAATTGTTGCTGCATTAGTAATTATTGTTGACCAGGTATTACAGGCATTTGCTTATGAAGTAAGTAAGCAGTTGAGTGTATTTGTTGGTTTGATTATTACCAACTGTATTATCATGGGACGTCTAGAGGCGTTTGCTTTAGGTAATAAGCCTTGGCCTTCTGTTTTAGATGGTATTGGTAACGGTGCTGGTTATGGTCTTATCTTGGTTATTGTAGCATTTTTCCGCGAGTTATTCGGATCAGGTACTTTAACATTACCAGGATTAGGAACAATTCATGTTATTCCAGAAGTAATGTACAAGTGGGGATATGTAAACAACGGGTTTATGATTCTTCCTCCAATGGCATTGGTTGTGGTTGGTATCATTATTTGGGTGCAACGTTCACGCAATAAAGACCTTATTGAATCATAAATTATTAAACAAACGAAAAAATGGAATTATTTAATATATTCATTAAGTCCATCTTTATTGATAACATGGTTTTTGCATACTTCTTAGGAATGTGTTCGTTCCTTGCAGTATCAAAAACAGTTAAAACATCGTTTGGACTTGGGATTGCAGTTGTATTCGTATTGGCCATAACTGTTCCCGTTGATTACTTGCTAAACAAGTATGTATTAAGCGAAGGTGCTTTGGCCTGGTTAGGTCCAAACTTTGCATCAGTTGATTTGAGTTTCCTTAGTTTTATCATGTTTATCGCTGTAATTGCCTCAATGGTACAGTTGGTAGAGATGATTGTTGAGAAATTTGCACCTGCTTTATATTCTCAATTAGGTATTTTCTTGCCTTTGATTGCTGTAAACTGTGCCATCTTAGGTGGTTCGTTATTCATGCAAGAAAGAGGTTACGAAACTTTAGGTGAAGCTACTGTATTTGGTGTAGGTTCAGGTATTGGATGGTTATTGGCGATTGTTGGTATTGCTGCAATCCGCGAAAAAATCCAGTATTCAGATGTGCCAGCTCCATTGAAAGGACTAGGTATTACATTTATTGTTACCGGTTTGATGGGTATTGCCTTCATGAGTTTTATGGGTATTAAATTATAATAAGAAAACTATTTGAAAATGATATTTTTAGCAAGTCAAACAATGATAATTAGTGTCAGCGTTGTAGTGTTTCTTATTGTAGTACTTGTATTGGTATCAGTGTTACTTTTCGCTAAGAAAAAACTGATGCCATCAGGAGAGGTTACAATTAACATCAACGGCGGTGAAAAAGAATTAGTAGTTGAGCCAGGGCAGTCATTATTGTCGGCACTGGGTAGTAATAAAATATTCTTACCATCAGCTTGTGGTGGTGGTGGTACTTGTGCAATGTGTCGTTGCCAGGTACACGAAGGTGCTGGGTCGATTCTTCCTACTGAAACCGGATATTTTACTCGTAAAGAGCAAGCCAACGACTGGCGTTTAGCGTGTCAGGTTAAAGTAAAAGAAGATTTGAAAATGGAGATTCCTCAAGAGGTCTTAGGTATCAAAAAGTGGGAATGTACCGTTGTTTCAAACGATAACCAGGCTACTTTCATTAAAGAATTTGTGGTTAGACTTCCTGAAGGAGAAATCTTAGATTTCAAATCGGGTGGTTATATTCAGATTGATGTACCTAAAATTGATGTTGATTTCAAAGACATTGTTGTAGGTGATGAGTACCGCGAAGAGTGGGAGAAATTTGGTATGTTCGATCTTAAAATGTCGAATCCGGAAGAAACTTTCCGTGCATACTCAATGGCTAACCACCCTGCCGAAGGTAACATTGTAATGTTGAATATCCGTATTGCAACTCCTCCATTCGATCGCGTTAATGGTGGATTCATGAAAGTAAATCCAGGTATCTGTTCTTCATTCATCTTCTCGCGTAAGCCAGGTGATAAAGTTACTGTATCCGGTCCTTACGGAGAATTCTTTATTAAAGAGACTGATAACGAAATGATGTTTATTGGTGGTGGTGCTGGTATGGCTCCTATGCGTTCGCATATCTTCCACTTATTCCACACAGTAAAAACAGGTCGTAAAGTTACTTTCTGGTATGGTGCTCGTTCTAAGAAAGAGATTTTCTACGAAGATCACTTCAGAGCTATTGAAGAGAAGTTCCCTAACTTCAAATTTACAATTGCATTATCTGAGCCTCATCCTGATGATAACTGGACTGGTCCTGTTGGATTCATTCACCAGGTAATTCATGACGAGTACTTAATTAATCATGAAGAGCCAGAAGACGTAGAATACTATTTATGTGGACCTCCTATGATGAACGATGCAGTTACAAAAATGCTGTACAACATGGGTGTGCCTGACGAAATGGTTGCTTATGATGATTTTGGATCATAATTACATAGATATGATATATAAAAGCCCCTTTTTTAGGGGCTTTTTTTATGCGTATAATATGGAGTTCAGATGCTTATAACAAGTTCTTTTAAGTTGACAAAAAGAACGGAATAAAATCAGTAAATCTATTGTATTTGAGTTACCTCTTTAACACCTTTGTAGCTCCAATTATTTAAAATCTAAATACGAAACAATGCGTTATATAAGCGTTTTATTAGCAGTGGTATTGCTGTCGTCGTGTGCCAAAGAAACATCTTTTTATAAAAATGAAGGGCTTGTTTTTGGAACCATTTATCATTTTACTTACGAGAGCGAAGCTGATTTAAGCGATGAAATTAAAGAGGTGATGAACGAATTCAATATGTCGTTATCAACTTATGAGAAAAACTCGGTTATCAGTAAAATCAATAGTAACCAATCGATGGAGACTGATAAGTATTTCCGCGAAGTTTTTAATAAAGCCAAAGAAATTACTGCAGCAACCGATGGCGCCTTTGATATGACAGTAGCTCCATTAGTTAATGCCTGGGGATTTGGGTTCTCAAAGAAGGATAGTGTTAGTAATGCGTTAATCGATTCGTTGATGCAAGATGTGGGGATGGATATGGTTGAACTCAAAGATTCAAAAATTGTAAAACAACGTCCCGGAATCATGTTAGATGCCAGTGCTATTGCAAAAGGATATAGTGTTGATGTGGTGTCTGACTTTCTGGAGTCGAAAGGAGTTACTAATTACATGGTTGAGATTGGTGGCGAAATGCGAGTTAAAGGAACCAATCCTAAAGGTGTAACCTGGAAAGTGGGGATTGATAAACCTATTGATGATCCGGAAGTGTTAGATCGCGAATTGCAAGAGATTGTTTCTATATCGAATGTAGCCTTGGCTACCTCAGGGAATTATCGTAATTTCTATGTGAAAGATGGCAAAAAATATGCTCACACCATAAGTCCATATAATGGATATCCGGTAGTACATCAATTATTGGGAGTATCAGTTCTAGCGCCCGATTGTATGACGGCTGATGCCTATGCAACCGCATTTATGGTATTAGGTGTAGAGAATGCAACGAAAATAGTTGAAAATAATCCTGATTTAGAGGCTTATTTTATATCATCAGGAACCAATGGTGACGAATATGACATAACCTACACAAAGGGCTTTAAAAAGGTTATTGAGAGTAAAAATTAAGAACGATATATTTAAACAAAAAAAGAGAGGCAGCAATATCAATATTGCTGCCTCTTTTTTAATATCATTAGCAACTTGTTGTTTGACTATCGTATTCCTGATCGAAACTTAATTGTTTAATCTTAAAAGATTCTTTACGTGCTAACTTATCCTGAGTAGTAGCACAATAGATGCCTCTTTTGTTCATTTCTCTGTTACTACCAATGTGCATGTTCGGAAATTTTCCATTCTTTTGCAAAAGAATTCTGGTAGCAAATAGTACAAAAACAATGCCCATTAAAGCAACGGATAATAATAGAACTTCCCACATAATTCATCAATTTTGAATTGCAAAAATAGCAAAAACATTTTATATCAATAGTAAAACAAACTTACGATCTCGAATGTTTGAATTAATGCTGATATTAGAAGACTGAATAGATATGAGGTAGTTCTCAGAGTTCAAAACAGTAACAATTTGAAATTAAAAAATATGTCTGAAAAAGCAGCTGAATTAAGCTTTGAAGATTTTAAAAACGAAGTAATTAACGATTATAAAACAGCTTGTGTAAGTCGAAACATGAGTTTGTTGGCCCGTAAGGAAGTACTGGGAGGGAAAGCTAAGTTTGGAATCTTTGGCGACGGAAAAGAGATTCCTCAGATAGCCATGGCTAAACAATTTAAGGAAGGCGATTGGAGGTCGGGATATTATCGCGATCAAACCTTTATTTTGGCTGCCGGCATGACTACTCCCAAACAGTTTTTCGCCCTTCTTTATGGTGAGACCCGAACAGAGTTGAATCCTGATAATGGCGGACGGTCTTTCAATAATCATTTTGGTACCCGTATTATTGATGATAATGGTAATTGGAAGGATTTAACAAAGCTGAAATGTACCGCATCTGATATTTCACCTACTGCCGGACAAATGCCGCGTTTGGTGGGATTGGCTATGGCATCGAAATTATATCGTAATAATCCTGATCTAAAAAATCATACAGGTTTTAGTGTGAATGGAAACGAGGTTGCATTCGGAACCATAGGTGATGCGAGTACTTCGGAAGGACACTTTTTTGAAACCTTAAATGCAGCATCAGTACTACAAATTCCAATGGCGGTTTCGGTTTGGGATGATGGTTACGGAATATCTGTACCTAAAAGCGTTCAAACAACAAAAGAGAGCATTAGCAAAGCAATGAAAGGCTTTGAAAAAGGACCTAAAGATGCAAGCGGAATGCTTATTTATACTGCTAAAGGATGGGATTATGCAGGCCTATGCCAGATGTATGAAGAAGGTATCCGAAAATGTCGAAATGAGCATGTTCCGGTTTTATTTCATGTTGAAGAATTAACACAACCTGTTGGTCATTCTACTTCTGGTTCTCACGAAAGATATAAAAGTACTGAGAGATTGGAATGGGAAAAGGAGTACGATGGAATAAGGCAGATGCGTATTTGGATGATCGAAAGTAATCTGGCTTCAATTGAGGAACTTGATCAATTGGAAGAAGAGGCATATAAGGAAGTTCGAACTGCACAAAAAGAAGCTTATAAAGAATTTCAGGATTTGTTAAAAGGTGAACGACAGGAGCTAATTGATATTATTACACGTAAGGAATGTGTATGTAGCGATGCAAGTCAACCCAAGATTGATGCATTGGTGAAAGAGCTTAAGTCAAGTATGGCTTTGACCCGTAAAGAAATTTTAAGTACGGCCAGGCGTGCGCTTCGTTTCTATTGCTCTACTTGTGATAAGCCAAACGGAATTAAAAACGAATTGCAAGCCTGGATTAAAAAATATTTCGAAGAGGGTTGGGAGAATTATAGCGCCTGGTTGTATTCCGAAGATGAACACTCTGCATTGAATGTTTCTCCATTGACACCAGCCTATAACGATGATGCTGTAAATGTGCCTGGAAGAGAAATATTACGAGATAATTTCGACTACATTTTTGCCAATTATCCCGAAGTAATCACTTTTGGTGAAGATACAGGATTCCTTGGCGGAGTTAATCAGACCTTAGAAGGCATGCAGGCTAAGTATGGCGATATGCGAGTGCGTGATACAGGGATTCGTGAAACTACCATTTTGGGTAAGGGAATTGGTATGGCATTGCGAGGTTTACGTCCAATTGCCGAAATACAGTATTTCGATTACTTAATGTATGCGCTTCAAACTATGAGCGATGATTTGGCAACAACCCGCTATCGTACTAAAAATGGCCAGAAAGCGCCAGTAATAGTGCGTACTCGTGGCCACCGTTTAGAAGGTATCTGGCATAGTGGTTCGCCTCTAAGCATGGTTATTAATTCTATTAGAGGAATATATGTGTGTGTGCCGCGCGATATGACAAGAGCAGCTGGTTTTTATAATACGCTTTTGCAAGGTGATGATCCAGCATTGGTTATCGAACCATTAAATGGTTATCGACTGAGAGAGCCACAACCTTATAATATTGGAGAATTCAAAATTCCTTTAGGTGTGCCAGAGGTGTTAGTTGAGGGTAATGATGTAACATTGGTTACATATGGCTCATGTGTAAGAATAGCGCAGGAGGCTATCAAACAATTAAATGAACTTGGTGTATCGGTTGAATTGATTGATGTTCAAACCTTGTTGCCTTTTGATATTAAAGGGATCATTGGCGAATCTGTTAAGAAAACTAATCGAATTGTTTTCTTTGATGAAGATGTTCCGGGTGGCGCCACTGCCTATATGATGAATAAAGTAGTTGAAGGTCAAAAGGCATTTTATCATCTTGACGCATCTCCGCGAACCGTTACTGCCAAAGATCACAGACCTGCATATGGTACCGATGGAGATTATTTCAGTAATCCAAGTGCTGAAGATGTTTATGAAGCCATTTATGATATGATGTCAGAAGTCGACCCACATCGATTTCCTTCCATTTATTAAAAAACGCAGAAAAAGAAGGCCGTGTTTCATTTGAAATACGGCCTTCTTTATGTCTTCTTATTGGATATTATACTCTTTTCCCAAACATTTTAACAACTGTGAATAATACACCAATTGCCAGAATATATGATGCCCAAACAGGAAATCCTAATGCCACCGGAAGGGTACCAAAAAACATAGAAATAGCAGCAACCGTTAAAGCATATGGCATTTGAGTTCGTACATGATGAATATGATTACAAGAACAAGCCAAGGAGCTTAAAATAGTAGTGTCAGATATCGGAGAACAGTGATCGCCTAAAACCGAACCCGCTAAAACTGCAGAAACAACATTGTAAAAAAGCGGCATCACTTCATCGTGAGGTAATCCCGAATCTACTCCTAATTTCCAAATCGCAGGAAGCATTAATGGGTAAATAATAGCCATTGTTCCCCAGCTTGAGCCAGTACTAAAAGCAATAAAGGCTGAGAAAATAAATGTTAAGGCCGGAATGAAATATGGGCTGATGTTAATACTGGTTAGAATATGAGTGATGAAATGAGCTGTGTGAAGATGACTGGTCAAAAGAGCTAGCGACCATGCAAATGATAGAATTAGTAATGCATTAAACATTGTTTTAAAGCCATTGATTACTCCTTCAATACTCTCTTTCATCGTTAACAAACGTTGTACAGAAGTAAGTATCATTGCTGAAAATACACCCGATAAAGATGACCAAATTAAGGCATTAAAGACGTCGGCAGCACCAATGGTATGTGATAGCTTTGATGTAAACGATAAGTTATTACTCGCCCATGTAGCAGAATCCCATCCTGTATAAATTAATCCAATTAGAGTTCCTAATACAACAACTAAAATTGGTATGGCGGCATTGTACCATCTGGGAGTAATATCCTCTGAAACTTCCAACTCTTTTAGTATTTGAGGACCTCGTTTGTTGTCTTTCTGATTTATTTCAGGAGTGTGTTCTACTGCTTGTTTTTCGGCTGATAACATCGGACCAAAGTCACGTTTTTGCCAAATGATTAAAGCTACAAAAACCAATGTCAAAATAGGGTAGAATGAGTATTGTAACGAATTTAGAAAAACAGAATAGGGGGTTGTATTTAATCCCAGATTAACAATTCCTTCCTGAATGTAACTTAATTCGGCACCAATCCATGTGGTAATAAATGCAATTGCAGCAATAGGTGCTGAAGTAGAGTCTACCAGGTAAGCGAGTTTTTCACGGGATATCTTAAGCCTATCAGTAACTGGGCGCATGGTATTGCCAACAACCAAGGTATTGGCATAATCATCAAAGAAAATTACAAGTCCCATCAAATAAGTAATAAACTGTCCTGACCGGCGGTTATTGGCATATCTCGAAAGGATATTAACAATTCCTTTCATTCCCCCGTTAAGTGAAATAAGGGTTACCATCCCTCCAATTAGCATACTAAATATGATAATAGAGATATGTCCGGGATCAAGTAATGCCTCCATCAGATACGTATCGATAATAGCAAAAATCCCCTTGCCAATAGCTATAAAAAAGTTAGTTCCGGCATATTTAAAGATAGTTGCAGTACCAAATAACAATCCAACAAAAAGAGATGAAAATACTTCTTTGGTTATAAGGGCCATTATAATAGCAATTAATGGAGGAAGTATTGATAGCCATAGAGGGATTGGGTTGACGCTTTTGGTAATTACTTTTCCTGAACTTATTACTTGTATGTCAGAAGGTTCGATAAATGTAAAGTTGGTATGGTAACCTGCTTTATCTTTTTCAAGATGAACTCTTACCCCGTTGATGAGTAACCTTGGGGGCATATGTGTAATGTCATCAATACCTTCAATACTAATTTTTGAATCAACACCTTTCATTACCGCAGGAGGTAATTTAAGTTTAATATCAGTAGCATTTACGGTAACAGATAGAGAAAGAAAAGCGAAAGTAAAAAGCAAAATGCGCTTAAGGGCAGATTTAAAAGTAAGTGCCATATTTAAATTATAGATTAATCTTTTGCGTGAAATAAAAATCAAATTTTTGAAGTAACAAATAATTTATCAATCAATTTTTTTGCCAAACTGTTGAATGAAATGTGAATATGTATTAAATTAAACAAATAATACATCAGAGATCTGATGGTAAAGGCTTGATTCATAGGTTGGGGGGTTATAATTTAAATAGGGAATTAATTAAGGAATTTACTAAATGAAAGATTTGGGGTTTAATATTTTTGACACACATTTACCAAAGGTAGAGCCCATGAAAGGTAGAATTTTAATTGCTGAACCCTTTCTACAGGGGCCGTATTTCAATAGATCCATTGTTTTTTTAACCGAACATGGTGATGAAGGTGCCGTTGGTTTTGTTTTAAACAAATCGTCGGATCTATATCCGGATGAAGTTATTGAAGATCTGTTTAGCTTCAAAGGCGAAATGTTTATAGGAGGACCTGTATCATCAAATACACTGCATTATCTACATACTTTAGGAGATAAGGTGCCCGGAGCTGTGCATATTATCGACAATATATATTGGGGTGGAGATTTTGATGTTATTAAAGATATGATTAATGATGGTGAAGCAGATTATCACTCTGTGAAATTTTTTGCCGGTTATTCAGGATGGTCACCGGGGCAGTTGGAGGCAGAGATTGAAGAGAAATCGTGGATTGTATCAACCTTAGATGGTAAAACAATTATGGAAGGTGATGTGGATGATTTCTGGAAGCAAACAATGGAAAGTTTGGGAGATGTTTTTCGTGTATGGACTACTTTTCCTGAAAATCCTTCAAATAATTAGAAGCATGCTCATTTAGTTGTTTGTTAATTTCTTTTATCCTGTTGCAGAAATAGCGTTTGTTGTTAAAGCCTACAATCCACTGTACGCCATAAATTGAGTTGCTGATAAAAATTTCGTCGGCTTCTAATAATTCATTTGTGGTTGTACCGTCTACTTCAATAAGGCAATATGCTTTAGTTCTTAAAATTGAAAGAATTTGTTTACGCATTATTCCATCTACACATCCGGTAGTACGGCGAGGTGTAAAAATGCAATCATCTTTTATCCAATATAGATTGGATGCGAGTGTTTCGATTATTTGGTTTTCTTCGTTTGATATTAATACTTCATCCCACTTGTTTTCTTTCTTGCACAAACCTGCCATTACAAATAGTAATGAGTTGGCCGATTTATAAGGTGAAAAACGGTTGATACTTTTTTTATCATCAGTGTAATTCCCAATTAATAAACCTTTAGAATTAAGTGAATAATAATGAGATTCGATATTTGAAGTTTCAATTAAGTACTGAGCTCGGTTACCTGCCGGAGTATACAAACCTCCATCTTCGCGAAAAACAGTTAAACGAACTCTAACATCTCCAAACAGTCTGTTTTTACTTATTAATGAGCGTATCTGTTCACGTAAATCATTAATGGGAGGTAAGCTGCGCGATTGCATTTTTAAAAGCATCATTCCGCTTAAAAGGCGCTGATAATGATCTTCGAAAAACATTGGAATCTGATGAATACACCTGATGGTTTCAAATAAAGCATCGCCATATCTGAAAGCCCGGTTGCTAGCTTTTAATATGCCTTGATCAGCTTTGAATTTTTGGCCGTTTAAACAGATGTATTGCGCTGTATTCATCCTTCAATAATAGATTTGCATACAGGTACAATGGAATGATTCTTTTCAATTTTAAAGCATTGTTTTAAGCCTGCGTTTTTGCCAGCTTCAACATCTCGAGGCGAATCGCCAATCATATACGATTGTGATTTATCAATCTGATGCTCTTCAATTGCTTTTAAAATCATACCCGGTTTTGGTTTTCTGCAGTCGCAGTCGGCAATTTTATTATGGTGAGGGCAATAGTAGATGTCGGTTATGTTGATACCTGCTTCTTTCATCAGACCTAAAAAATGTTGATGCACTTTGGCAACATCGTCTTCTGTATATTCACCTTTGGCTACACCACCCTGATTGGTTATTACTATGATTTTAAAACCATTGTTTTGCATCATTTGTAAACCTTCGATAATCCCCTCGTTTAGTTTAAAATTCTCGGGTTTAAATATGTAATAGTGACCTTCGTCGTTATTGATTACACCATCTCTATCAATAAATAAGGCTTTGTGCATTTTGTTGTTCTGTTAAAATGAAACAAGTTGGCTTATGAAATAAAGAATGAGTCGAGGTTCGAATATAATGGGGAACAGAAAGCCGTAAACGGCTCCCCAAAAATGAGCATCATGGCCAATGTTATCAATATTCTTTTTCGACATAATACGCGAATACACTAAGTAAGCAATTCCTATCACAATTCCTGGAATCGGTATCGGAATAAAAAATAAATAGATGGGGCTATACGGATCGTAAAGAATACTGGCAAAAACTACTGCGGAAACAGCGCCTGATGCTCCCAGTGCATTGTAATTATAATTGTCTTTTTCTTTAGCAAACGAGTATAGGCTTGAAACTACAATAGCCGATAGAAAGAAAAACAGGAACAGTATATTTGAATTACCCGCCAGCGATTGAGAGAAATACGTAATAACGGATTCGCCAAACGAATAAAGCACAAACATGTTAAAAAAAAGGTGCATCCAGTCGGCATGAAAAAAGCCATGACTAATCATGCGAATGTATTCTTTTCGATGTTTGATTTGATAAGCATTAAATTGGTATCTGTAAATCAGTTCAGACTGACTAAATCCAGCAATACTAATTGCGCTAATGGCAATAATAAGTATGATGACAATATTCATTTATGATCGACTTTTTTAGTGCATGATTTTAAAAATTAACTCTTTTAAGAGTTCACCTGGTTCAGTTGTTGAGCTATCAAATCCTTTTGATTTCATATCGTATTCGCGCAAAATACTAATGATTTGAACCACTTTTCGGGCTGGATAATTTTTGGCTCCTGTAACATAATCCTGAACAAAGAAAGGATTTATTTTAAGTGCCGCAGCTACATTGTTTTTCGATTTATCGGGTAGATAGTAATACGAAAGTAATTTTAAAAATGCTCCAAACAAGTTAATAATTGTAACCTGTATGGGATAGGCTTTAGGGTTTTTACCAAAAGCCAGTACTATTTTGTTGGCTTTAGCAATGTCGCGATACAAAACTGCTTTTTGTAACTCAAAGTTGTTGTAATCTTTACTAACGCCTATATTTTTTTCGATATGAGAAGCATCTATCTGTTTTACTGAACTACCAATAGCCAATTCAAGTTTGTCTAACTCATGGGTTATTTTTGATAGATCGGTACCCAAAAACTCAGCTAATAGGGCAGATGCTTTTGCATCGATGGTTTTTCCTTTATTTTGAAGATAAGCGCTTACCCATTTAGGTATTTCGTAATCGCGAAGTGTTTTTGACTCGAAAAGGACTCCGTTTTTGTTGATGGTTTTATAGAGTTTCTTGCGTTTGTCGAGGGTTTTGTATCGGTAATTAATTACCAATAAGGTTGAATTGAGAGGATTCTCGGCGTAAATAGCGAGATCCTCAATTTTGGCAATGTTCTGAGCTTCTTTGACAATGATAACCTGATGTTGCGACATCATTGGAAAACGACGGGCTGCCATAATAATATCTTCAGCCTCCACATCTTTTCCGTAAAGAATGGTTTGATTAAAACCTTTTTCTTCTTCGGTTAATACATTGTTGGCAATGTAATTGGTTATCTGGTCAATAAAATAACCTTCATCGCCCATCAGAAAATAGATTGGCTTGTATTGTTTTTGCTTTAAATCTTTTAAGATTTGTTCAAAAGTCATTTGTCAATCTGTATTAATTATCAAATTTCAGGTGTTTCACTGATTTGCCATTATGTTGAATGGTATCCATTGCTTTAATACCAATTCGAAGATGATCTTCTACATAATTGGCGGTTACTTTTTTGTCGCTGGCTTCGGTTTTTACACCTGCCGAAATCATTGGTTGATCAGATACTAAAAGTAAGGCTCCGGTTGGAATGCCATTGGCAAATCCAACAGTAAAAATGGTTGCAGTTTCCATATCAATGGCCAAAGCACGTGTTTTAGTCAGGTATTCCTTAAATTGATCATCAAATTCCCAAACTCGTCTGTTCATAGTAAAAACAGTACCCGTCCAATAATCCTTTTCTCGGTCACGAATGGTACTGGATACAGCACGTTGCAAGCTAAATGCAGGTAAGGCAGGAACTTCTGGTGGAAGATAATCATTAGATGTACCATCATTACGAATAGCAGCTATGGGTAACACAAGGTCACCGAGTTTACTTTTCTTTTTTAATCCACCACATTTTCCTAAAAATAATACAGCTTTAGGCATGATTGCACTTAGCAAATCCATCATTGTAGCTGCATTAGGACTACCCATACCAAAATTAATGATAGTAACTCCATTGGCTGAGCAGTTGGGCATATTGCCATTTTTACCAAGAATGGGCGCATCATACCATTGCGAGAATAACTCAACGTAATGATTGAAGTTCGTTAGTAAAATATACGGCGTAAAATCTTCCAGCTTTCTACCTGTATAACGGGGTAACCAATTATCAACAATTTCTTGTTTTGTCTTCATAGGCACTTATTATTGATGTGAATAAAGGCTTCGCTGGGTGTTGAGGTAAAACAGCCCGGTTTCGAAGCTTGATTTTTATTAATTCGCTAAGGTAACTTTTTCTCCCTAATTTGATTTACTTTGTTGAAAAAATAGAGGATGCAAAAACTCAATCTTCCTACCTTTGAGTTTAGGTTTAGAAAGCATGAAGGAAAAAACCAGATATTTGATGTGATACGAAAGAAATTTGTGGCATTAACTCCGGAAGAATGGGTGCGTCAGAACTTAATTTCATTTTTAATACAACATCAGAATTATTCGGCAGGATTAATTGCTGTTGAAATGCCTGTAAAAGTAAATGGGTTAAATCAACGGGCTGATATTGTGGTATACAATCGCAAGGGTAAACCATCTATGATAATTGAGTGTAAAGCTCCATCGGTAGCAATAACCAAGCATGTTTTTGATCAGGCAGCTCGTTACAATATGAAATTGAAAGTAGAGTACCTAATGGTAAGTAATGGATTGCAGCATTTTTGCGCTCAATTAAATGACGATATGGGTAACTATGAAATGTTACGTGAGATACCAAAAGTTGAACAAGTTGTGGTTGGATAAAACGTTAAATCTTTTTTGGAGATTTGATTAGAACCATACCAACTTCGTTTCCTTTTAATGCATTAAGTGGGATCTGGAAATTACGTTTATAAATATTCACATTGTTTTTAAATACTTTTCCGGCTTCTGTAATGTATTCATTCAATCGGATACGGGCAGTTGAATCGGGCCAGTATGCACAGTTTTTATATCTGTCAGCAGGCAACACATAAAACTTCTTCTTTCCATTTTCGATTGGGGTATGCACCCAAGTAAGCTGATAATCGGCATTTGAAACATAAGTTGAATCTCCATCTTTGGTTAATTCAACCATAGCCATGGCTCCTCCATCTCGGGGAGCATCTCTTTGGTTTGAGATAAAATTACCAAGACTATAAACAACCAGCTGATTTTGATTTTCTGATTTTATCCACTGCATTGGCTGAACAACATGTGGGTGCGATCCTATAACAATGTCAATTCCTTTGTTCCATAAGAATTGGGTTATTTTCTTTTGTTCATAATTGGGACTAAGATTATATTCCCATCCCCAGTGAAGAAAAACAATCACTTTATCAACATTCATTGACTTGGCAGTGGTAATATCTTTTGCCATCAATGTTGTATCAATATGATTTACAATATTTGGAGGAGTTACCTTAATTCCGTTGGTGCCATATGTGTAGTTTAAAATGGCTAAACGGAATCCTTTTTTCTCGATTATTAAAGGATTGTGTTCAGCTCGGTCAAGGCTATCTTTAAACACGCCGGTATGTGGTATGTTTTTCTGGTCAAGAATTTTAATGGTGCGTTCCAATCCTTTTCGCCTGCGATCAACACAGTGATTATTGGCCATCACTAAAGCATCAATTCCAGCATCTACCAATGCGTCGGCCAAAGTATCGGGCGAAGAAAATTGTGGATAGCCTTTATGAGGAGGACCGGCTAAAGTAACTTCAAGGTTGGCAATTGCAATGTCAGCCGATTTAATATCATCTTTGATATATTGAAAACAACTTCGATAGTCATATTTACCGGTGGAATCAATTCTGGCCGAGTTGATTTGTGAGTCATGCCCCATTACATCACCCAAAAAAAGTAATTGAATTTTTTGTTGAGCTTGAATAGGTAAGTTTACCAGAATGAGAAGAAATACAATATATCGCATAATGTTGTTTTGCTGTAAAAATAGCAAACTCTTTTAGAAAAGGGGAATGTAAAAAGACTGAATCCTGAATGATATAAATTGGAGGTCATCTTGAGGGGGAACTCAATTAAACAGGAGAAAAAACTGTGTTTACACTACCTCTTATTTATACTTGTATTCAGGATTCAGATTTTTTTAATCGTTATTTTTTAGTTTAAAAAATGCAACTTGTTTATCCAGCATATCGGCATATTGTTGTAGTTCCGCCGCTTTAGCCGACATGTTTTCGGCGATAAAAGCATTGGTTTGTGTGCTGGTATTTAATCCTTGTATGGCATTGTTTACTTCAGATGCTGCTGTTTTTTGTTCCAGGCTCGAAGCAACAATTTCGGCAACTAATCCCGAAGTTTTCTTTATCTCGGGCACCAGTATTGCTATTTTATTGCCAGTATCTTCAACGGTTTCCAAGCCGCTACTAAACAAGCTTTCGATACTTTCGGCACTTAGTTTACTTTTTTCAGCCAGTTTGCGAACTTCACCAGCGACTACCGCAAAGCCACTTCCTGCCGATCCGGCTCGGGCAGCTTCAACGTTTGCGTTTAAAGCAAGTATGTTGGTTTGCATTGCAATTTCGCTAATAGCTTTTAATTCTTCTTTGATAGCCATCATCGATTTTATTGCTTGATGCGAACTCTGGTTGCTTGCCTCCATTTCAGCAGAAGATGTCATGGCAACTTTTTCGGTTGTGCGGGCATGATCAGAGTTGCTTTCAATTGAAGCACTTATTTCTTCAACCGATACTGAAATTTCTTCAACTGCCGCTGCTTGTGAATTAGATGACTCAGCTAATTGCTTCGACAATTTTGTTGTACTCAAGCTTTCGGAATTCAATTGTTTTGATGTTTCAATAACCGATTGAACAACATTAGTTAATGACTCAGTCATTTGATTCAGATTACGGTTGATTTCCGAAAACTCATCATTTCCTTTTACTTCCAGTTTTTGAGTTAGATCACCATTAGCAATGCGTTTATTGATTTTGATAATATTCTGAATCTTAGTGTTTGTCGATCTGATAAATAAACTACTGAAAATAACTACCAATAGTAAAATAATTAGCATGGTTATGGTAATTCGCCAAATTGCAGATTTAATATTGGCTTGTACTTCGTTGTTATTTGCATTTAAGCTCGATTTAAGCACAAACATTCCAACCATATCACCATCTGCATAATTTTCCATTTTATATCCTAATATATCTTTCCCATTTCCCCAAGGGCTGCGCGATGGATGACCATGACAATGCAAGCATCCTTGCTCTTCCGAAAGACGAACAGGGCGCATAACCCACAATTCATTTGTTTCTTTATTGGTGTAAGTTAAATCTTCGAGTGAAGGATCGCCCTTAAATTGGTTGATAAAGTCTGTTTCTAATGCTGTAGCCTTGTTTTCTTTATTACGAGCTTTTAACGAAGCTACTCTAAAAGCATAACTGTCTTTTTCTGCATTATCTTTACCAACAGCCATTGAAGCAAAAATGGGTACTTTTCGTAATACCGAATCTTTGGCAGCAGAAGTTAGGTTCCCATCTGGATGGTTCATTTTTACTTTATTTTGCTCATCACTAAAATCAAATTGATGTGCAACGTAAGTTCTAACGGCTTCCATTCTTGTAAGAATGGCTTTTGTTTTTCTTTCGAGAGTTTCCATGCCTTGATGCTTTAGCATGGTGGCTGAAATGTAAATAGCAATGCCCGTTGCCATAAATAATGGCACAAAGACGACCAAAATAAGTTTGGTTCTAAAGGTCATTTTAATCATATACAAAGTTGTTTCCCTAAGTTGTTCCCCGTAACTGTTTGGGTGTAACAGTTGAATTGTAAAGGATTAAATTCAAATAATGTTCATGAGTGTGAAAATGCTAACTTCCTTGTGGTGTGTTTTTTTGTAGATTCAAAATAGTGGGATTTTGGTAAGTTTCATTAATACAATTAACTAAGGCATGTGGTGTATCTAATAACTTCAATTAGTTAAAGATTATTAAAATTGAAATGAGTAGGGTTCGATTCGGTTATTACAAAAAATTAACCTCATTGGAGAGAGATAATGTCCAATGAGGTTATAATAAACAGCTATTTGCTATTTATGAACTACAACTCGGGATCATAAATATCGATTGTTACATCGAATAGTTGAAATTCGGCTAGGTTGAAGTAATTTCGATTATCAAATGTTTCAAGACAAACATATCTAAAATGAGTAAATGTTTTTCCGGGTCTGAACACGTCTGAGGTATACTCTGCCTGACTACCCGATGGGAGACCAGCTGTTAAATTAGCAATGGTTTCCCAATTTTCACCATCATTACTAATTTGAATATCCACTAATCGAGGAGCTTGTTGTGATCCGTTTCGGTTAAGTTGATAAAATTGAAAATCGTCAATAGGCTCATCTAAATCAACCTGAATGTATTGAGGCATTGGAATTTGAGGAGATGACCAACGTGTGTGAAAAAAAGTGTTTGGATCGTCATCTATTAAATTTTCAATAGGTCCCTCTGATGGTTCTTGATTATCTGTACTTAATTGATTTGCTGTGAGATTGATTTTTGTTGCAGTTATGGTTTCCGTAATCGGGGCTCTGCCAGAAACTGCTTCAAAGCTGGAAATATCACCTCCGTTACCAGTTGCATCATAGGTTTGAAAGTAAAACGTATATTTACCAAATTTTTCTCTTGTATTATCAATTAGGATCGAATCAGTATATACAGATTTTACTAACGAAACATCTTCATCAGTCAGAAAATCATGATATGATATTTGTAAGAGATGAAAGGCTGAATCAGCTGGAATATCCCATTTTAGCGCTATTTGGCCAGGTAGTGGCTCAGATGTAATATTTGACACAGTACTTAGATGACCACCTGATCCGTTTTCAATTTCTAAAGCTTCAAAATTCTTGTCACAACTAACTAAGAATATTATATTCAGAAGTACTATTGAATAAAAACTAAATTGTTTCATAATAATCTTTTAAAATAAGTTGTTTACCATCCAGGGTTTTGAGTTAAATTACCATTTTTCCATCTTTCTGAATCCGGAATAGGGAATAGGTACATTTTATCATCCCAATCGCGTTGCTTTTGATAGCGAGTATAGGTAAATTCATCTTCGCCAACTTTTTCAATACGCATACATGTGATTGATTTTAGTAATTCTCCTTTTTTCCATCTACGTACATCCCAAAAACGATGACCTTCAAAAGCTAATTCAACCATTCGTTCGTTTTCGTATTTTGCTTCAAAATCTTCATTTGAAAGCCCTGTTCCCAAAGCAGGCATATTAACACCTGTTCTTTGACGAATTACATTAACAGCATCGCGGGCTGAAAGATTTAAATCGCCTTGAGTTGCATCTGCCGATCCTAAATACTTAAATGTAGCTTCGGCATAATTTAAATAGAACTCACCTAAACGATAAGTAATCCACGAGTGGCGTTTGGTATTACTAGTATTAGGTCGTAGGTCAACAGTAGGATCGATATATTTTCTCAAATAATATCCTGTGGTAGTAGCTCCAGATAGAGGAGCACCATTTAAGCCACCTACATAAGTTTGTATTGGATTACCGTTGTATGAAGGCCATCCCATATCTCCATTTTTGACGATAGTCATTTCAAATCGAGGATCACGACCTTCGTATGGAGCTTCAGCATTATACCCACTACCTTCTTCATTCCAACGTAAACCTGTGTTTTGCATTTCATAAGCGTCTACCATTGTTTGAGTTGGGCAATTTCCAGAGTTACCTCCTTCAACTCCAACCGGAAAATTTCTTGATTCTAAATCATTTATATCACCTACTCGACGAGCAAAGATAACTTCGGATTCCAGATAACTTTCGGTACCCCACAAGGCATCATATTGGCCCAGTGATTTTCCATATGCTGAGCAAGAGTCAATAACAGCTTTGTTGGCTAAAGCAGCTTCTTTCCAAAAATCTGTTGATTGATTTGTGTTAAAAAGCGGGCTGGCTTTATACAATAATGTGCGTGCTTTTAAAGCCAAAACAGCTGAACGTGTTACTCTACCTGTTTCAGTATAAGATTCATCATCGTATGAAACAGGTAAATGCATAACTATATCATCACATTCATCAACAATAAAGTTAAATACTTCGTTGTATGAGGTACGGCTAACAGAATTGGCTTCGTTTGGCGTTAGCACAGAAGTAATCAAAGGTACATCACCATATTGGCGAACTAAATTAAAATAAAAGTAAGCTCTCAAAAATCTGGCTTCGTATTGATAGCGATTAAAACGAGTCATTTGCTCATTGTAATCAAGATTATACTTAAATTCATCGAAAGTTCGACCTTCAGAAGCTTGCAGGAAGAAATTTACAGCTCTGATGCCTGCATAACTGTTATTCCATTCTGATGATTTGGCATTACCGGTATTCCATGCACCATTATAAAAGTCGTGAATACTTGATGATTGCCAAACATAATCCGATTCATCACATGCTGAGGAAAGCATACCTCCATTATAATCACCAAAATCATAATCAAGGTAACTGTATATATTTGTTACGAAATTCATGGTTCGACCAAAGCTCGAAAAGATTTGCTCTTCGTCGTAACCAACGAACTCGTTGTAATTCATATCATCTTTACAAGAAGAGATGATTGCGAGTAGTGTTAGTACTGTAAATATATTTTTTAATTTCATATTAGTCAGTTTAATGGTTTAAAGGCCAATTGCTAAACCTACATTAATGGAACGCGTCATTGGAAATGCAATACCTACTGATTCAGGATCTGATTCGTCGATACTGTCGATGCATAAAAGATCTATTCCTCTGACATATACTTTGGCTGAACGCATTTTTAATTTTGAAAGAACAGAAGTAGGAAGTTTATAATAAAACTCACAATTTCTTAATTTCAAAAACGAAGCATCAGCTAGCCAAAGTGAATTGGTTCTAAAGTTATTGTCGTTGCTTTCGGCTGTTAATCGAGGATATTTTGCAAAAGGGTTTTCTGGAGTCCAACGGTTATCGTAGTAATGTTGCGAGATATTGGTATTGTTAATAAGTGGCCAATACATACTGCTTGTATTTAAAACCGCCGTGTAATTGCTCACTCCCTGAAATAGGGCACTAATACCAAATCCTTTATATTCAAATCCTAAGTTGAATGAATAATAGATTTCAGGAACCGTGCTATTGTAGCCCATAGCAATTTCATCGTAATCGTTGATTACACCGTCTCCATTTTGATCTTTATATTTAACATCACCAGGCTTAACATCGCTAAATTGTTGTGCAGGACTGTTTAATATATCGTTTTCGTCAATAAAATAACCAATAGCCTGTAATCCAAAAATCTGGTTAACAGATTGCCCGGTTCTCTTTAAGTAGTCGTATGCACGAGGTTCTTCCAATTGCTCTTTAATTTCGTTTTTAGCAGTAGTAAATTTTCCACCTATGTTGATTTTAAAATCATTCCATTGCTTCGTATAATCGGCGCCAAGCTCAATTCCCCAACTATTTACAATACCAGCATTGGTGAATGGTGATGTGGTTCCTAAAACAGCAGAGTTTGCACCACCTTCCGATACCCATATATCTTTTCGTTTTTCGAAATAGCCATCAGCTGTAATTGTTAATCCATCCAATAAACGAGTGTCAATACCTATATTATATTTCAATGCTTTTTCGCGATTGGTACTGTTACTGGCTAATTGCCCTTCCATGGTTCCATCGTACCAACCATATCCATTACCTAAGGCATATCCGCCACCACCAACAAAGCTTTGCTCCCAGTAGTTCTCTGCCGGAATATGATTTCCATTAATGATTCCCCATGAAGCTCTTAACTTTAAAAAGTCGATTACTGATGAGTTACTCATAAAATCTTCATTGGATATTACCCATGCTCCTGAAACAGTTGGTGAATAACCCCACTTTGCATCTGGAGCAAACTTGTTGGATGCAGATGTAACCAGTGTAACATCAACTATATATTTCGATTGATATACATAATGGTTATAAAGAGCCAAATTTTGATAATAGTAGGTATTGTTCTGATTGTTTTGATTGAAATTCTCATACGAATAAATAAAAGATGAGAACAATTTACCTTCTCCTAATTGTTTGGTGTAATCAAGGTTTGTGATAAAGTTAGCACGACGATTTTGCCAGTCTAGTTTATTATCGTATCCTAAATCACTGTCGGCACCTGCGCTGTAACGCGACGTTGCAGTTGGTACTCCATTTGTCCATTCCGTAACTGCATCGCTAGCATAAGCAAAAGTTTTATTATGACCTTCCCAATAAGCAGCAATGTTATCATATCCCATTCGAACAGATGCACTTAATCCATTGGTAATGATACTAAGATCTTGTGTGAGTTTTACATCAGCGTACAATGATCGGGTGTGACCTGTTGAATAACCACGAGCCTGACTTAATGCTACAGGGTTAATACCACCCCATGTTGCATTACCACCCCAAATGCCATCATCTGTTTTAATAGGAAAGGCTCCAGCTGGAGTATTGTATAGCTGGGTCATTATATTGTCTGATCCTAAGCCTGGGCGAGAAAATTCATTTAAAACTCCCATTAAATTAACCTGTACTTTAGTGGTTTTAGTCAAATCAATATCAAGGTTAGTTCGAATGTTTCCTTTTGAAAATTTTTCCTGAGTTGAATACCCATCATTAATATCTGCGTTATCAAAAAAACCTTGATTACCTTGAAGGTTCAACATTGTGAAATAACGCATCTTTTTTCCACCACCTGTAAAATCAATGTTGTAAATGTTAGACATACCATGGTCGCGAAATACTTCATCCATCCAATCAATATTAGGATATAAATTAGGATAAGCTCCGGATTGAAATGCGTTTAATTCATTGGCCGAGTATCGGGCTTCAGAACCATCATTGATTAAAGCTTCGTTAATAGCGTTTGCATATGTGTAACTATTAACAAATTTTGGCAACCGCTTTTGTGTGGTAAAACCATGATCGTAACTTACATTAACTTCTTTTGTAGCGTACTTTCCTCTTTTGGTAGTAATGGATAATACTCCATTAATTCCTTTGTATCCATAAAGAGCCAATGCTGCAGCATCGCGAAGAATCGAAACTGATTCAATCTCATTTGGAGTAACGTATTTAATATCGCGTTCTAAACCATCAACCAAAATTAAAATATTGTTGTTTGATGTTGTTTGAAGACCTCTGATATAAAACGTAGGATCCTGATCCCAAGTTGGGCCTGAGTTTTGCAGTGCAGTTAACCCAAGAGCATTACCATACAAGGAATTGTTAATGCTAAGAGCCGAGCGTTGGTTAATATCCTTTGCTGAGGTTCTGGAAATGGCACCTGTTGATTCACTTAATGTTTGCTCAATGCCAAATCCCATGTCAACTGCTTCGGATTCAAAGTTTAGTCTGAATATCAAAGAGTCAGGTGAAGTAACATTAACGATCTGGATGCTGTTGTCTGAACTTTTGATTACTAATTCTTCATTTGCATCCACATCCAATTTGAATCTCCCATATTTGTTAGAAACAGTTTGTTTTTCAGGATGTGTAACTGATGTGATTTGAGCACCTGTCACTGGGTTTCCATCTCGATCAATAATGAGACCAGATGTTTCCTGATTTTGGGACCACCCTTGTATGCTGGAGAACATCAGCAGGGTGAGTACCATTATTTTATATATTATTCGCATATTATTTGTCTTTATGTCGTTATTAGCGTTCATCACCAACCAGGATTTTGTGTTAATCCGTAATCTTTATTTACCTCTGATGGAGGAAAAGCAGATAGATACCATTTGGAATCGAAACTGGTCCACCAGGCTCTTTTTGAGTTGCTTAATTCGAATACTTCATAAGTAAATTCAGTAGGGCGATCGCCTCTCGTATCAGGATCTTTATCTGACCATGAATCCTGAATTCCATCTGCACGATAAATGCGTATACCATGTAATTGTCTGGCAAATAAATCAGCTCGTTTGTTACGAGTCATATCAAATAAACGCACATCTTCAAGGCCTAACTCACAAGCTCTCTCTCTTAGTATTTCATTAATAAGAGTGCTTTGATCGCGAAGGTTTTTATCCGGATTACTTTCTTCTATACCCGGTAAACCAACTCTGGCTCTTACTGTATTGATGTTTGAAATGGCATCACCATAACGACCTACCATTGTTAAGGCTTCGGCATAAGTGAGATATATTTCTGAAATTCTCAAATAAGGCCATAGTGTTGGCTGATTGTGTTGTGCACTTAAATCAAGAATGAATTTGAAATTGGCATAACCAGTAGCATATTGACCAGTCTCTAGAGCCGGATTATCACGTGCTTCACGTCCACCTACCCATAGTTCAGCCTGACGACCTTGAAAAGAGGCTCCGTTAACTAATATGGTTTCAAATAGGCGCGGATCTCGGTTTGTAAACATATTGGCAACGTCTTCAGGATCATTCCAATCAAAAGGAGTACCATCTGCCATAGGAAACATTTCAACGTATTCCTGAGTTGGAGTAAATGCTCCATTCATACATGATTGAGGGAAATAGTAGTTCCATTGATAATTATCACTATAAGTGTATCTAATACGGGTTGAAATCAGCATTTCAGGGTTGTCATGTCCACTGCCTCGAGTAAAATATGCTTTACGGAAAGCATCTCTGTAGTCACTGACTGTATTGCCTCCTGGTTGTACTAATCCATAGAAGCCATTACTTTGCACAGCTGTAAAAAATTCCTCACAAGCTTTTACACAGTCTTGCCATAGTTCTGGCTTGTAACCTCCGTACCATACTTGCATTTCAGATACGGCATCCTGAGGTGCAGCTGAAGAATATGGTTCGGTATCGTTAAATAACGGGCTTGCTGCAAAAAGAAGTATTTTACATTTAAGACCCATGGCAGCTGCTTCAGTAAAACGGCCATCCCAGTTTGAACTTTCACTTTCGTCAATAACCCAAGGTAAATCTGGTGCTGCTTCATTTAGCAAGCCTATCATAAAATCAACAGTTTGTTCAACAGTGCTGCGTGGAAATTTGTAGGCATCTGCATCATTACTAATTTCAACCGCATGATCAAGAATCGGTAAACCACCATAATGACGGAATAAGTCAAAATAACGTGATGCAATGATAACTTTAGCTTCCGCTTTTAATCTGCTTTTTTCATTATCATCCATATCAGGTACTCTGTCGATATTTTCGATTAATACCCAGCACTGTCTAACTGCTTGCCAACATTCCTCTTTAGTATAGCCAAAACGGGTATCATCGCCACTGTCTTCTTGACCGGCACTATAGCTTCCTGAATAATAGTGGCGGTTAATACCATCCCAACTTAAATGGCTATGCCAGCAATCAGAAAGGGTTTCGAACATACCCATGTTCATTTTATTGTCTATACTATTCCAATATACTGGTAGTCCATAATAGAGTTTACTATATGCGTTCCATAAAAAACGACGAGTATAGTCAGCACTATTGAAAATGGTGTCTTGTGTAACATCAACACCAGGCTGTTTTTCTAAAAAGTCATCGCCTACTTTGAAGTCATCAACACAAGAAGTTAAAGCATAAACTGCAAGTACGAGTGACAGAATTAAATATTTTATGTATTTCATAGCTTTCGTCTTAATGTTTAGAGTTTAGAAACCAACTTTTAGTCCCATATTAAATACTCTTGTTAGCGGGTAAGAAGGACGTGAGCTTGTACGTGATTCAGGATCGCCGAGCTCAAAATCAGAGAATGTAAGTAAGTTGTATCCATTCACATAAACACGACAATTATCTATTCCTAAACGGTTGAATAGTGAGTTTTTGATAGTGTATCCTACTTCAATATTTTTTAGTCGTAAATAACTCGCATTAACTAAAAATAAATCAGAACTTTGATAATTATTTGTTTTATGAGCTAGTGTGGCACGAGGTAGTGTCGCAGTTGATGAGGTTTCTGGTGTCCAACGTTCTTCGTACTGATAAAGTAATAAACCTTTTTCGTTCGTATCACCCATTGGTTCGCGGAATGTTTCTTGTAACAGACGAGATACATGAGTAGCACCTGTCCATTGCATACTGAAATCGATATTTTTCCATTTAAATCCCATATTGGCGCCAATAATGTATTCAGGAACATTGGTGTAGCCTGATTTTGTAACATCGTCAGAATTGATTATGCCATCGTTGTTTAAATCAACATAAACCACATCACCTGGTTCCAGACCTCCTGCATGTTCTGCAATATCAGTTCCGTATTGAGCTTTGTATCGTTCGTTGGCTGTTTCATCATAAAAACCCCAGAATTTACGAATGATGTAAGAACCAATTGGGCGACCTGTTTCCCACATGTAATCCTCATTAGGGCGTGCTTCACCTTTTTCGATGATTTTATTTCGAGCAAAAGAAACATTTCCTTCAACCCAGTAGCGAAAATCAGGAGTAACGTTTTGGTTCCATTTAGCAGTAAACTCATAACCATGGCTATCTACAATACCCAAGTTAAGAACGGGAAGTGAGATTCCAACAATGTCAGGTACTGTTTCTGATTGCCAAAGAATATCTTCGCGATGTTCTTTAAAGAAATCGGCAGATATTTTTAAGTTTTCATGCAAGAAACTTAAATCTATACCATAGTTTTGTTTATAGGCTTTTTCCCATGTAACAAACGGATTCGATTTTGCATTTTCGTATGCTCCGGATTGATTTGAGCTAACATTAGTCCCAAAGTTATAGCCATCTCCTCCTATTACATATGAGTCTGGTAGATAAAGAAAGCGTCTGCCATTAAAAGAATCGTTTCCGACTACTCCATAAGAGGCCCTAATTTTCATGTAATTAACAACCGTTTTAATGCCTTCCATAAAGGGTTCCTCCGTTGCAACCCACCCAACTGATCCTGCTGGGAAAAATCCATATCGTCTTCCGGGAGCAAAGTTCTCTGATCCGTTATAGCCAACATTAAATTCAGCCATGTATCGGGTTTTAAAATCATAGGTAACACGTCCTACTAAACCAACATATCCAGAAGGGATATCTGTATTGGTAGAAGGATAGTATGTTTTAGACTGTGTGTATAATGCTAGTCCGCCAATATTGTGATTCCCATAAGATCGTGAATAATTAAGACTGGCTTCTGCATACCAGTTACGACCTTGCGAATATGATTCTCCATACCCAAGTTCTCCATCATCGCCACTTTTACGATAATCAATTCCACCTTCAGTGTTGATAACAGGTGTGTAATATGCTATTGAAGAGGTACGTGCTTTTAATTGAGTATAATTACTGTTGTAAGATCCTTTTACTTTAAAGGAAAGACCTTTTGTTACAAAATCAAGTTTTTGGTTTAATACCAAATCCAGACTTAGAGCATTGGTATTTCTTGAATTATAGCCTTTGCCATAATACGAAGATAATCCATCAACTCCGGGTCCTGGCACATAATCTGTATTGGTAACAATACGTTTGCCATCAACAATTCCTGCTCCTCCAAAAGGAGTGGCCCAATATAATTGTCGGAATAATTGATTTTGATCCTCGTTGGAAATTGGAGTTGTACGGTTATCAACCCTACCTCCTAAGTTTACAGATAGTAATGTTGTTTGTGTTAAGTCAAAATCGAGGTTTGCTCTATAATTGTAACGGTTGTAATCAAAGTTAAAATCATACCCAACATCAAAGGTCTTGAACAATCCTTCTTGCGAAAAAGCTCCAACAGAAACAAAGTAGCGAACCTTATCTGTTCCTCCCGAAATACTTATATTGTGCTGCGATTGCATTGCTCCATTCTTCAATAGATAATCCATCCAGTTCATGTCAGGATATAGAATAGGATCTGAATGAGTGCGAAATGCTTCTAGTACATTGGGTTGGAATTTGAGACTGGCTGGATCAACACCATCATTAGTTTGTGCTTCGTTGTAGAAACTTGCGTACTGATAACTGTTGGCAAACTCTAAGAGTTTAGTTGGTACCTGTACCCCAAAAGAGGTGGAAACATTGATTTTAGCACTTCCTTCTTTACCTCGTTTGGTAGTAATTAATATTACCCCATTGGCTCCTCTAACACCAAAAACAGCTGTTGCTGATGCATCCTTCAGTACTGTTATACTTTCTATTTCATTAGGGTCAATTTGGTTAAAGTCGCGTTCAACACCATCAACCTGAATTAAAGGAGATGCTCCATTAAGGGTGGAAACACCTCTAATGTAAATGTCAGCAGCATCGGCTCCTGGTTCACCCGAGTATTGTACCGATGATAAACCTGTGACAGCACCTGATAATGCATTGGCAACCGAACCTGTTGGCGTTTTTAACAAGTCGTCGCCTCCGATAGAAGAAACCGAACCAGTAATGGTAACTTTTTTCTGACTACCATAGGCAATGGCTACAACCTCGTTAATCTGGTTCACTTCATACTCCATCGTAATATTGATGGATGGACGACCTTTTACCTCAATTTCCTGAGTTACCATACCAATAAAAGAAACCATTAATATATCAGTGTCTTGATTTGGAATGCTTAATGTGAACATTCCATCAGCATCCGTGATTGTACCAATATTTGTTGTTCCTTTTACAAAAACGGTTACACCAGGTAGCGGTTCGTTTTGATCATCAACAATTTTACCACTTACTTGTATAGGTTGCTGAGAAGTCGGAGATAGGTTTGTCTCTGTCTTTTCCTGTTTGCTTCTGATCTTATCTGAAGTGTCATCACTTCTTGCTGATGCACTTAAATAAGTGATAAAAACTAAAACCATTAATAGTTTCAGTCTTAGAAGCATTTTCAAATTACCCCTGCTAGGGAGGCATTTTAATACTGGTTTTTGTTTCATAGACTTAATGATTTAATCAATTTAGTATGACATACTGGTTAGTATAAATTTGAGTATTTATTTATCGGAAGTAATTATTGATATACACGCACGTAATCCACTTTAAAAGAAATTGGAAAATGATTATTATCTGGTTGTCCTCCGTTGGCTCCAATTGCAAGGTTTAATAGAATGTAAAATGATTTGTTTCCTACAAAAGGATTCGTACCATCTGTGTTTAGCGTTGAGCTTAGGTCAATTTGATTAAGTACTTCGCCATCCAGAAGTAGTTCGATTTCTTTTTGAGTCCATTTCATGGCCCAAATGTGATATTTACTACTCCAATTAGGATCTTTTTGTGTAAATGTTGAAAAGGGAACCTGAGCACCATCCCAGGTGGCAACATATCTTGTTTTTGAGCCCCAGGCAGCATTGGCTAGTATATGAGGTTGATCATTAATACGGTAAAACTCCATCATATCTATTTCACCATTTTTTGGCCATTCGTTATTTGTACCTAAAAGCCATATAGCAGGCCAGGCTCCTTTGGTAGTGTCAATTTTAGCTTTCACTTCAAAATAGCCTCCAGCTTTAAATTCCTGAAGCTCTCTGGTGATAACACATGAGGAGGTATAGTCAGCATATTGGCGACTAATGCGCCAATCGTTGCTTGTTGGGGTGTAATTAGGATTTTCAACCTGCTCAATTTTACCTTCTATGATGAGTTTGCCATCTTTACAATATGCATTATTCGTTTGATACCATTGTAATTCGCGATTTCTAACAAAACCATACTCATAGTTCCAATTTAATGGATTAGGAGAGCCGTTCTGATTAAATTCATCGTGCCATACTAAATGACGGTTGCCAATTATTTGGGGAACTTGGGGATTTTGCGAATATACGTCTGTTCGACTTAGAAAAGGTAGTAGAATGCAGGCGATAAAAGTTATGCTGTTAATTGAATGGCGAAAGCCATATGTTATCTCATTTTTATTCATAAGTATTGGGGTTGATAACTAAAATTGTGTCAAACAATCTTAATGATTGCAAAATTGTAGTAATGAGGTCAAAAGCAAAAGAAAGAATTCGAACAAAGCATATACAAATTCAAAATAACTTGTAATATTTCGATGAATGATGGTATAAATTTGATGTTAATAAAGTCGAATTTATTCATTGTTGGGATTTGTAATGGTGTTAAGTATCTGGTTAATCAAGATGTTATGATTCTTTGGTTGCGTTTTTTGTACTTGTTTTGATTAAGTTGCATTTGTTTACATATTTTTAGAAATCCGAAATAGATCAGTTATTTTTGAATTGAAAACAACTGTTTCACCTGACCATGCGAAAAAGAATAATACTTCTCTTGTTGATATTACAAGTGCCTGTTAGAGCGTTATGGGCACAATATGATTTGCATTTTTCTCATTTGGGAATGAACAATGGTTTGACTAATAGTAGTGCCAATGTCATATTACAGGATAGAAAAGGCTTTATATGGATAGGTACCTGGAATGGTCTGAATCGTTTTGATGGATATGAGTGCAAGATTTATCAGCCCGATTTTCATGATTCAACAGCTATTAGTAATCGAGAAATTGTTGAGCTAATGGAGGATAAGGCCGGTAATATCTGGATTGGTACATCTAATGGGTTGAATTGTCTGAATCCGGAAACGGGAAAAGTAAAAACCTATGAATTTCGCAATCGAATATTATCGTTATGCGAAGATTCGAAAGGAAACATATGGATAGGTACCTGGAATGGAGGTTTGTATAAATTAATCGTGGAATCTGAAGAAATAAAGCATTATATAGCGAATGATATTATTAGTGATTTGTGTCTCGATTCCAGAAATATATTATGGGTGGGCTCCTATTATGGGTTAGTGAAATTTAATTTAGAAACAGAAAAATATGAGCGTTATGTGCATGTCGACAGAAAAAACTCGATTACAAACAATACTGTAACGCAATTGAGTGAAGATTCTCAGGGGCATATTTGGATTGGCACATGGGGAGGAGGAGTGGATCGACTAGAAGTAAATAATAAAGGTTCACAACTATTTTTTACCAATTTTAATTCTTCAAACGGTACTAATGCAATAGCAGGTAATGTTATATCCAAACTGTACTACGATAGGTTTAATAATTTGTGGATAGGTACAAGAAATAATGGTTTATGTAAATTACCAAAAGATCAGCAAGCGTTATCACCAAAAAATGCCCGGTTTACTTCGTATACTGACGATCCTAAAAAATCATCAAGTATTAAAGGGCAACGAATATCAGCAATTATGGTTGATAATACCGGAATTTTGTGGGTGGGTGCCTCTGATGTTGCCTATACATCAATAATAGAAAATGGTGTATCTGCGTATCGTATACCAAAACAAATTGATGAAAGTAGACCTGCTTCAGTTAGTGCTGTAACTTCGTATGGTAAGCAATTATGGGTTTCGACAGAATTTAATATATCACAATATGAGTTGGATAATGATGGATACTATTCTTTAAAGAAAGCGTATGCTCGACCACGTTTTGTAAGTAATGGCTGGTCATATGATTGTGCGCCTATCTTAAAAATGTTTGCAACATCAGAAGGCCTTTGGGTGGGAACTGATGATACCGGTTTATTGTTTTTCCCTTATCGAAAAGATAGGACTTTGAATATGGATTATATTAAAGTATATAATCAGAATAGTTCACCAGGTATTCCAGGAAACAAAATATCGTGTATCCTTCATAGTAAAAAGAAAGATAAAACACTTTGGATTGGAACTATGCAAACGGGCTTAGCTTGTTTAACATTTGGAAAAGATTCAGTAAAGAGCACATATTATTATGCAGGTAAGGATAAATGGCATCCTTCAGATAATAATATTAGATGCTTATATGAAGATAATAAAGGCCGATTGTGGTTAGGTACTCAAAATGGGCTTAATTGTTACGATGTGGAAGGTAATGTTTTCGAGAAGTTTTTTTATTCGGCAAGTGATGTAACCTCAATTAATGATAATGTTATAAATACTATAAGTGAAGATTCAAAGGGTAATATTTGGATTGGAACTAATTCGGGTTTGAATAAAATGATTGAAAAAATAAATAAGGAGGGTGTTACAAGAATAGGATTTAAGGGATATCCGCAAACTCCGGTTCTCAAAAATGAAATTGTTACAAATATTTTGGAGGATCCTTCAAAGAATTTATGGATTAGAACTTATAAAGGATTTTTAAAATTTAATATCAATAATGAATCAATTGTAGGTGAGTATTTTTCTGAAGATTTTGCCAATACCCGTCTCGATCGAAATACTACAATAAGTGCTCAGGAGAATGAATTTGTTATAAGCAGTACATCCGATTTTATTGTTTTTAATCCTGATAGTCTTTTTAAAAAGTCAATCCCTTCAAAAGTATGTATAACAGATTTTCGGGTATTTAATAATAGTGTTGAGCAAAATGTTATTCATAATGATATCATTACAGGTTGTTCTTTACCATATGCAAAAGATGTTAATTTATCATACAAGGATGAAATGATTACCATCGTTTTTTCAGCAATGGATTATAAAAACATACAGAAGAATGAGTACCAGTATAAGTTAGAAGGATTTGATAAACAGTGGAACAATGGATATTCGAAGAATTCAGCAACCTATACTAATATCCCACCTGGCGATTATGTGTTTAATGTAAAAGCACGGAATAGCGAAGGTTTTTGGAGTAAAGATGTTACTCAGTTAAATATTCATATAACTCCTCCTTTGTGGAAAACTAAGGGAGCATATTTCTTTTACCTTTTAATTGTTATTGGTATAGTTTATTTCTTTAAGAAGTATACCATCATTAAGGAAAATGAAAAGCATCGATTGAAATTTGAGAAATTAAAGAATGATGAGCTCACCCGACTGAATGAATTGAAATCGTTCTTTTTTACAGATATAACGCATGAGTTAAAAACTCCATTAACCCTAATATTAGGTCCGGCAAGTGAACTGGCTTCAGATCAAAGTTTACGTTCAAGCGCTGCTAAAAATGCTCAGCTCATTAAAAATAGTGCATTTAAATTACTTCGATTGGTAAATCAGTTAATGGAATTTCGCAAAGTAGAAAAAGGGATTAATAATGACATGCAAATTGAAACATATGATATTCGCAAGCTCTTAGAAGAGGTACATCAGTTCTTTATTCCAATGGCAGATTCGAGAAAAATACAATTGGGTATTAAATCATCAGGCCAAGAATTGCTCGCCAATATTGATGTTGATAAAATGGAAAAGGTAATTTTTAATCTGGTTTCTAATGCATTTAAATATTCTATGGATGGAGGAATTATAAATGTTACAGCAGGCTTTGAGAGTGAAAAACTACAAAATGATACTCTCGTTATTGTTGTTGAAGACAAAGGAATTGGTATTTCAAAAGAGCATCAGCTTAGAGTGTTTGATCGCTTTTATCAGGTAAATCAAATTCGAACTCAAAGTACTGGAGGTATTGGTTTGTTTTTAGCTAAATCATTGGTTGAACAGCATAATGGAACCATATTTTTAGAAAGTGAGCTAGGAAAAGGAAGTTGCTTTACAATTAAAATACCAACAAATTTGCCTCAGACAAAGAACAATTATGAAGAGAATAGTACTGAATTGATTGATGAGGTAATAGTAACTGATGAATTAAATCAGACTTCAAATGATGACGAGTTTGTTTTAAATAATAAGAAAGCAACAATACTAATTACTGAAGACGATACTGATTTAAAAGATTTTCTGGTAAATGGTTTAAATCATATCTACAATATTATAAGTTGTTCAAATGGAGTTGAGGCATTTGAAAAAGCCAAAATGCATGTTCCTGATTTGATATTAACTGATATAATGATGCCCGAAATGGATGGCTATGAGTTATGTCAAAAACTTCAGAAGGAAGTGGCTACTTCTCATATCCCGGTTATTTTTATAACTGCGAAAACAATGGCTGACGATGAGTTAGATGGCTTAAAATTTGGAGTGATTGATTATGTTTGTAAGCCTTTTAATTTGGTTGCTGTGCGATTGAAAATTAACAATATTCTAAAACATCAACAAAAGATACAAGATCGATTTAAAATAGATCACTTACTTGAGCCCGCAAATATAGAGTTAACATCCTTAGACGATGTGTTTTTAAAAGAAGCTGTAGAAGCAGTAAATGACCATATCGATGATCCTGATTTTGATGTTGAAGCGTTTAGTGATGTGTTAAAAGTAAGTTCTAATCAAGCTTATCGTAAAATTAAAGCATTAACAGGCCAAACAGCTAAAGAGTTTATTCGTAATCAACGTTTAAAAACTGCTGCGTCGTTACTGATTCAAAATAAACGGTCTATTTCCGAAGTTATTTACATGGTCGGTTTTACAAGTCCATCTTATTTTACACGATGCTTTAAAAATTATTATGGTTGTGCTCCAAAAGAGTATATTGAGCGACATTCATAATAATTTGTTTAATTTCTTACAATATTGTTTCAATTTTATACAAACAAAGCCTTGTGGTAAGTATCTAGTTTTGCCCTCAGTTCAAAATATAAAAAGAAGGTAAAACAGTTTAACTATGAAATATCACTTTGGTTTATTATTGTTTTTAACGATTAGCATTCTCGCATCTTGTCAGCACAAACAGAATGATAATCGCAAACAAATATCTTTTAAACCCGGAACACATTTTTTAGATAATGATAGTGTTCATATCAATGCACATGGCGGAGGTATATTGTTTAGTAAAGGAAAGTACTATTGGTTTGGAGAATTTAAAACTGCTGGTGAAGGTGGTAACACTGCCAAGGTAGGAGTGAGTTGTTACTCATCAAAGGATTTATATAATTGGGAAAATGAAGGCATCGCTTTAAAAGTTGTAAATGAGCAGGGTTCAGATATTGAAAAAGGTTGTGTTATTGAACGCCCCAAAGTTATCTATAATGATTTTACCCATGAGTTTATAATGTGGTTTCACTTAGAGTTAAAGGGGAAAGGTTATAGTGCAGCTCGTACAGGATTGGCTGTTAGTGATAAGGTTACTGGTCCATATACATTTGTAAGATCATTAAGACCCAATGCTAATATTTGGCCAGAATCCTATCCGGATACACTAAAAAACTATGCTTATTCAGATACATTAAAATGGTGGACTCCGGCTTGGTATAAAGCAATTGATAAAGGATTGTTTGTGCAGCGTGATTTAGAGTCTGGACAAATGTCGAGAGATATGACTTTGTTTGTTGATGATGATGGAACTGCCTATCATATTCATTCGTCAGAAGATAATCTTACTATTCATATTTCAGAACTTTCGAAAGATTACACTGACTTTACAGGCAAGTATATAAGAATTTTTCCCGCAGGACATAATGAAGCACCTGCTTTGTTTAAAAAAGATGATAATTATTATTTGATGACTTCGGGCTGCACGGGTTGGGATCCAAATGCAGCTCGTATGTTTAAAGCTTCTTCAATTTGGGGACCTTGGGAAGCAATAGGTAATCCTTGTGTTGGTAAAGATGCTGATCTTACATTTCATTCTCAAAGTACTTTTATCTTACCTGTGAACGGACAGAAGAATGCATTTATTTATATGGGAGATCGTTGGAATCCTAAAAATCCTACTGATGGTCGCTATGTATGGTTACCCATCGAATTCAACGATGATAAACCTGTAATTAGATGGAGAAATGAATGGGATTTAAGTGTGTTTAATTAATCTAACCTGAAAATAGAATACTTTCTTTATTCAGATTAAACACTTTAACGATAAAATTGTCTATTAACTAGATGTTTTTGTTTCACTTAATGATGCTAATATGGAACGTAGAGTGATATTGATTTCAATCTTGTCGATAACTGCAATTTTATCGTTAATTGCATTGGTGACAGGAGCCTATGGGTATGTAACTGTTTCGTTATTTGGGTTTCCTGTGTTGTTTTATACTCAACAAAATGTGTTGAGCAAAATTCAATGGGTTGTGATGATTACTTTATTGTTGATTATAACTGTTGCTTCGGTTAATGTTATAGCGAACCTCACAGGTAATTTAATGTACTATTACGAGTTTTTATCAAGTTTGCTAATAACAATCATCACTTTGTCGTGGTCGCCCGATAAAGTTGAAATAAAGGGATAATGTGCTCATCGTGCTAGAGAAGCATTGATTTGTTGATAACCCGTATGGGTAAGTGTTTAATTTAATTTGTTCATTTGTTACCTTATTTGAACACAGAAAATGATGAATACTTGCCAACTAATTTATTTTTCTCCTACAGGAACTTCAAAAAAAGTAATTGAAACAATTGCTGATAATCTCGATTTGGAGTTTACCTCAAAAATTGATCTGTCAAAAAGCAACTCAGAATCTATTTCCATTGTTGATAAGAATTGTTTAACGATTATTGGTATTCCGGTTTATGCTGGGCGTTTACCTGAACTAGCGCTAGATAAGCTGAAGAATATTCAAGCCGAAAAAACATTGGCTATTGTAGTAGTGGTTTATGGAAATCGCGAATATGAAGATGCATTATTGGAGTTAGGTGATGTAGCTAAAAAAGTAGGGTTTGATGTGATAGCAGGGGCTGCTTTCATTGGAGAGCATTCATACTCTATCGAAAAAATGCCTCTAGCTGCAGGTAGGCCGGATGAAGCAGATCTTGATAAATGTAAAGAATTTGCCATTAAAGTAAAAAATAAACTATCAACTAACAGTTTTGATCCTTTCGATTTACCAGGTAACAATCCTTACAAATCAATCAAAGATTTTCCATCAGATATTTATCCTCTTACCGATATAGCTAAATGTACAATGTGTGGAGATTGTGTGGATGTTTGTCCTGCCAATGCGATATTAATAGAGGATGAACCCATCACAAATGGCGAAGATTGTATTTGGTGTTGTGCATGTGTAAAAAATTGTCCGGTAGATGCACGTACATTCAATCATCCTGCAATTGAAGCTACCCGCCAACGCTTGTTTCAAAATTGTACCGTACGAAAAGAACCTGAATTCTTTTTATAAGAGCCTACAATAGTTGATGTCTTAAAAACAGTACATTGGACCAATCTCTGTAATGGGTAAATAAATACCAAATTAATATTTTGTTGCTTTTGGATTTCAGAACCCAAAAAGGTTTTACTACTTTTGTGCCCGAAAAAATTTTTAGAGCTGAATCAAAATGGACGAAGGCCCCGGAAATAGACAAATAAAAATAGTAATCTTCCTGTAAGGGGCAGTCTGTGCTTCCTTGCAGGCTAATGATGTAAGGAGGCACAAAATGCTTAAAATCTTCAAAACATTCGGAGGTTACGCTGAAATTAGCGAACCTAAAGATGGATGTTGGATTAATGCCAACAATCCCACCGCAGATGAAATCAAAAAGCTGACTGATGAGTTTGGAATGCCCTCAGATATTCTGAATGATATTTTAGATCAGGATGAGCGACCTCGTATTGAGTATGATGAAAAATGGACATTAATTATTTTGCGTGTACCTGTTAGGGCGCGAGATCAACGAGTTCCGTTTTATACCATCCCTTTGGGGATTTTTATAAGCGATACATTTACGCTTACACTTTGTTTACAGGATAATGAGGTGCTGCCAGTAAACGAACCATCACCTTTTCGCGACCAGTACCAGGAAATAACCGATGGAGTTAATTTTATTCTGCGCTTGTTTTTACGTGCAGGATGGTTGTACCTGAAATACCTGAAACAAATCAACCAAATAACAGCTTCGATAGAACAGGATCTTGAAAAATCGATTAAGAATCAGGAATTGAATAAATTGTTGAATATGGAAAAATGCCTGGTGTATTTTATTACTTCCATTAAAGGCAATGAGATTGTATTAGCACGATTGAAGAATTCGCGCAAGATTACTTCTGAGATTAATGAAGATTTGCTCGAAGATGCCATGATAGAAAATAAACAGGCTTTGGAAATAGCACAAATTTATTCCGATATTCAGAGTGGAATGATGGATGCTTTTGCTTCGGTTATTTCCAATAATTTAAATGTGGTGATGAAGCAATTAACGCTTATCTCTATCATTTTAATGATACCAACTTTGATTGCCAGTTTCTATGGGATGAATGTTCCAAATTATATTGAAGAATGGAGCTGGGCAATGCCGGCTATTTTATTAGGTTCGCTTTTACTTTCGGCATTAGGTGTTATACTTTTCCGAAAACGACAATGGTTTTAATATAGACTTATAAAAAATATAGGCGGAGATTCTTATTCTTCGCCTTTTTGTTTCCAACTTCTTTGTTTAAAGTTTTTTATCTTTAAAAGAAAAAGATGTTATTATTGCTCGCCTACCTTTTCTTAGCACTATTTGTTTCTTTTCTATGCTCCATTATGGAGTCTGTGTTACTTTCCACACCGCAAGCTTTTTTGTTGGTAAAGCAGGATCAAAAATATAAATGGGCCGGTTTATTTCTTTCTTATAAGTCGAATGTCGATAAACCACTTTCTGCTATTTTATCTTTAAATACGGTAGCACATACTATTGGGGCTGCCGGCGTGGGTGCGCAAGCTGTTGATGTTTTTGGTGAAGCAGCATTTGGAATTGTTTCTGCAGTGCTTACGATCCTAATATTAATAGTAACCGAAATAATACCTAAAACCATAGGAGCCAGATATTGGCGTAATTTATCTGCTTTTACAGCATTTACCATTAAGGGGATGATTGTAATTACATATCCGTTGGTATTGATGTCGGCTTATATCACAAAAATATTTTCGAAAAATTATAAAGAGAAACCGATTAGCAGAGAGGAAATAGCCGCATTAGCAAGTATTGGTGCTGATGAAGGTGTTTTTTCGGATAAAGAGCATAAAATCATCCAGAATATTCTACGACTAAAAAACATAAGAGTAACTGAAATTATGACTCCACGTGTTGTGGTTACATTGGCAGATGAAAATCTTACCCTTGAGGAGTTTTTTAAGCATAAGGAGTATTTGAAATTTTCGCGTATACCCGTTTATTCTGAGAATGATGAAAACATTAGCGGTATTGTATTTATTCAAACCATTTTTGAGAAACTGGCCGAAGATCAACATCATCTTAAACTAAGTGAAATAAAACGCAAAGTTCAGGTTGTTTCCAATAAGACTGAGCTTTATACGTTGTGGGAAAAATTGCTTGACAAACATGAGCACATGGCAATTATTGTTGATGAATATGGCGGTTTAGATGGGATTGTTACCATGGAAGATATTATTGAAACTTTGCTAGGATTGGAGATAGTCGATGAAAATGATGTTATTGTTGATATGCAAAAATATGCAAGAGAAAGGTGGGTGAATAGGCAAACAAAGTATACTATGCTTCAAAAATATTCCAAAGAATAATCACCCACAGCAATCACCTTATTGGTGAATAGTTTTACTCATCATCCATAAGCGTTGTTTAGTTGATTTGATAAATTGTAAGTAATTTATCGATGGTATTGATGATTGTTTAGTGTTTTAATATAAGATTGTTTCGTATTGAAATTAAAAATCCCTAAATAACCTAATCATACATTTTTATATATCTTTGAAGCTTGTCTAATTGTCAGATAGCTTGATAAGAAAGTAAGAATGGAAATCAAGAGAACCTTTGATCTACTTACCAACCTTAAGTATAATATTCCAAAGGATGATATACTATGTGCCAAACGCAATAAGGAATGGGTTAAGTTTAGCGCAAAAGAATATAGTGAGCAGGCTCGTTTATTTAGTTATGGTTTGCTCGAAATGGGATTTCAGAAAGGTGACAAAATTGCCACCGTTACCAATAACAGGCCTGAATGGAATTTTGTTGATATGGGAATGTCGATGATTGGTGTGGTGCATGTACCCATTTATCCAACCATATCAGATGAAGAATATAAATATATTCTAGAACATAGTGATGCTCGTATACTAATGGTTTCTGACATTAACTTGTACAAGCGCCTTAAAGAAGTTACTTCCGATATCGAATCAATAAAAGAAATATATACTTTTAATGATATTGCAGGGGCTAAAAACTGGACAGAAATTACGAATCTTGGTCAAGAGCATCGTATTATCTGGAAAGATAAGTTTAAAGAAATAAGAGACTCTATTACAGAAGATGAGTTAGTTTCTATTATTTATACTTCGGGCACTACGGGTAATCCAAAGGGCGTTATGCTGAGTCATAAGAATCTGTTGAGTAATATGAAGGATGCCTATCCGCGTTATCCTTTATCTCCCGACGATAATATTCTGAGTTTTTTGCCACTATGTCACGTGTATGAGCGAATGATTAATTATTTGTATCAATTCAATGGTTGTAGTATATATTATGCTGAAAACCTGGGGACAATTGCGCAGAATCTTGCAGAAATTAAAGCTTCGGCTTTTGTAACCGTACCAAGGGTAATGGAGCGTATTTACGACAAGATGGTTGCCAAAGGAAATGATTTATCGGGTGTGAGTAAATTCTTATTCTTTTGGGCATTGCATCTTGGTGAACGATTTCGTACCAATGGTAAAAACTTCCCTTTATATTCAATTAAACTTAAGATTGCCCGTAAGCTGATTTTCTCGAAATGGCAAAAAGCCTTTGGAGGTAATTTACGTTTGGTTGTTTGTGGCGGCGCTGCTCTTCAACCCCGCTTGAGTCGTTTATTTTTTGCCGCGGGTATTCCGTTGATGGAAGGTTACGGCTTAACAGAAACAGCTCCGGTTATTGCGGCTAACTTTATTGCCGAACCGGGTAATTTAAAGATTGGTACAGTAGGCCCTGTTTTTGATAGCGTTGAGGTGAAGATCGATGACGATGGCGAAATTCTGGCTAAAGGTCCAAATATTATGATGGGCTATTATAAAGATCAAAAAAATACCGATGAGGTAATCGATAAGGAGGGATGGTTTCATACGGGTGATATTGGTACTTTAATCGATAATAAATTTTTGAAGATTACCGATCGTAAGAAAGAAATGTTTAAGCTTTCGAGTGGGAAATACATTGCTCCTCAGGCCATCGAAAATTTATTGAAAGAGTCTGATTTTATCGAGCAAGCCATTATTGTTGGAGAAAGCGAGAAGTTTGCCGGATGTATTATTGCCCCTAATTTTGAGTTTTTGCACATGTGGGCTCACGAACATAAAATACACTTCAGAGATAATAAAGAATTGGTTGGAGATGAAAAAATCACCGCTGTATTCCGAAAAGAAGTGCATAGATACAATAAACAACTGGGAGCGCACGAGCAAATAAAGCGTTTCCGTTTAATATGCGATAACTGGTCGGCACCAAGTGGTGAGCTTTCGCCAACCTTAAAGCTTAGGCGTAGGGTTATTTATCGCAAGTATGCCGAAACATTAAGAGAGATGTATGATTATCACGAAACAGAAGAAAATCGTGGTTCCATAAGTTTCGAATAAAATAAATGACTCCTCGCTATTTAGCGGGGAGTTTTTGGTTTTTAGGCAAGGCAATCAACAATAATCCAAAATAGGTAATAAACCCGTTTAGTATCAGCTTTTCATATCCTAATACTACTCCAAACCACTCTTTTGCGTTGAAATCTAAAATTCCAACGCAAACGGGAGCAATAATCGCAATAAGAGGAACCCATTTGTCTTTTACTTTTAATGATGTAAATAATCCAAAAGCATATAAACCTAGCAAAGGCCCATAGGTGTATCCGGCCAGATTAAAGATGGTACTGATTATACTATCGTCGTTAAAAACACGGAAGAGTAATATAACCAAGGCCAGCAAAAAACTAAAACCAATGTGTACTATAAATCGGGTGCGCTTAGCCTTCTGTTCTGATTTGTTTTTGAGTCCAATAATATCAACAGAAAATGAAGTGGTTAACGATGTAAGAGCGGAATCGGCACTGGAATAAGCGGCAGCAACCAATCCTAAAATAAAAAAGACACCCACTATTTGAGGTAGATATCCGCCCGTAGCGATGGTGGGAAATAAATTGTCTGCATGGTCAGGTATTGCAATTCCTTGATTGTTAGCAAATGTATACAGCAAAACACCCAGTCCTAAAAAAAGGAGGTTAACCGGTACAAACGAAAAACCATACCAGTGCATATTTTTTTGAGCATCTTTAAGATTACGACATGTAAGATTCTTTTGCATCATATCCTGATCCAATCCTGTCATTACAATGGTGATAAATGCACCAGAGAAAAACTGTTTGATAAAATGCTGTTTCGAAGTCCAGTCATCAAATACAAATATTTTAGAGTAGTCGCTTTGCGTTATGGTTGAAATCATGCTGCCAAAAGTAAGATTCATGCTTTTGGTAATAACTACCACGGTAATGCCTACACTCAACAACATAAAGAGTGTTTGTAAAGTGTCGGTCCAGATGATGGTTTTGATTCCTCCCTTAAAAGTATACAGCCAGATAAGTAAAATGGTAACCAATACAGTGGCTTCAAAGGGTATATTGAAAGCATCAAAAATGGTAAGTTGAAGCACATTGGCTACCAAATACAAGCGAGCCGATGCACCAATGGTTCGCGATAGCAAAAATAAAACTGCTCCTGATTTATACGACCAAAAGCCAAATCTATCTTCGAGGTAGGAATAAATCGAAGTAAGATTAAGCTTGTAGTACAAAGGGAGTAAAATGTGGGCAATTACCAGGTATCCTAAAAAATACCCCATTACCATTTGCATATAGGTTAATCCGGTTGAACCTACCCATCCGGGTACCGAAATAAAGGTAACCCCCGATAACGAAGCACCGATCATACCTATGGATACAATGTACCAGGGCGATTGTTTATTACCCCTGAAAAAAGCATCATTGTCGGCTTTTTTACTGGTTAGGATTGATATGGTAATTAGTACAGCAAAATAGGCTGCTATGATAGATACGACTAGTATGGGATTCATCATTTATCAAAATTATAGCTCAAATATAACAGATTCTGTTTTGATGAGTAAGCATGCGAGATATTTCGATTCTAACTCGTGTACTCATAATAAGTACACATGGGATGATCATATGTACAAAGGTTATAACGATAATAATCTATGTACTTAAGGCAAGTACACAGTGGAGGAGGATGATTACATGGTTCAGAAAGGCTGTAGCCGAAGGGATGATGACAATCTTCAAGGATAGAGACATAATCCTGCATGTACTTAGGCCTTGAACATTTAGGATTTTCTTTCGAACCCGTTTTTTTAATAAGCATCCCTAATGAGCATAGGTTGAAACTACCTTCTTTGTTACGAATTTGAAAAGTAATAATGAATTGTATCATCTTGTGATAGTATAAAATGAGAGGTGTAAGATTGGATTATCCCCATGGAATCATCTTTTTATTACCTTTGCAGCCGAATAAAAAAAAGAATATGACCTCAGCCTCTTATCCATCGAAATTACTAGAAGTGGCAGTTAACGAATTTTCAAAACTGCCTGGGATTGGCCGCAAAACAGCTTTGCGTTTGGTGCTGCATCTTCTTAAACAGGATAAAGAAACGGTATTTAAATTCTCTGATTCGATCCACTTGATGCGCGAAGAAATCATGTACTGTAAGAGCTGTCATAATATCTCTGATAGCGAAACCTGCCATATTTGTGCAGATACCAATCGTAATCACGAATTAATTTGCGTGGTGGAAAGTATTCGGGATGTGATGGCCATTGAAAATACCCAACAATTCGATGGAGTGTATCATGTGCTGGGTGGCGTTATTTCTCCAATGGATGGTATTGGCCCCGATGATCTGACAATTGGTCCACTTGAAGAAAAAATGAAAGAAGGAGGTGTCTCTGAAATTGTTTTTGCATTAAGCACTACTATGGAGGGAGATACAACCAACTTTTATTTATTCAAGAAATTTGAGAAATACGGTATTAAGATGACAACCATTGCCCGGGGTGTATCCATTGGCGATGAATTGGAGTATACCGATGAGGTTACGTTGGGCCGATCGCTGGTGAACCGATTACCATTTGAAAACACTTTGTAAACTATGGAAAGCAAGAAAACTATAAAACAAATTCAGTTAATTTATTTTGCAATTGCCTTACTTTTGGCAATGTTTGCCGCTTTTGCCTTTTATTTTGTAACATCGGTTGGCAAGGTAAGCGGATTTAGCACGAGCATGGAGAATAATCTGAAATCGTTAAATATTTTATTGGCTTTGGTTGGTATACCTGCGTCGTATATGTTTCATAAACGAAAAATAAGCCATATCAATCCCGATCAACCTTACGAACGAAAAATACTTCAGTACCGAACTGCCTTTTTTATTAAAATGACCACATTAGAGGGATTATCGCTGATTAGCATATTAATTTATTTAACAACAGGCGAAATAAACCAGCTAATGATTTTTGGTTTATTATATTTGTTCCTCTTACTGAATTACCCTTCAGTAAATGCAATCAAGAAAGACCTCGAAGGTAATAATGTAGATCTTTAAATTTTAATTTTATGCTTATAGCTGTAGATTTTGACGGTACTATAGTAGAACATAAATATCCAGCCATTGGAAAAGAAAAGATTTTTGCTTTTCAAACCTTAAAGGCATTGCAAACACAAGGACATTTACTCGTGCTGTGGACAATCAGATCAGGTAAACTGCTGGATGAGGCAGTGGAATATTGCCGAAAAAATGGGGTAGAGTTTTATGCGGTAAACCGAACTTATCCCGAGGAAGTATTGGATGATTCGATGAGTAGAAAAGTAAATGCCGATATTTTTATCGATGATCGAAATGTGGGCGGTTTTCTAGGTTGGGGCGAAATATGGCAACAGTTAAATAAAAATGCTTCCCAACAAGAGAAGGAACAATTTAGAAATAACTATAACCGCGCACGTCGAAAAACTTTTTGTGGATTTCTACAGCATTTGTTTTGCAGCAACGAATACTAAATAATGGTTTAAATCGATAGTTTAAACTGAGTGATGTTCTATTTCTAGTAATGAGTAAAAATTACCTTGATCTTTCGATTATTATTGTTAGCTATAATTCGTGGGAGTTTCTCGATCTTACCTTGTTTTCAATGCAACAGGCTATAAAAGATCTGGAAGCTGAAGTGATTGTGGTTGATAATGCATCGGCTGTTTCAATAGCTGAGAAGGTGGCTCATTCTTATCCATTCGTAAAAGTAATTGCTAACAATCAGAACCTCGGATTTGCAAAAGCCAATAATAGAGGTTTACAATTGGCCAAAGGTAAAGTAGCTGTTTTGGTAAATCCCGATGTAATTGTAGCGGAAGATACATTCTGCAATGTGCTCAATTACTATCAAAGCAATGATAAGGCAGGTGCATTAGGGGTAAGAATGATTAATGGCGAAGGTCGTTTTTTGAAGGAATCCAAAAGAGGCATTCCAACGCCATTTACTTCGTTTTGTAAAATAATGGGATTAACGGCACTTTTCCCTTCTTCAAAATTATTAGCTCGTTATTATCATGGTGATCTGGATGAGAAGAACGATCATGATGTAGAGATTTTGTCGGGTGCTTTCTTGGCTCAGCAACGCGATAAAAAAGGACAGTTTCAATATCTCGAGGAGCAGTATTTTATGTATGGCGAGGATATTGATTTGTCGTATACCATCCTTCAAAAAGGAAATAACCGCTATTTAGGTAGCAGTCCCATCATTCATTTTAAAGGAAAATCAACCGTTACGGATAAAAATATTTACCGGTATTTTTATCAATCGATGTGGATCTTTTATCGAAAGTATTTCTATAAAAGGCGTTTATTTCTTTTAAATGGATTAATATGGTTAGCGATAAATGGTATTCAGAGATTAAAAATAGCACTACTGTCTTTTAAACAAAAAAGCGAACCGTTTCGTGAAGCACCTAAATACCGTAACATTGCATTTATAGGAACAGATGCAACCTTAGTTGATAAATTACAAATAAGATATACTTCAGAAATAAAAAGAGTTGATCGTTGGGATGAAGCTATAGGCTTTGATCTTATCATACTGGATTTAAAAACGATGGCTCTAAAAGATTTGATAACTATTGTTGATAAGTGTGGGCAAGTGCCTTATGTTTATGTGGCTCCCAGCCGTAAATACATTATTCAAAATAATTTGGTTAACGGAAAGGGGCAGGTTGTACTATTATAAACAGCAAGCTCTGTATCCTAATAAAATCAATAATAAGTAAGTGTTTTATACTGAATTTATTTAGTAACTTGTAGCCAGTTTATCAAGTATCTAATCAAATGTTACTCATATAATGCAGTGCTTACACACATTTAAAATTATTCGTGTTTTTTGTTTATTATTTTGTGTTAATGCCGTAATAGTGGCTCAGCCAAAATTGAAAAAGAAAGAGTTGAATGCCATCACTGATGCCATTAATCTTGAGAAATTCGACGAAGCTGCACAGAAGATTAAACCATTATTATCCAATTATCCCAACGAACCAATTTTAAATCTGCAGATGGGATTATGTTTGCTCAACGATGACTATAAAACCAAAGAAGCGATTCCCTACCTCGAGAAAGCAAAAGAATTTTATCCATTAGATCGGAAAAGAAACCATAGAGCCATTGAGGCGAGATATTATCTGGCACAGGCCTATCATTTGAATTATCGATTTGAGGAAGCATTAACTGAGTTAAGTGCATTGAAAGATAATATTCCGGCCAAACAGAAAGTTTTGTTAAAAGAAATTGAGCGAGAAACTGCATACAATCAAAATGCCATTGAATTAAAAAGTCACCCGGTTGATTTTAGAATAAGTAATCTTGGCCAGGCAGTAAATAGCGAAAACGACGAACATAGCCCAGTTATTTCAGCAGACGAAACCATTCTGATGTTTACATCTAACAGACAGGGAACCGGTAGTTTGAAAACATACGACGATTTGTATTACGAGGATATTCATCAAACAATATGGCGTGAAGGGAAATGGCTACCAGCAATGAATCTGGGGCAAAAAATCAATACCGATGGAAACGATGCAACCTGTAGTTTAAGTGCCGATGGGCAAACTCTAATTTTATATCGTAACGATGGAATATCAGGCGATTTGTATTATTCAACCTTAAGCGATAAAGGATGGTCGGAACCAGTGAAGTTTCCCAAACCAATTAATACGGATTACAACGAAACACACGGATCTTTTTCGTATAATGGAAATACTCTTTTGTTCTCAAGTGATCGTCCCGGAGGATTTGGAGGCAAAGATTTATATATGACACAAAAGCTACCCGATGGTAGCTGGGGAAAAATAATGAATTTGGGGCCCACAATAAATACTGCAGAAGATGAAGAAAGTCCATTTTTATCGCACGATGAAAAAACACTCTACTTTGCATCGATGGGGCATAAGTCGATGGGAGGGTTTGATATTTTTTCGTCAAAAAAACTAAACGATCAAGAACAGAAATGGAGCGAGCCCAAAAACATTGGTTATCCCATTAATACGCCTGGCGACGATTTGTTTTATTCTCCAACTTTGGATGGACAAAGGGTTTATTTTGCATCAGAAAGGCCAGGTGGATATGGTAAATCTGATATTTGGCTGATTGAGTTTCCTGAGTTGGATGAACGATCGTTGGCTGTGGTAGCAGGATTTATTTTTACACAAGAAGGTATTCCTTCTTATGAGTCGCAAATTACTGTTAATAAAAAAGAAACAGGAGAGCAAATCGGGGTGTATCGACCACATCCCGAAACGGGTAAATATGTGATGATTCTTTCAACAGGTGTTAAATATGTGATGACCATACGTACTTTTGGTAAAGCAACAATGGAGAAAGAATTTTCAGTTTCAGCCCGACAGGATTTTACAACTCAGGGTAAAGCTTCTTATCTCGATCCAATTGTTGTTGAAGATGCAAAACAAGGTAAATAAAGGACAGTTTTGTGTGTTTAATCAAAAATATTGTTGATCACAGTGTGTCAACAGGTGTTAATTTCTTATTTTGCACTTTATTTAATTAATTGAGGTAAATATTTAAGCCAACCCCAACATGATACAACGTTTTCTATTGGTAAGCATTACCGTTTTATTCGCCGTTCAGATCTCGAATGCTCAATTTCGGGATAATAAAAAATACAAAGATGCAGTTTATTTAATGGATAATAAGGCCTTTGAGGAGGCTAAAGATCTGTTTGAAGAATTGTTGGCTGAAGATGATGGGGATGTGGAGGTTCTCTACAATCTTGGTTATTGCGAATTAAGTTTAGGGAACCACGAAAATTCGATAAAGCACTTCGAAAAGCTTTATTCACTATTGCCAGAAGAAGAAAAGTTCGGTGTTGTTTCCATTGATGCCCAGTCGTTTATTGGAATGAATTATCAACTTCTGTTACAGCCTGAAAAAGCGATTGGTATATACGAAAAAGTAATTGCTGAGGTCGATAGTTCAAGAGAAGATGTGTTAAGTAACTTGCGCCGTCAAATCGAACATTGCGAAAATGCCATTGAATTAATGGCACATCCCGTAAAACTAGATGTTACAAATTTAGGATCAGAAGTAAACTCAAAATACGATGATCATAGTCCTCTTATCTCGGCTGATGAATCATTATTGCTTTTTACATCACGTCGTGCTTCAAGTTATAGCGAATTATTACCAGATGGACAATATGCGGAACGTATCTATTATTCAGATAAAGAGGATGGAAAATGGGATAAGGCAAAATCGCTAAAAGAGTTATTTCGTAAAGAAGGACATGAAGCTGGGGTTTGTTTGTCTGTTGATGGTACTGAGTTGTATATTTTCCGAAATGATATTGGTGGCTCTAATATTTATAAAAGTACTTACGATGGTGAAGATTGGTCAGAGCCAGTAAAATTACCTGAGCCAATTAATTCAAAGTTTGACGAAACACATGCTTCAATTTCGCCTGATAATAATACCATGTATTTTACTAGTAATCGCGAAGGTGGAGTTGGAGGGTTGGATATTTATAGGGTTCGACGTTTGCCAAATGGCGAATGGGCAAAACCTGAAAATATGTCGGTTTTAAATACTCCATATGATGAAGAAACTCCAATGATTCACCCCGATGGCCGAACTCTTTATTTTAGTTCAGAAGGACATAATAGTATGGGTAAATTCGATATTTTTTATTCGCAATTGCAAGATGATGGAGAATGGAGTGCTCCGGTAAATATTGGTTATCCTATTAATACTCCTGATGATGATTTCTTCTTTGTGCCAACAGCTACTCGAAATATAGCTTATTATGCTTCGTCAAAATACGAAGGGAGTTATGGAGGGTCTGATATTTATTTGGTTGAATACGAAGAGCCTGAAATTAATAGATTAGCCGTATTTAAAGGGACTGTTGTTAGTGGTGATGCTCCTTTAGAAAATGTTCGAATCTACGTGAGTGATGCAGAAACAAAAGAAGAAGTAGGTGCTTATAAACCACATCCAGGAACAGGTAAATACGTTTTAATTCTGGAAGCAGATAAAAAGTACAAGGTTGTTTATGCTGGCGAAGGTTACGAAGAAGAAGAAATGTTAGTTGATGTTGAGCGTGAAATGGCTTATAAGAAAAGCGAGAAAACAATGATGCTCGATGATGTACAGATGAAGTATCTGGCTGAACAAAAAGTGGTGGAAGAAGATACAACACCCGTTTCAACAATGGATGTTTCAGATGGAATACCATATTACACTGTTCAGTTTGTATCGTTAAAAGAGCCTGATAAAACAAATGAGTTGTTTGTTAAAAATGGCTTGGATGTGAATCTTATCAAGGTGTATGAGTGTAAAGATGGATGGTTCCGTTATGCTTATGGTAGCTATAAGGGATACAAAGCTACATTAAAAGCAAAAGGTGCTATCTTTGGAGATAAGAAAATATGGGATGATGCGTTTATTCGCGACATTAAGCAATACGACAACTTAGTTAAAGATAAATAATGGAAAAAGAAGAGCTGGTATTAAGAGCTCTGGAACCCACCGATGTAGATTTACTATACAAGTGGGAAAATGATATGAAGATATGGGAGGTGAGCAATACGCTCACCCCTTTTTCTAGGCATCAACTTAAGCTTTACATAGAGCAAGCTCAGTTAGATGTTTATCAAACAAAGCAGCTTCGGTTAATTATCGAACTGGAACCATCGCATAATGCTGTTGGAATGATTGATCTTTTCGATTTTGATGGTTTTCATCAACGTGGGGGTATTGGTATCATCATTCATGAAGATTATCGTAATAAAGGCTATGCTTTTGACGCGCTAGAAATGTTTATTGAATATTGCTTCGACACACTAGGTTTGAATCAATTATATGCCAATATTTCAATCAATAACAAGGCAAGTATTCAGTTGTTCGAGAAAGCAGGTTTTGAACTAATCGGAAATAAAAAAGCTTGGGTTAGAACCAAAAACGGTTTTGTGGATGAGTTAATGTATCAGAAGTTAAGAGACAAGTAAATTTAAAAATCATTATTATAAAAGAAAAAGCCCGGCATCAACCGGGCTTCTTTATTTCGGATATCTTGTGAGATTAAGCTTCCAATTTATCTTTAATTAAGGCAACCGCCTCTTCAATAGCGGTATCTAATCCATCTGCATTTTTACCTCCTGCGGTAGCAAAAAATGGCTGGCCACCACCGCCACCTTGCATACGTTTGGCAGCTTCGCGAACAATGGTTCCGGCATTTAAGTTATTTTCTTTAACCAATTTTTCAGATATCAGAATCGCTAATTGAGGCTTACCATTTACTTCTCCACCTAAAACAACTACAATGTCGTCCTCGGTTTCGTTTTTAATCATATGGGCCAAATCTTTAATCTGATCTGCTATAATTGGTTTAACTCTGCTCGCTATTAAGCTAACGCCATTCACTTCTTTAGCTGTATCGATAATGTTGCGCTTTTCGATGCTCATCACATTTTTCTTCATGCCCTGAACCTCTTTACTCATTACAAGATGCTCTTCTAACAAGTTTTCGATGTTCTTTTTAAGGTTGACAGGGTTTTTAAACATCTGTTGTAACTCCTTAAGTAAACCAAATTGTTGGTTGATGAACTCTTCGGATTTGGCTCCTGTTACAGCTTCAATACGTCGGATTCCGGCAGCAATTGACGATTCGCTAATGATTTTGAAGAACCCTATTTCACCAGTAGCTTTTACGTGGGTTCCTCCACATAATTCAACCGATTCTCCAAATTTGATGGTACGCACTAAGTCGCCGTATTTTTCGCCAAATAAAGCCATAGCACCCATTTCTAGTGCTTTGGGATAAGGAATCTCTCTACTCTCTTCTAAGTTTATATTTTGTCTGATTTTGCTATTTACGATTGTTGCAACTTTTTCTAGTTCTTCCTCTGATACTTTTTGAAAATGTGCAAAGTCGAAACGTAAATATTCAGGATGGACTAAAGAACCTTTTTGTTCAACATGAGTTCCTAATACTTCTCTTAATGCAGCATGTAAAAGGTGTGTTGCAGTGTGGTTATTGGCGGTACTCTGACGATCTTTTTTATTAACGTGCGCTTTGAAAGTTCCATTTATATTCTCTGGAAGTTTCTTCGCAATGTGAACAATTAAGTTATTTTCTTTTTTAGTGTCGATAATGTTTACTTTATCTTCACCTTGCTGGATATATCCCGAGTCACCAACCTGACCACCACTTTCGGCATAGAAAGGAGTAATATTGAATACCAATTGATAAAGCTCCTTGTTCTTTGCCTTTATTTTGCGATATCGTGTAATAAATAATTCAGTTTCAAGGTAGTCGTAACCAATAAATTCTTCGCGGTCGTCTTGCTGTAGAATTTGCCAGTCGTCCGTTTCGATTGAGGTTGCATTACGTGCACGTTCCTTTTGTTTGTCCATCTCAATCTGAAACTCTTCACGGTTAACAACCAGTCCGTTTTCTTTCAGAATTAGTTCTGTCAAATCCAATGGGAATCCAAAAGTATCGTATAATTCAAAAGCCACTTTGCCATGAACTACATTAAAATCCTTGTTTTTGGTATCGGCAATAATTTTATCCAACATATGTATGCCGGTTGATAAAGTTCGTAAGAATGATTCTTCTTCTTCTTTAATCACCTTTTGAACCAATGTTTTTTGAGCCTCCAATTCCGGATAAGCATCACCCATTGTTTCAATTAAGGTATCAACCAGTTTGTAAATAAATGCTTCTTTGCTGTTAAGGAAGGTGTAGCTGTAGCGTACTGCACGACGAAGAATGCGTCGAATTACATAACCTGCCTTATTATTTGAAGGTAATTGTCCATCAGTAATTGAAAAAGAGATGGTTCTAACGTGGTCAGCAACAACGCGCATGGCAATATCTACTTCCTCTTCCTTACCATATTCAAAACCCGATATTTCAGAAATTTTATTTAAAAGAGGTAAGAATACATCGGTGTCGTAATTAGATGTTTTTCCTTGGATAGCACGACATAAGCGTTCGAATCCCATTCCTGTATCCACGTGTTTGTTAGGTAGAGGGACTAATTCACCGTTTGCTTTTCGGTTGAATTGGATAAATACCAGATTCCATATTTCAATTACTTGTGGGTGATCTTTATTAACTAAAGATTTTCCATCCACTTTTGCTCGTTCATCATCCGAGCGCATGTCTATATGTATTTCAGAGCAAGGGCCACAAGGTCCTGTATCACCCATTTCCCAGAAATTATCTTTTTTGTTTCCGTTGATAATACGGTCTTCACTAATCCATTCTTTCCAATTATCTGCAGCTTCGTTATCGCGCTCAACGTTATCTTCCTTGCTACCTTCAAAAACAGTAACGTATAATCTGTCTTTATCAATTTTTAATACTTCGGTAAGGTACTCCCAAGCCCATTCAATGGCTTCTTTTTTGAAATAATCGCCAAACGACCAATTACCTAGCATTTCAAACATGGTGTGATGATAGGTGTCATGTCCAACTTCTTCTAAGTCGTTGTGCTTACCCGATACACGCAAACATTTTTGCGAGTTGGCCACGCGTGGACTTACCGGTGCATTGTTACCAAGAAAAATGTCTTTGAATTGATTCATTCCTGCATTGGTAAACATTAATGTAGGATCGTTCTTAACTACCATTGGAGCAGAAGAAACAATTTTGTGTTCTTTTGAACTGAAAAAATCCCAAAAACTCTTCCTGATTTCTGATGCCGTCATCATGTTATGTTACTTTTATGTCTGTTATTTATTTGCTAACTAAAAGAGCTTAGAATCTGCGACTCTAGCTTGTTGTATCATTTCCAGAAAAGTAAATACTTAAATTTTAATGAGACTCTTCTGCAACGAAAAAAATTTCTTGCAAAGTTAGATTATTTACCTAATTTTGGACGTTTCGAGAATAATTTTTTAACTTTAAAATAAAACTGATCAAAGCATGTCTAAGGTCAAATACAGATACAATCCCGAAACGCTCAGTTATGATCGTATTAAAAAAGGATTTAATTACTATTTTACCCGTGGCTCAATCTATCTTACCTCCTTATTATTGTTAGGTTTCGTACTCTATTTTATATATCCTTATGTTTTTGAGAGTCCGGTAGAAAAGCGTCAAGCCAGGGAAATACAACAGTTATTGTCTCAGTATGATATAATGAATAAGAAGCTGGCTCAGGTGGAGACTGTATTAGAAGACATCGAACTTCGCGATGAAAATATTTACCGAACCATTTTTCAGGCAGACAGTATTCCAACCAGTATTCGTAAAGCAGGTTTTGGTGGTGTAAATCGATACGAACACCTCGAAAGTATGGATAATAAAGACTTGGTGATTGAAACTGCTAAGCGTTTGGATATCGTTATGAAGCAATTGTATGTTCAATCAACTTCTTTTGATGAAGTGATTGAATTGGCAAAACGCAAGGATGAGATGATTCGGTGTGTGCCTGCTATTATGCCAATTGCTAATAAAGATTTAAGACGTACAGCTTCCGGTTGGGGCTATCGAATTCATCCTGTATATAAAGTTAGAAAATTCCATTATGGTATGGATTTTAGTGCACCTAAAGGAACTGAAATTTATGCGACTGGTGATGGTGTTATTTGCAAGATTACGAATGAAGCACGAGGATATGGAAAACGTGTAGAAATAGATCATGGTTTTGGTTATAAAACGCTTTATGGACACATGGATCAGTTCAATGTTAAAATGGGTCAGAAAGTTAAACGAGGAGATGTAATTGGTTTTGTTGGGAATACAGGAACCAGTACTGCACCGCACGTACATTACGAAGTAATTGAAAAAGGGCGAAAAGTGAATCCTCAACATTACTACTTTAAAGAAGAGTTAACAGCTGAGCAATATGATAAGATGATTCAGATTTCGTCTAACTCAAATCAAACATTCGATTAATAATAAACTAGATAATAGAAAAGGCCGCTTATTGCGGCCTTTTTTTATTTCTTTTTTCTACGTTTTGATGTTCTATCATCAATTGCTTCAATTGGAACTTCTACATGTGATAATAGATTAGGTGCTTTAATGCTGGTGTTTTTTGTTTGAAAACCGAGGCTCTTAATTGGTTTATCGAACGGCATGTAGAAATCACCATCATCATCAATTATTAGCCGATGATTTAATTCTGGGAAATCAATTCTTGTTAGGTCTCTTACTTTAAATAATACCTGATTAGAAGGATCAGGGAAAGTACCGGAACCTTTGATCTGGCGAAACGAATGAATTTTACCTCTAACGAATGAGCCATCTGTATTAGTCCATACTTGAATAACAGGAGTTAAAGCATTTGCCCCTGTTAAATTAAAGCGGCTATAAGTACAAAAGTTGCCCAGGCTATAAGCAATAAATCGGTTATTGTAAATTTCGATGGAGCGCGGAACATGTGGACCATGCCCGAAAACAATATCAGCTCCGGCATCAATCATTGCATGTGCAAACTCATATACATTGCCTCTGTTTTCGCCATAGAAAATTTCTGTTTGTCGGTTTACGTGTTGGTGATCTTTGCCTTCGGCTCCCCCGTGAAACGAAACCACCACATAATCGCATTTGGCTTTAAGTTCCTTAACAATTCTTACTGCATTGGGGATATCACCAATTTGAACTGTTCCAGTGTTAGGGGCAAATCCACATAAACCTATTTTATATCCTTCGTATTCTAAAATATCCGTAGGTTTGGTAACTAACCCAGCATACGGAATTTGAAGACTATCCAAAATAAAAGTTGTTTTTTGCAAGCCTGCCGGGCCAAAATCCCGAATGTGATTATTTGCCAGGTTTAGTAAATTAAAACCTACTTTTTTCAATGCCGGAGCAAATGATGTTGGAGTTTTAAAAGCATAGCATTTAGTAGTGTCTTTGCATCGTTTAAATACAGCACCATCATCCAAGAAAGCTCCTTCGAGGTTACCAAATACAATGTCGGCACCTGCAAAAATAGGTTGAACTTCTTTTAATAAAGGCCATGGATCGTTGTTGGGCGGTAGGTATTGGGGCGAAGGAAAATGTGTGCCCAGCATCATATCACCTACACCAATAAACGAGAGTCCTTGTTTTTGGCTTTGTGCGTTTGATATGAATAGGTTGGTAATAAATATCAGGCTTAGAAGAAAGGTCGATTTCATATTTAGATGTTTTGTTCAAAGATAATAGATAAGCCTACAGTTTTTAAGGGAAGCGTGTGTTTTTTGGTTTGGCATTTAGTTAAAATACTGCTAATATTGTAATACTATCGCTTACTTAATTAAAAAGTGCAGATAAACTTCATATTTGTCTGACTTAGGATAATTAACAAACAAAGACAAATGCCTTATAAAGAAAAAAAGGTTGAGAAACTGTATTACTCAATCGGCGAAGTTGCTGATATGTTTGAGGTTAACACTTCGTTAATTCGTTTTTGGGAAAAAGAGTTTGATGTGATTAAACCGCATAAAAACAAAAAAGGTAATCGCATGTTTACTCCCAAGGATATTGAAAACTTCCACCTTATCTATCATCTTGTTAAAGAAAAAGGAATGACCTTGAAAGGGGCACAGAAAAAACTAAAAGAAAACAGAGATGATACGGTACATGATTTTGAAGTAGTATCAAAATTAAAAGAAATACGAGAGTTACTGATTGAGGTTAGAGATAATATTGATAGTTAATGAATAATACAATAAGCGATGTGGTTAATGTGATGGAGCAGTTTGCGCCATCGGCATTGAAAGAAGATTTCGATAATGTTGGTTTGTTATTAGGCGAAGCCCAAGCAGAGGTGAAAGGTGTTTTGATTACATTGGATATTACCGAAAAAATTATTGATGAAGCCATTGCAAAAGGTTGTAATATGGTAGTTTCGCATCATCCTATCATGCTTTCAGGTGTTAAAAAACTAACCGGAGCAAATGACATGGAGCGTGTCATACTAAAAGCTATTAAAAATGATATAGCCATTTATTCTTCACACACTAATGCCGATTCTGTAATGAATGGCGTTAGCGGGAAAATGTGCGAAAAGCTGGGTTTACGAAATTGTAAAATTCTGGATGCTAAAAAAGACGCCTTAGTAAAATTGGTTGTTTATGTTCCAAAAGAATATGCCGAGGTTGTTCGGAATGCCATATTTGAAGCAGGAGCAGGTGTAATTGGCGAGTATGATTCGTGCAGTTTTAATGTGGAAGGAAAAGGGACTTTTAAGGCAGGTGATCAAACTAATCCTTTTGTGGGAGAGAAAGGTGAATTACATTTTGAGGATGAAGTACGTATCGAAACCATTATGCCATCGTTTATTCAACGAAAGGTTGTAAATACGATGCTAGAGCAACATCCTTACGAAGAGGTTGCTTATGATATTTATCCTTTAAAAAATGATTGGAAAACCAAAGGTATTGGTATGGTTGGTGAGCTTGAAACAGAGGTTGATGAGCTGACTTTTCTTAAGCATGTAAAAGAAATATTTAAAGTTGGAAGCATCAGACATACCGATTTATTGAATAAAAAAGTAAAGAAAGTAGCTGTTTGTGGTGGGTCAGGAAGTTTTTTACTGCGTAAAGCAATGGCCGAAAAGGCAGATGTATTTATTACGGGAGACTTTAAATATCACCAGTTTTTTGATGCAGAACAAAGAATTGTAATTGCAGATATTGGACATTTTGAGAGTGAACAATACACTAAAGAAGTTTTTTTTGAGTTACTTACAAAAAAATTCTCTAATTTTGCAATCCATTTATCAATTGAGAATACCAATCCAGTAAATTATTTATAAAGAATGGCAAATATAGATCCAAAAGCAAAAGAAAAAGAGATGTCAGTAGAAGAAAGACTGAGAGCTCTTTACGACCTTCAAACTGTGGAATCTTCGATCGATAAGATTCGTACGCTTAGAGGAGAGCTTCCTTTGGAGGTTCAGGATTTGGAAGATGAGATTGAAGGGTTGGAAACCCGTATGGGTAACCTCGACGGGGAAATCAAAAGTTTGAACGACGCCATCCTGGGTAAAAAGAACGAGATTAAAGAATCTGGTTTACTTGTTAAAAAATACGAAGCGCAACAAATGAATGTGCGTAACAATCGCGAGTTCGACTCTTTATCTAAAGAAATTGAGTTCCAGAAATTGGAAGTTGAGTTATGCGAAAAACGTATTAAAGAATTTACAGCTGAGCTAAAAAATAAAAAAGAAGTTGGTGAGTCATCAAAGCAATTGCTTGAAGACCGTAAAGCTGACTTAGCTGCTAAAAAGAAAGAGCTAGACGAGATTGTGGGTGAAACGCAAATGGAAGAAGAGCGTTTAGCTGAAAAATCAGAAGAAATTGCAAAAAGCGTACCTGAGCGTTTACTAACTGCTTTCCGTCGTATTCGTAAAAATGCGCGTAATGGTTTAGCCGTTGTAACAGTTGAGCGTGACGCTTGTGGTGGTTGTTTTAATAAAATTCCACCTCAAAGACAATTGGATATTGCTTCTCATAAAAAAGTAATTGTTTGTGAGTATTGTGGTCGTATCCTTGTTGACAGAGCGATTGGTGGCGAAGAAGCTGCAGAGTAATTTCTGCAAACAAAAAATACTAAATTGCAGCCGGACTATTGTCCGGCTGTTTTTGTTTATAATTATCTTGTTTTGATGAAGAAAATAGTATCCATTCTTCTAATTATACTTCCTGCAATTGTTGGGGCACAAAACAAAGCCTGGTTAAGTACACAAGCTCAGATTTGTCTTGACAAGACATATCAGTTTGAATACTTCGAAACGGGTTCTCTCGACGAAGATGAAATTTATTATATCAGTGCCTATCATCATTTTTTGCAATTTGTAAAAGATGAAGATAAAAATCATTTGAAGAGTTTCGAAAAAGAAATGAACCGCCTTTTAAAGGTAGCTAAAGTCAATAATTCAAAAACAACACTGATGCTTGTTAACCTTAATGTGCAATTGGGTTTAATGCAGGTAATGAAAGGCGATCAGGTAACAGGTGTTTATACCATTTATAGCGCATATAAGACCTTTACAGGATTAGATGAGGCGGTATGTAATTCGCTCGAATATCAAAAGCTAAATGGTTTGTTTTTGATTCTTGCCGATCAGGTTCAGGCGCAGAGTAGTTTTATGTCGTGGTTATTGGGGATTAAGGGCGACGAAAAGTTGGGCTTTCAGTTATTACATTCCTATGTAACACAAAATAAGCATAAAGCAGGTTTATATAGCGAAGGTTTATTAATGATGGCGTATTTTAAGCTTCAGTTTGATGAGATGGATCAAACCGATTTAAGGCGTTTGATTCAAGAGGGAAATCGGTTACAATCTCCCATACTGTCATTTGTGGCATCACTAAATGCTTTTAAAAATAATCAAACAGCATTGTTAAAAACATCAATGCAAAATTGGAATGATGAATTTGAAGAGTTTCCGTTATTAAGATATGTCAAAGGAAGGTTATTGCTGAATGATTTAAATAGTGAAGGTATTAATGAATTAAGACGATTTATTACAGATAGTAATGGAAGTGCTTTTAAAGCGGATGCTAACTTTCGATTAGCGCGCTTTTTTCATATGAAGGGAGAGACAGACAAAAGAGATGCAGCATTAAATGATATAAAGCAATTAAAAAATATATCAACAGCATTGGATAAACAAGCCATTGCCGAAATGCCATATCTGAGAGAGAGGCCGGAAGTTTTAACTAAAACCCGATTTTTATTTGATAATAGCGATTACCTTACTGTTATTAGTTTATTAAATACAGTTACGGTCAACTCCTGTTCAGCATTTTATCAGGTAGAATGGTGGTATAGGCAGGCACGTGCAGAGGAACTGTTAGATAACTATGATGTAGCGCTGAAATTATATGATAAGGTAATAGCCTTATCTGTTGATGATGATCGTTACTATGGGCCCTATTCGGCTTTATTCGCAACTCATTTATCTATTGTTCAAGGCCAGAGAGAAAGAGCAAATTACTACCTAAACAAAGCTGAAGAACTAAATACCGGAGAGTATAAAAAAGAAATTTCCATTAAGATTGATGATGCGCTGAAAAATAGATAAAATCAATTTTAACCCTCATTTTATAGGGGTATATAATACCGACCGTACGGTTTATAAAAAATTTACATCAATTTAATCTTTAGGTAGCTTAAAACATATAGTGATTAAGTATTTTTGTATAAATTTAAATCGAAAAAATTTATTAATCTTAATCTTATTATTATGAAAAAAAGTTTACTTTTTTCTTTGTTAGTTTTATTAATTAGTACTTCATCTTTTGCTCAATTATCGCTTGATGCAAAAGATGTCAATTATACAATTGATTTTGACAATACAGTTAGCGGTGTTAATAACGGTGCATACGTTGGAACTGGTTATGCGTTGACTCCTGAAGTAGGGCAACTGAATGCAAATGCTTTTAGTGTTTTGGGAATGTCTGATGGAGATTTGGCATTTGGTGCAGAAGGGATAGAAGGAGATTATGCGAAGGGAACTAGTGTAGGGAGTACTTCTGGAGGTTGCTACGGATATGATGTTAGTGAAACACAGGATGGTTCAAACATGATATGGGGAGTGCAGCCAACGAGTGGTGATTTTACTCCAGGTTCAATTGTTCTTAAAATTGTGAATAATACAGGAGAAGATGTAAATGAATTTGACATAAGCTATGATGTATTTGCTTGGAATCATGGAGATAGATCGGTGAGTTTTAATTTTTCTTATTCAACAGATAATAATACGTTTATAGATGTTGCTGATCTTAATTTTGAAACGGTTGAAGCTGCAGATGCTGAACCAGCATGGTTAAGTGAAACTAAAACAACAACTATTAGTACATCTTTGGCTAGTGGAGAAGAGTTATACCTAAAATGGACATGTGAGGAAGTTTCTGGTTCAGGGTCACGAGATAAATTAGGATTGGATAATGTGGTTGTTAGTACAACATTAAATAGTGTAGCTACTGTTGAGATTCCTACATTTAGTGTTGAATCTGGAATATATACTGAAGCTTTTGATTTAAGTTTGGCAACATCAACTGAAGGGGCTACAATATATTATACTTTAGATGGTTCAGATCCAGATGAAACTTCTACAGAATTCACCTCTGCGGTTAATATTAGTGAAAGTACTGTTGTTAAGGCAATTGCTATAAAAGAAGGAATGAACAACAGTAGTGTTACAACAGCAACATATACTTTCCCTGTTGAATGTGCATCAATTGCTGAGTTTTTAAATTTAGATTTAGGAACATTGGCTATTTTAAGAGGTGTTGTAACTGAAGTTACAGTTAATCCTGACTATAATACAGTGACTTCTTTAGTGGTAAAAGATGTAAACGATGCAACTATTTTGGCATATGGTGTTTATCGTATTTCTGATGTTATATATGAAGTTGGTCAAACTTTAGTAATGACTGGATTAAGAGCAGAATTCCAAGATGAAGCTCAAATGTCATTTAGTGCCAATAGTGGTCATTCAATTGTAGTTGATAATGCTAGTGGCATCGAAGATGGAAAAACAAGTGCATTTACAATTGCACCTAACCCATTTACTACTGAATTTAAAATTGATGGTGCTGAAGTAGTAGCAGTGAAGTTGTACAATGCTGCTGGTCAGTTAGTGAAAAATGTACCAGTTGTATCGGGTGCTATTTCAACAAGCGATTTAGATAAAGGTATGTATATACTTCAGGCTAAAATGGCAGATGGAACCATCTCTACTCAAAAAGTAATTAAAAAATAAGCAATAAGCTTTAAAAATAGTAAGACCGCAGTTCGTAAGAGCTGCGGTTTTTTGCTTTTAAGGCAGTGGATCTAATAGGAATGGTGGAAATTTTAATTGTGATTCTGATTCCAGATATTATCTGAATAGTTTTAATAGTCTCAAAAGCTAATTATGGTTACATAATACAAACAGCAATTTTCTTCGTGCAATCGACTCAAAATAGCCCGCTATTCTTTCGTTAATATACACTTGAAACTCACTATTTGTAAGCGTTCTGAGTTCAAAATTTTACGTCGAACTCAGGTTAATAGATGTTATCAGTATGCTAAGGTATTAGGTGTTGCCTTATACAATACTGTTGGATAGTTAGTAAAAAATATCTGCAGTTAACGTTGTAGTTTCCACTGCTGAATTAACTAGTGGGATGTATATTCTTAAGATTACAATGACTGATGGTTCTGTTGCTACTCAAAAAGGATTTAAAAACTAAGTTTTCAACATTATTAAAAAGAGCAGTAAATCAATTAGATGTGACTTTTTAATTCTTCATATAGTTTCCGTATAATTTTCATAACTATGGAAATAAACTTTCCTAACTATGGAATTAAATTTTCATATCTATGAAAAAAAACTTACATAACTATGGAAATAAATTTTGTTACTTATGAAAATTTTGATTGATACTATTGATGCAATGATTGGGTTTTTGCAAATAAAAAAAGCACTGCAATAAATGATAGACTGCAGTGCTTAGTACTTATTGTTGTTGATTGGATATGAAGGGCTAACTAAACAGTTTGTCAATCATATCAGTATTGGTCATATTAGGTAATGTAACTTTTAAATTAGGATTGGCCTTCATTGCTCTTTTTATGGCAAAAACAGCCTCCTCGTTTCGAGCCCAGCTTCTGCGCGAGATACCGTTGTTAACATCCCAGAACAGCATACTTTGTAAGCGTCGTTTAGCCTCTTTGCTACCATCAAGTATCATGCCAAAGCCGCCATTTATAACTTCGCCCCAGCCAACGCCACCTCCGTTATGGATACTAACCCATGAGGCACCTCTGAACGAATCGCCAATCACGTTTTGAATAGCCATATCAGCAGTAAAGCGCGATCCATCATAAATATTAGATGTTTCGCGATATGGACTATCAGTTCCTGATACGTCGTGATGATCCCGACCTAAAATAACAGGTGCCGAAATAATACCCTTTTTAATGGCCTTATTAAAGGCTTTAGCAATGCGAATTCGTCCTTCGGCATCTGCATATAAAATACGTGCCTGAGAGCCTACAACAAGCTTATTTTGGCCTGCTTCTTTTATCCAATGGATATTATCAGCCATTTGTTGTTGAATTTCAATAGGCGACTCCTGACGAAGTTCTTCCAGTACTTCGGTTGCAATTCGGTCGGTTTCCTTCAAGTCTAACGGATTATTGCTACTACAAACCCAACGGAAAGGGCCAAATCCATAGTCGAAACACATGGGGCCCATTATATCTTGTACGTACGATGGGTATTTGAAATCACCATTTTCTTTTAGAATGTCGGCACCAGCACGACTTGATTCCAATAAAAAAGCATTTCCATAATCGAAAAAGTACATACCCTTATTGGCTAACTTATTGATAGCTGCTACATGGCGTCGCAAGCTTTCTTGTACTTTCTCTTTAAAAAGTTCGGGTTGATGAGCCATCATTGTGTTGGCTTCTTTAAAGGATAATCCAACAGGATAGTATCCTCCGGCCCAAGGATTGTGTAATGAGGTTTGATCTGATCCTAAATCAACCTTAATATTTTCTTTGGCAAATTTCTCCCATACATCAACAATATTGCCGTGATAAGCTATTGAAACCACTTCGAGGTGTGCTTTGGCTATTTCAACTCTTTCGCAAAGCTCGTCTAAATCTTCAATAACTTCATCAACCCAACCTTGCGAGTGACGTGTTTGGATAGCCTTTTCATTAACTTCTGCAATAACACTAATGCATCCTGCAATATTACCAGCCTTGGGCTGAGCTCCAGACATTCCTCCAAGTCCGGCAGTTACAAATAGCTTACCTGTTAAATCAGATTTACCATTTGATATTTTACGTCCTGCATTAAGTACGGTAATGGTTGTGCCGTGCACAATTCCTTGAGGCCCAATATACATAAATGAGCCTGCAGTCATTTGTCCGTATTGAGTAACTCCCAAAGCATTGTATCGTTCCCAGTCATCGGGTTTTGAGTAATTGGGAATCATCATACCATTGGTAACAACAACACGTGGAGCATCTTTATGCGATGGATATAAGCCCATAGGATGACCCGAATACATGGTGAGCGTTTGTTCATCAGTCATTTCGGCCAAATACTTCATGGTAAGACGATATTGCGCCCAGTTTTGAAATACAGCACCGTTTCCGCCATAAGTTATGAGCTCGTGCGGATGTTGAGCAACGGCATAATCTAAATTATTCTGAATCATCAACATAATAGCTGCCGCTTGTTTTGATTGATGTGGAAACTCGTTAATATGACGAGCCTTCATTTCGTAATCAGGACGATAGCGATACATGTAAATGCGGCCATAAGTATTTAGCTCATCTAAAAACTCCGGGGCCAATTCAGCATGCTGATTTGCCGGAAAATAGCGTAAGGCATTCTGAAGAGCCAGCTTCTTTTCTTCAACGGTTAAGATATCTTTTCGTTTAGGAGCATGATTAATGGTAGTATCATATTCCTTTTTGGGTGGAACTATTGAAGGAATACCTTCCAATATGGCGGCTTTAAACTGTTCAGAGTTCATTTGTCAGTATTTATGTCAGTGTTTTGGTAATCACAAATGCAAATTAGCGGCTTTTTATTAACGTGTTTTATGACATAGCGCAATTGGCCGCGTAAGAAAAAGGTGATATTGATCAATTGGTCAGATCATTCCATTGTCGATCAGCATAATAATGTGTTCGATCATTACATCGTCGCCATCCTTATCAAATTCCGATTTAAGATTCGAACCAAAAAGTCGGGCAATGCCCTGCCAAAAAACAGCAGAAACTCCACCTTTGTATTCTTTAATGAGTTGGTAAGTAGTATCGCCCGTTTCTCGATTAATCAACTTAATCAATAATTTTCCTTGAGAAAAAGTAAGGCGCTTAAGAGGTGTTTCAAACTCTTCGAATAACTCTTTTTCTCGTTTTTTTAAATACTTTTTTCGCTCTTTTTGAACGGTTATTTCTGACAGATTTGCATTGATATCATTAATAGTCGCACTTGCTTTTCGGGCATAAGGAAGTGTTACTTTTACATTACGCACCAATTTTGAATAACGGCGTTTCTGACGCTTGTTTTTGAATTTGAATGGCGGAATAACCGGTATTTCTTTTAAATTGATATGTGGGATGGTATCATCATCAATAATCTGACTGTCAAATATGATGTCTTTAACTTTGAGGGTGTCTATTTGAGCCGATATATCCGTGCTTGTGCCTATTAGGATAATCAAAAACAGAGTAAGCTTTACTAATGTATGTGGCTCTTTTTGCATCATATTTATATTACACAAACAATTGATTGGATGTTTCGTTTGAACAAAATTACAAACAAAAAAACGGAGTAGCGATCACTACTCCGTTAATTCAGCTTAAACTGATGTGAGTTATTCTTTATCGTTTACAAAAACAATTTCCATTTTATCAGCTTTGTTAAAGAATGATTTAGTTAGTTTTTGAATTTTCTTTGAAGTCATGTTTTCAATAACGTCTTCGTAATTTTTTTCTAAATCATTATTTATACCCTGGATATAATACGAGCGAAGTATGCCCATCCAATACCCATTGCTTTCTTTTTGTTCTTTTCTATTTTTTAAGAAGTTAAGTTTTGTCTTACTCAAGTCTTCAGCGGTAACTCCATTTTTAATAATTTTATCAATTTCCGCATAGATCAAAGGAATTAACTCATCGTATTTTTCGGGAGCAGTATCAAAACTAATAGCAACAACTGCATCTTGTTTAGGAACACGATTAGCCGACGAACGTACGCTAACACCATAAGTTCCACCTTCTTTTTCACGAATTTCTTCGGTATAACGCAAGGTAAGTATCGATTGAATAAATGATAAGCCAATTCGGTTCTCGGGTGTGTATTTCAACTTATTATCGTAATAGATTTTTACAGTTGCTTTCGGATCGGCAAAGTTGATAGCAATACGCTTGGTTGTTTCGCCTTTGGGAGCTGAAACATTGTTGTCGACCCAATTCTCGCGATTATCATTAGTTGCAATTGCACCCAAATATTTAGCAGATATTTGTTTTGCAGTTTCTTTATCAATATCGCCAACAATAAAGAAGGTAAAGTCGGCTGCATTATTAAAGCGCTCGGCATAGATTTCTTTCATTCTCTCAAACGAAACTTTTTTCAAATAATCTTCGCCAAATAACAGGGTGCGCTCATTGTAATTAGTTCGAAGCAACATTAAACTATCGCTTAAAATCTTGTTTGGATTGTCACCAATGTTTGCCATATAGGCCAAATTGCGTTGCATAAAGGTATCAAAGGCTTCTTTATCAAATCGAGGTTGTTCGAATTGCAGGTAGGCCAGTTGCATCATGGTTTCAAAATCCTCCGTTCTGCAACCACCACTAATCGATTCTGATAGTTCACCAACAGAGAAGCCAATAGAGGCCGACTTACCTGTTAATGCTTTTTTCAATTCCGAAGCACTGAAATTACCAATTCCAAACAACGACATAAAATCGGGCATTACACCAATGGTTGCTAAATCTTCGGTTGGGTAAAGCGATGACCCACCTTTACTATAACTTTGCAACGAAACCTGGTTTTTATTGTAATCGGCAAAACGATAAACCACTTTCGTATTATTGTTTAATGTCCATTCAATCGCATTTAGCTCAGGAATTTCTTTTTCAGCTATTACTTTGCCTTCAACAGGTAAGGATTCGATTAAGTTATCGGCTACCACCTGATCTTCGTATGGCTCAATGCTTTTTTGTTCAACTTTATTAACAATCGCAAAACTTTCGTCTTTACTTAAATGGTCGATACCTTCTTTATCGGGCCCCGTAATTATTATTACTCTGTTTTCTTTTGCATATGCCTGGTTAAATACTTGGCTAAGTTCTTTGGTTGTAATGGTTGGAATTACTTGTTTAGCAAACTCATATTCGTATTCAATACCTGGCATTGGCGAGTTGTTTAAGTAAAGCTCTTTAAATTCCTGACAGTAGCTGTCGTTTGGAATTTTATCACGTCCTTTAAAGTAGTTTTCGTAGCTTAATAGCAAGGATGTTTTAGCTCGTTCCAATTCAGTTTGAGTAAAACCATATTGCTTGATTCGTTCTGCTTCAGTTAAAATAGCCTCAAAAGCAACATCTTCTTCATTGTCTTTAGCTGTAGCTGAAATATAAAAAACATCGCTTGTTCTGGTAAGACTCGAGAAACCAATGTTACCCATAATAAAAGGAGGAGTTCCTCTTTCGAGCATTTCCGAAATACGCGAACGAATCATTATCGAAATCAACGTCTCCATATGAGATTTACGAAGTGTTGCCAATGTTTTATCTTCGGGCTTTATGGCATCGTGTCTGATGTATAACGAAATGTTGGACTGATTGGCTTCTTTATCGGTAGCTAACGAGTAATCCATTTCTGCTTTATGCGGAATATCAACAATATATCGCTCTTTAGGATTTTTAATTGCTGGAATCTTAGAAAATAATTCTTTTATCTTAGCTTCCACTTCGTCTACATCAATATCGCCAACTATGGCAATGGCCTGCAAATCGGTACGATACCAGTCGTGATAAAAGCGACGTAGTTCATCGTATTCAAAACCGTTAATTACGTCGTAATCACCAATAACATCTCTTATTCCATATTTAGAGTTGTTATAAAGTGTTGGAGCGTATTGAGCTCTTAAACGAAACCCGGCATTGCGTCTTGTTCTCCATTCTTCAGAAATTACACCACGTTCATCATCTATTTCCTGGTGATCCAGAGTCAGGTTATCTGACCAGTCGAACAAAACCAAAAGGCATGTATCAATAAGGCCTTCGGGTCCAACAGGCACATCACTGAGGTTATAAACTGTTTCGTCTTTAGCTGTATAAGCATTGATATTTCTACCAAAAGCTACACCATGAGCCTCTAATTTGCTGATGATATCTTTATCCGGAAAGTTTTTTGTGCCGTTAAAAGCCATGTGTTCCAAAAAGTGGGCGAGTCCATTTTGGCTATCATCTTCTAATATGGCCCCTACATTTTGGATAATATAAAAGCTGGCTCTTTCTTTTGGTTCTTCATTATGACGGATGTAGTAGGTCATCCCATTCTCAAGCACTCCTGTGCGAATAGCCGGATCCAGAGGTGCCGGTGCATTCATGTCGTATTGTGCAAAAATAGATGTAAATACGGCAATGAGAGAGAAAAAACTTAGTGATAATCTTTTCATTTTTGTAATGTTTTTTTCAAAAATAAGAATAAACCAAGAGTAGAGACGCTTATTAACATATATTTTAATTATTTAATTGTAACGTAAACTGTATAAAAGTTGCTTGGCTCTAATCAGATTACTTCAATTATTTATTAAAATTAACCCAACTGATTTTAAAACGGCTAAATGGTAAAGTTATAATGAGTATTATGCATTTAATCAGTGTGTTATTTTCATTTTTTCACACTGTGTATAATATATAGTAACGATTTTTAAGAGAATATCTTCAACTCAATTAGATGTGAATTGTTATTTGAATATATCAAATTATAAAGTTGAAAAATCGAACAATATATGAATACTAAGAAATATCCCATTGTTTGCATTGGTGGTAGTATTGCTTCCATTAGTTTTATCAGAACATTAAGACAGCAAGGGAATACTGAAAAAATATTATTGATTTATGGTGAGGATCGTTTACCATATAAACGAACCAAAATCAATAAAAACATGGTGCGTGGTTTCGAAAAAGATGAGTTTATCATTGCCGATAAGGCCTGGTATCAGAATAATAATGTTGATTTAGTAAATGCATGGGCTTCATCGGTTGATACAGAAGAAAAAAAAGTATTTTATAATAAAGGAGCAGAGCAGGTTGAATACGGTAAATTACTATTGGCAACCGGTACAGCCTCGGTATTTCCGCGTATTTCGGGTGTTGAACCAAAAGATTTACACTCGGTTCAAAATGCTGCTGATGTAGAGCGTTTGTTAGAAGTTGCAAAAGATAAAAAGCGATTTTTAATTATTGGTGGAGGAGTAGAAGGTATTGAAACTGCCGACCAACTGGTGCGAAAAGGTAAAGAGGTAATTTTGGCGGGAAGAATGCTTTATCCTCTACAAAAATCATTTCCACAGGAGTTTGTTAAGCCTTTGGAAGAGGCTATGCAAAAGCGTGGAGTTGAAATGTATTCGGGTGTTTCTGTAACCCTCATTGAGCGGGTTGGCGATCATTATAAAACACATTTAAAAGGTAACGAAATTGAGTTTGATGCCATTGTAGCCAGTACTGGTACTATGCCAAATATACAGTTGGCAAAAACAGCAGGCATAAAAATAGACAGAGGTATTTTAGTGGATGAATGGATGAGAACTTCCAATACCGATATTTATGCTGCCGGCGATGTGGCACAACATAGCAATGGTGTGATTACAGGTTTGTGGCATGCTGCCGAGCATCAGGGTAAATTGGCTGCCTTAAATTTATATGGCAATAAAGAAGCTAATACATTGCCTCCGTATCGTCTTAAAACAGAGGTTTTCAATCTGTTTATGTTCTCAGCTGAATATGGAACAATAATACCAAACGATTGTGAAGTATTGAAAGAAGACGAAAAAGGAATCAAGCGCTGGTTGTACTTTAAAGATGATAGGCTCAAATCAGTTTTAATGTTGAATGATGGAGGTAGAGCAAAGCAATATCAACAGGCATTAATGGAAGGGTGGAGTCGTAAAAAGGTGAATGCAGAATTGCCGTTACAGGCACCTTTGTCCTTTAATTTTTCGCCATCATTTTAGGCTAATTGTCAGATAAAAGTATGAAGTTGATCATTATGGTTTTTTAAGTGGTTAATGGTTTATATTTTTGCGGAACAAAGAAGAATACCTAAAATCAAAATTTAAACTTTTTTGCCATGATAAAGACCATCGAATCTGGTGTTTTTTCAGAAATAGGCGAATTGGAAGGAGTTATACTCCACACTCCCGGACAAGAGGTGGAAAATATGACTCCTACAAATGCAGAAAGAGCTTTATATAGCGATATATTAAACCTTTCGGTTGCCACAGAGGAGTACAAACAATTAGCTGGTGTTTTGGAAAAAGTTACCCAAACATATCAGGTTAAAGATTTACTTATCGGCATTCTGGAGCAGCCTAAATTTAAAGCAGGATTAATTGAAAAAATCTGTACGTATGAAGAAGTACTTCATATGAAAGATTTTTTATTGGATTTGCCTGCACCTGAGTTAGCCCGACAATTGATAGAAGGAGTTGAATTACAAAAGGACTCTTTAACAACTTTTTTATCAGACGAAAGATATGCATTGCGACCATTGCATAACTTCTTTTTTACCCGTGATGCCAGTGTAAGTATTTACGATGATGTGTTGATTTCGAAGATGGCTAGTAAAGTGCGCGATCGCGAAGCTTTGCTGATGGAAGCTATTTTTAATCAATCAGATTTAATTAATACACATACTTTAAACCCTAATAGCTTTTATAATGTAGGAGCAGAAACTACCATAGAAGGTGGTGATGTGCTTATTGCTCGTGAAGATATTTTGGTTATTGGTAATAGTGCGCGAACTACCACTTATGGTATCGATTTTATCGTTAATCAGTTAAAGCAAAAGAAAGATAAACGATATGTTGTGGTTCAGCAATTACCTGGCGAACCCGAATCATTTATTCATTTGGATATGGTGTTTACCCTATTGGATAAAGATACTTGTATGGTGTATGAACCATTAATTATGAAGCTGAATCGATATGCTACCATACTTATTAGCCTTGATAATGGAGAGGTGGTATCTATTGAGAAAAAAGATAGTCTGCTTTCCTGTTTAAAAGAGTTAGGTATGGATTTAAAACCTATTTCGTGTGGAGGATCATCTGATTTATGGATTCAGGAACGTGAGCAATGGCATAGTGGAGCCAACTTTTTTGCCATTGCGCCAGGTAAAGTTATGGGATATGCCCGTAATGTGTATACCATGGAAGAGATGAGTAATAATGGATACGAAATTATCAAAGCTACTGACGTTGTAAATGATAAAATCAATTTGAATGACTATGAAAAGTATGTTGTTTCTATTGATGGATCAGAATTAGCCCGAGGTGGAGGGGGAGCTCGTTGTATGACGATGCCTGTTCGCCGAAAAGCTGTTAATTGGTAGGGAATAGTTAAGATATATGCATAATAAAGGCCGTACAGTTCATATGCTGACGGCCTTTGTTGGTGTTTAAATATCTGGTGTTACGACATAATCTCCTGAACTAAATCAGAGGCTTCTTTTAAAGTAATGGCAGAAAATACTTTTAATCCCGATTCATCAATGATTTTTTTGCCACCTTCGGCATTGGTGCCTTGTAATCGCACTATAATCGGAATTTTTATTTCGCCTATTTTTTTGTAGGCTTCTACAACGCCTTGTGCCACTCGATCGCAACGAACAATTCCTCCGAAAATGTTAATGAGAATGGCTTTTACATTTGGATCGTTTAAGATGATTTTTAAACCAGATTCAACGGTTTCGGCATTTGCACCACCACCAACATCTAAGAAATTAGCAGGTTCGCCTCCCGATAATTTAATAATATCCATCGTAGCCATTGCTAAACCGGCTCCATTTACCATACAACCAACATTGCCATCTAATTTAACAAAGTTAAGGTTGCTTTTGGTAGCTTCTGTTTCTGCCGGATCTTCTTCACTTAAGTCGCGCATGGCTTCATAATCCGGATGTCGGAATAAAGCATTATCATCAAGATTTACTTTGGCATCAACAGCCAAAATCAGATTGTCGGAAGTTTTTAATACAGGATTTATTTCAAACATGGAAGAATCGGTTCCAACATAGGCCGAATATAAAGCGGTAACAAATCGAGCCATCTCTTTAAAAGCCTTGCCCGATAAACCAAGGTTAAAGGCAATTTTTCTGGCCTGAAAAGCTTGTAATCCTAATCCCGGATCAATCTCTTCTTTAAAGATAAGTTCCGGAGTTTTGGCAGCTACTTCTTCAATATCCATACCTCCTTCGGTTGAATACATGATGATGTTTCTTCCTGTTGCACGATTTAATAATACGCTCATGTAATACTCCGATGTATCGGTTTCGCCTGGATAATATACATCCTGAGCAATCAAAACTTTATGAACGGTTTTTCCTTCCGGTCCTGTTTGATGAGTCACCAAATTCATGCCCAGTATTTCTTCTGCTTTTGATTTTACCTCGTCAATGTTCTTGGCAAGTTTTACGCCGCCTCCTTTTCCTCTTCCTCCGGCATGAATTTGAGCTTTCACCACCCACCATCCGGTACCGGTTTGAGCTTGCAGTGTTTGTGCAGCTTCAATTGCTTGTTCAGGTGTTTCGGCAACTATGCCTTCTTGAATGGAGACTCCAAATGACTTTAAGATTTCTTTTCCTTGGTATTCGTGAATATTCATATAAAGGGATTTAGTGTCAGTATTAAATAATTATCACTGATGTTATTGCGATTACTATTAAAAACAGGAATAGTGCTATTTTTGTTGTCAAAATTTGAATGAATGAGAAAATTAAAGAATATAGAATTAAACCGATTAAGTGTTGAAGAGTTTAAGAATGCCGATAAACTACCTGTTATTGTTGTATTAGATAATATTAGAAGCCTTAATAATATAGGATCGGTATTTCGTACTTCAGATGCTTTAAAAGTGGAGAAAATCATCTTATGTGGAATCACGGCAACACCTCCTCATAACGATATTCATAAAACAGCTCTTGGTGCCGAAGATTCCGTTGATTGGCAGTACTATGAAAATACTCTTGATGCAATTGAAGATTTAAAGCAAGAAGGAGTTTTTATATGCAGTATTGAACAGGTTGAAAACAGTGTTTCGTTACCCGATTTTGAACCTGCAGCACATAAAAAATATGCACTTGTTTTAGGTAATGAAGTAAAGGGAGTACAGCAATCTGTTATTGATAATAGTGATACCTGTATTGAAATTCCTCAATACGGAACAAAGCATTCTTTTAATGTATCTGTAACAACAGGCATTGTGTTATGGGAGTTTTTTAGGAAAATTGGATTATAATCTCAACTACATATAAGACAAAAAAAAGGGAGACCAACGGTCTCCCTTTCTTATATATTGTAACTAGTAATTACTGTACAATTGATTTGAAAGTTGCATCTTCAAAGAATTTAGCGAATTCAAGATCTTTCACTGCATATTCTTTGTATTTAGCATCTAACTCAGTAGCCTTACGTAATGCATCAAACATTAAGTCGTTTTGACCAGTTCTAGCACCAACAATAGCTTTTAAGTAGTATTTGAAACCAACTTCCATTGTGTTAGCATTGATAGTTGACAAAGCAGCATCGTAGTTTTTAGCTAAGATTTTAGCTAAAGCAGCGTTGCAGTTTGTGCTGTTACCAAAGTAACGGATAGCGTTGTCATATTCTCCTTTGTGGATAGCAACAATACCTAAGTTGTTGTCTAATTCAGCACCTGCACCAGCAGCTGATCCGAAGAATTCTTCAGCTTTAGCTAAATCACCTTCGCGAAGAGCGATAACACCTAAGTTGTTGTTGATTTCAGCAACACCACCTTTAATGCTGTTAGCTTTTTCGAACGCTTTTTTAGCACCAGCTAAGTCACCTTTAGCATAAAGAGCAACACCTATGTTGTTAGCAGCTCTCCAGCAGTCAGGATATTTGTCAGCAGCAGCTTTGTAAATTGCTAATTGAGCATCTACATCTTCAGTTAATGTAGCAGCATAAAGCAATTCTTCAATATTTAATTCTGCAGGAGTACTTGAAGCTAATTCAGAAATTTCTTCGTCAGATTTTCCAATCACGTCTACGTTAACAGACATTTTTGAACGACGTAATTTAGGTAGAATTTCGTCAGCAACTACTTTGAAAGTTTCAGACATGTTTTTGATTTCACGTTCACGTACTTCAGGATCGCTGTACATAGAAAGAACGCGTAAGATCAATTCTTTGTCTTGGATATCTGATTTTTCCATTAAAGATTTAAAACCTTCCCAGTCTTCTGGAGTATTTTTCAATGTGAAGAAATCAGCTTCTTTAGCACCTTCTACTTTAGCTCTTTTTAATTCTTTAGCTAAGTAATCTTTAGCAACTTTTTCACGTTTAGCAGCTAAGCTAGTGTTTAAGTCTGTTGGTCCATCAGGAGATGCATAAGCAGAAATTTGAACGCCTTTGAATTCTTTGTTTTCAGCAGCTTCAGCTTCTTTGATAAAGTCTTTCAAAGCAGCAATTTCTTCTTTACGTAATTCAGTTCCGCGGATGCTGGCTTGTTGAATCAAGAAATAGATGTCAGCCAATTTTTCTTCTGGAATGATGCGTTGGAAGTTGTCAGCACCAATAGCAGCTTGAAGGCCTTGGTCTGCAACTAATTCAGAAGTAGCAATCACACCGTCAGCAATTTTGTAATCGTCAAACTCTGTAGTGTTGCTTCCTTTTGTAGCTTTGATACGTACAACAAGGTCAGAAACTTTCATGTTGTCGTTATACTCAACAGAGTTGGTATAAGTGAAAGAACCACCATTTGTGTAAGAGATAACTTTTTCGTTACCTTCAACGCTTTCTCCTTGCAATTTGTATGATGGGAAAGCAGTTTCGCCTCCTTCATAAACCAAAACAGGAGTAGCTTCCAATGCTACCTTCTTGTCGAAATATTTTTCAGGAATCTGAACTTTAATTTCAACATCTACTTTACCTGCATGAGCTTCCAAAACTTCAGGAGTTACGGTATACTTAACTTCAGGTGCGCCTTTTTTCATCTTATCCAACCCGGCACAGCTAGCTAAAAGTGCTGCAAGAGCTAGAGTTGCAAATAGGTTGATTCTTGTTTTTTTCATAATGTTTACCCAATTATTTGTTTTTGAACTTAATTCATAGATGAACTCTACAAATTTAAGAATGTTTTTAAAATATAAAAGATCAGTGTAAGATTTATTGCAAATATAGATATTATCTGAATTTAATACAATTCAATATACTTTCCAAATTCTTATTATACTTGACTAAATGAACTTGTATACTTGCTTTTGTTTTTAACCTAATAAAGTCTTTAGATTAATGCGAGTAATTCCCTTGTTATATTCTTTACATATAAGATTAATAATGGCTTGATAAACGGTTTGATCTTTTTCGAAGTTAAGATCTTCTATATTAAGTATTAATACTGGTAATTCGGGGTGCTCTTTAAAAAACTGAAAGTAGCCATTTTGAATATTTTTTAAATAATCTGCATCAATTGTTTTTTCATATTCTCTCCCTCTTTTTTGTATTTGACTCAATAATACTTCAATGGGTCGATGCAAAAAAATATATAAATCGGGCAAGGGAGTCATTCCATAAATAATATCAAATATTTGTCTGTAAAGACGATATTCATCTGTAGCTAAGGTTTGAGATGCAAAAATCAGAGATTTAAAAAAGTGATAATCCGATAAGGTAACCTGATGAAACAAATCAGCAGTATCAAAATCATCTTTAAGTTGCTTATATCTCTCAGCCAGAAACGATAACTCTAGAGGGAAGGCATATCTCTCTTTGTTGTTGTAAAATTTGGGTAAGAAAGGATTGTCAGCAAATGTTTCAAGCACTAAGCGGGCATCTACTTCTTTGCTTAGCATTTTTGCTAAAGTTGATTTGCCTGTACCAATGTTACCTTCGATAACCAGGTATTTTTTATTGAATTTATTCATTGAATAAAGGCTTAATACAGCTTTTTATCTTTATGTAAGCGATTTTCAACAACTTTTCCGGATATATAACCAGCAAAAATTCCTATTAACCATCCCAGACTAATATAACCAATGTAATTGGTTTCGGGGGTGAACCAAACGTACAAAGCAGGTACGAAAATTCCAGTCAACATTCCAATTGTGCTGTAGGTAGCTGATATACGTCCTCGTACATGAAGGTGATGATCTTTTTTTAGATGTTTTTGTGATTCTTCAACCCAGTTTTCGAATGGGGCCAAAGCTTTATGGTCGTTAAAAAGCTGTTGTATATCGTTAACAAAAACCTCACCTTGGTTATTTAACTTCTTGCAATGTGGGCATTCGTCAACTTTATTATGCAAAGCCCCCATTAAGCGAGGTAGCACAGCCAGGCTTAGCGATCTGATTTGAGCTTTAGGTATTTTTTCGAGTTGTTGATTAAGTGTATCGAATGTTGTTCTTCTATCCATGTTAAAGTGGTTTCAGAAAGTATAATCAATGAAAATAGAAAAAGTTTTATATGCATCAAAAAAGGCCAACTCAAAGAGTCGGCCTTAGTATATAAGGTGAATATAATTACTCAGCTTTAGGTTTACGTTCTGGACGTGGTAAAAGAGCTTTTCTCGAAAGTTTTAATTTACCTGAACGTTGGTCAACTTCAATCAATTTAACTTCAACTTCTTCGCCTTCTTTTAAGGCATCTTCAACTTTTTCAAGTCGTTTCCATTCAATTTCAGAAATGTGAAGCAATCCATCTTTACCGGGAAGAATTTCAACAAATGCACCGAAAGGAACAATAGATTTTACTTTCCCTTTGTAAACTTCGCCTACCTCAGGTACTGCAACAATGGCTTTTACTTTAGCAACGGCAGCATCGATCGAATCTTTGTTACTTGCTGATATAGCTACTTTACCAATGCTACCAATTTCTTCAATTGTAATAACAGTTTCTGTAGTTGCCTGAATTTCTTGAATAATTTTACCACCTGGGCCGATTACAGAGCCAATCATGTCTTTAGGAATATCGAATGAAACGATACGAGGAGCATGTGGTTTGTAGTCTTCACGTGGTTCTGTAATGGTTTCAGCAATTTTATCAAGAATGTGCATACGACCAGCTTTTGCCTGGTTTAATGCTTGTTCTAAAATTTCGTATGATAAACCATCAACCTTTATATCCATTTGAGTAGCTGTAATACCGTCGCGAGTACCAGTTACTTTAAAGTCCATATCACCTAAGTGGTCTTCGTCACCTAAGATATCTGATAATACAGCAAATTTTCCAGATTCAGTATCGGTAATCAATCCCATTGCAATACCTGATACTGGTTTTTTAATTGGAATACCAGCATCCATCAACGCTAAAGTACCTGCACAAACAGTTGCCATTGATGATGAACCGTTTGATTCAAGAATATCTGAAACGATACGTACTGTGTAGGCATAATCTTCAGGAAGCATTCCCTTTAATGCGCGATAAGCTAAGTTACCGTGACCAATTTCACGACGGCTGATACCACGTGCAGGACGAGCATCACCGGTTGAGAATGGAGGGAAGTTGTAATGTAATAAGAAACGGTCGTAACCTTGATTCATTACATCATCAATTAATTTCTCATCCATTTTGTTACCCAAAGTAACTGTTGTTAACGATTGAGTTTCACCACGTGTAAATACTGCTGATCCATGAGGACCTGGTAAGTAATCAACTTCGCTCCAGATATGTCTGATTTCGTCAGTCTTACGACCATCTAAACGTAATTTTTCATCTAGAACAACTTTACGAACCGCTTCTTTTTCTACGTCGTGATAGTATTTTTTGATTAATCCTGTTGGGATTTCATCTTCTTCTTCGTTGTAATTTTCAGCAATAAACTCATCGCAGATTGCTGCAAATGCATCAATACGCTCGTGTTTGTTTGGATTGGCTGATTTAGCAACTGCATATGCTTTGTCGTAAGTAGCTTTCCAAACTTTTTCACGTAATTCTTCGTCGTTTTCTTCGTGACAGTACTCGCGCTTTTCGGTTTTACCTAAAGCTTCCATCATTTCAATTTGAGCCTGACATTGAACTCGAATAGCATCGTGAGCTACTTTCATTCCTTCCAGCAATTCAGCTTCAGAAACTTCATCCATCTCACCTTCAACCATCATAATGTTGTCCATAGTAGCGGCAACAATAATATCCATATCTGAGTTTTCCATTTCAGATACAGTAGGGTTGATTTTCATTTCGCCGTTGATACGTCCAACACGTACTTCAGAAATTGGTCCGTGGAAAGGAATATCAGAAACAGCCAAAGCTGCAGAAGCGGCTAATCCAGCTAATGCATCAGGAGCGATTTCTTTATCTCCTGAAATTAAATTAACAGTAACAAATGTGTCTGCATGGTAATCCTCAGGAAAAAGAGGACGTAATGCGCGGTCAATCAAACGAGATACTAATATTTCATAATCTGACGGACGAGCTTCTCTCTTTTGGAAACCTCCAGGAAAACGTCCAACAGCTGCATATTTTTCTTTGTATTCTACAGTAAGCGGCATAAAATCCACATCGGGTTTTGCATCTTTAGCAGATGTAACTGCCGCCAATAAATAGGTATTTCCCATTTTAACGACTACCGAGCCGTCAGCTTGTTTAGCTAATTTACCAGTTTCAATGGTAATTGTTCTGCCATCACCTAGTTCAATAACTTTTTCAAATGGTTTAATCATGACAATTTTCTTATTCTTTTTTTATCCTTCTATAGTTAACGCCAAAGATATGCAATATCCTAAGATAATGAGTAAAAACTGTTAATTTTTTAACTAACAGGTGTTGCACACCTCGATTTTTAGCTTTATGTAATCCTTTTTAAGAAAATTGGGCACAAAAAAAGCAGCTTTCTTTCGAAAACTGCTTTTGTTCGTTTTGCGTATTGCTTACTTACGAATTCCTAGTTCAGCAATAATAGCACGATATCTTTCGATATCTTTTTTCTTTAAGTAGTCAAGTAAGTTACGACGCTTACCTACCATTTTTTTCAAAGCATGCTCTGTGCTATAATCTTTACGATTTGACTTTAAGTGCTCAGTCAAATGCGAGATACGGAAAGTAAATAATGCTATCTGGCTTTCTGGAGAACCAGTATCAGAATTCGATTTTCCGTACTTCTCGAAGATCTCTTGCTTCTTTTCTGCTGTCAAGTACATAATAAAATGTTTAAATATATTATTTGAGGCTGCAAAGATAGATAATAAATTTAAGACAGCAAGTAGTTTGTCTCTAAAATTTTAGGAGTTAGTAATGGTCTCAAAAATACAAAAATCCCGAAGCTAGGTTTAACTTCGGGATTTCTGTGTATTATTTCAATTGCTGTTAATTTCCTTGTTCTTCAGCTAATTTTTGCATTTCTTGATTGAAAATTTCTTCAAATTTCTTTTTGTCGTAATCAACCTGAAGTTTTTGGTTGCTCGATAACTTGTTGTCGATACCGTTCATAATTTCTTCTTTACTTACTTCGATGGCGACAAAACCGCGGTATTTGCCATTGGCTAGTACACTTGCTTTTTCGCAAGCAACCACAATGTTTGAGATGGTTTCGTCAGCAACTTCACGAGTAAGGTTTTCGAATTTTGATTCAAATTCAGAAGCATCACCAAACTCGCGCTCATTTACATATCGGTCGGTAACCGATTTTGTGTTAGAGTTGATTAAAGTAACTATACGTTGTTTCGCATTTAACAAAGCTTTTTCTTTAGCTAAACTTAAATCTGAGCTTGTGGCCATGGCACTGGCGCGGAAGTAATTCTTATCGGAACGGCCCTTGTCTTCGCAAGGCATATTCTCTAAAATGGTTCCCACTTCACTGTTAGTGGATACTTTTTCTTTTGATTTACAACTCACCATGCTTGCTGCAAGGGTAAGAGTTAAAATTCCTATTCCTAAAATCTTTTTTGTATTCATGTTTTAAGTATTTGGGTTTTAAAACTGTTTATTGACTAACAAAAAACGAACCAAAAATTAAATTGTGTTCAAATTTCTTAAGAAAATTCAACATTCGTGTTTATACTGCAGCTTCATCAAAAAGGTTTGATAATAGTGAAAATATTTATTCCATTCTATCAACTGTATTAATGTTGATCTTTTCTGTATCGTTAAGTAATACTTCAAACTTTGTTAGTTGGCCAGGTGTACCAAGAACAAAAAGTTTATCGGCTGGAGTTATTTCAATATCCGGCGATGGATTAAATATATAGGCGCCTTCACCTGTTTTAATTCCTACCAGATTAGCACCCGACTTTTCTCTGAGTTTAAGTTCGCGAATCGTTTTTTTATAATTGGCTACTGCAAGTTTTGAACAGCTTATCTCTTTTAGCTGAACATCCTTTGAGCGTTGTAACAATATGTACTCAACAAATTCAACAACATCGGGTTGTGTTACTAGTTTAGCCATCCGTTGCCCTCCAATTCGGTCTGGCATAATAACATTGGTTGCTCCGGCACGACGTAATTTGGTATCTGATCGAAAATCGCTGGCTCGGCTAATAATTTTGAGCGTCGGGTTCATTTCGCTTGCAGTTAAAACAACAAACATGTTGTCGGCGTCATTTGGAAGTGCTGTAATAAGCGCTTTCGCTTTTCGAATTTGTGCTGCATCCAGAACTTCTTCAGAACTGGCATCTCCCTGGACATATAGATTATCAGGATCTTCAAGAATACGAGTTACTACATGGTCGCGTTTTTCAATAATCACAAATTGTTCGCCATGTTCGGCTAGTTCAACACAAGCCTGATAGCCATTTCTACCATAGCCACATACAATAATATGATCTTCTAATTTGATAATTTTCTTTCTCAACTGGTATGCTTTATATGATTGATGCAAAATGCCTTCAAAAATAACACGTGTTATTTGTGTAATGACATATCCGAAAATTCCTAAGCTAAAAATAATAAGAAAAATGGTAAAAATCTTACCTGTATCCGATAATGGAACAACTTCGCTAAAGCCAACTGTTGCCATTGTAATCACGGTCATATAGATGGCATCGAGCAAACGGTATCCTTCGAGCAAAGCAAAGCCGGCTGATCCGGCTGCAATTGTTAAAACAAGAAGCCCGGCTGATATGAGCAGGGCTCTGATGGTCTCGTGGTATAATGATGTTTGGTTTTTCACGCTTTGCTTAAAACTTTATGTCCGATGCGGCAATTTAAGCACTTTTTGTGATTACAGTAGTGGTTTTTAAGAAAAATCAATGCCTGAGCTTGAGCTTCGTTAGTGATTTTAATGCCGGCTTGTTGCCAGTTAGTGATAATTGAGTTCTTCTCTGCTGGTTCTTCATACAATGAATCAAGCAAGTTTTCTTTCTTCTCCTGAAGCTTGTTTTTGCCAAAGTAAACAAATAAATAAGGATAAATGGTGTTATATAAAATTTTTTGAGCCGATGATTTTCCTAAATGTTTAATGGTGGATGGAGAACTTTTTTTACTTAGGTGATAGTGAGTGTTCCAATATTCAGAAGCATTTATATTTAAGTGTTGAACAAATTGTTTTGAAGAGGATTGATTTAACAAAGTTTCAAATAAACCTTTTGTTTGATGAATCAGCATAGCTAATTGTACTAATCGTATTGTCGGAAAGTTGGACGGACGTAGTTTTGAGAATTTCCACAACTGGGCTCGTATGGGTTTCAGATTATACTTGTGCGATAAGAATGTGTATTCCTTTTGTAATTGATGAGAGTAATCATCTGCTTTTTTTGTTGCATTAAGTAGACCCGATTGTCCAAGTAAAATAGCCTCAGTTTGAAAAATGTTATCAGCATGCTTGAGCATTACTTTTAATGGGGTCTGTTGTGCCAACATTTCAAAAGGTAAACCGTTAACGCCAAAACCAAAACTTCGAGCAAGTAAAATAAAAAATACCTGATCCCAATCGTTTTGATTCTTTAATAGTAGTTGATGAGTTAATTCACTTTTTTCTTCCATCCTTTCAATTAAAATACGATCAATCCATTGTGATAAAAAGATGGGATCAATAGTGTCAAGATGATCTTTGCATGGCAACCAATGATTATTGAAAAAAAGTGATTGATATTGATGGGTAAGTTGTGTTGAAAACTTCATCTCCCAAACGGGAATTTGACGACCCGAAGCAGAAATGGTTTCTCCATTGCTTTTATTTACAACATGCAGTATTACATTGTTATATGAGTCATCCTGATGATGTTTATGGTTAAACCAATCCGATTCATGGGTATGTATTTCTATATTGCCGGCCCATAGAGTGTTGTTCAACTTTATTTTTGCATTGAAAAAGTCAGGCCCTGAATGAGTATTAATAATACCTGGATGAATTATTTCTAATTCTTCTCCATCTGTAGTTTTTAAATCGTTTGGATGATATAATTTATTTTGCCAGATAAAATGTAAAAAGTCTTCATTCATATCGCAATCAGGTTTGTATTATTTGTAAAATAATCATTTTATCTTTTAGTTTCAATTGACTTATTCAGTATTGGATGAATAGATTATGAATAATGTGTTAGTTTAGTTCCTTTTTCTAACTTTGCTCAAAATCTTACACATTGAATTTCGAATTATTTGTAGCGCGTAAAATTAAATCAGGAGAAATTACAGGAAAGAAACTTTCAGGACCTGTAATTAAAGTAGCTACCATGGGGGTTATACTCGGAATGGTGGTTATGATTTTATCACTTTCGATAGGTTTTGGATTTAAACGCGAAGTGCGTCAGAAAATCATTGGTTTTGGATCGCATCTGCAGGTAATGAGCTACGATTATAATAATTCTTACGAGAGTAATCCTATTACTAATGATAGTACATTGGTGGATGATTTAAATAAAATTGAGGGCATTACTCATGTTCAGGAATTTGCTACTAAGCCTGGTATTATTAAAACAAGAGAAGATATTCAAGGGATTATTTTAAAAGGAGTGGGAGCTGATTTTGATTGGAATTTCATGAATGAAGTTTGTGTTGATGGTAGTATTCCAAACTTTAAAGATTCGGTTCGGTCAAATGAAGTATACATTTCTGCCGAAATTGCCAAGATGTTGCGATTAAAAGTAGGGGATCCGTTACGTATGTATTTCGTACAAGATCAGATTCGAATGCGAAAATTTACTATTTGTGGTATTTATAACTCTCATTTTCCTGAATTTGATAAGGTTTTTGCTCTGGTTGATATCCGACATATTCAGAAATTAAATAATTGGGAATCGAATAAAATTTCTGGATATGAAATTATCATTGAAGATTTTCAACATCTTGACGAGATTCATCAAGAAGTTTTTGATATCACCAGTTTGCGAATTGAAGACAATGGAACCATGTTAAGAGCTAAATCAATTCGTCAGGTATGGCCTCAAATTTTTGCATGGCTCGATATGTTAGATATGAATCTGTTGGTTATACTGGTTCTTATATTATTGGTTGCTGGTTTTAACATGGTAAGCGGATTACTAATCCTTATTATAGAGCGCACAAATATGATTGGCATATTTAAAGCGCTTGGTGCTCAAAACTGGAGTCTACGTAAAGTGTTCCTGTATTTAGCCTTATATATTGTGGGTAAAGGATTATTGTGGGGTAATTTGATAGGAGTAGGGTTGGCTCTTCTTCAAAAGTACACACATTTAGTAAAGTTAGATCCGGTAAATTATTATCTCGAAACAGTTCCTATTTATCTTCAGGCTAGTCATCTGGTGTTATTAAATGCAGGTGTAATTGTAATAACCTTCTTAATGCTTTTAGGACCTTCATACCTGGTGGCTCGAATATTACCTGTAAAGGCCATAAAATTTAACTAATCGTTTTATGGGATCGTACAATTGCTGTACGAAATCGTACATTAAGGTAGTCTCTTTGATTTTATAGTGATAATACAGGGTGATTTTTACTGATTGATAATTAATGTGATAATATTTTTTTAAAAGGTAAAGACTGTGTGATTCTGTTTTTGGTATGGAGTTTGATGGGTATTGACTGTTAAATCTTAAATGGTTTAAGTTAATAAATGGGACACATGGTCGGGAACGCTCGACCTTTTTTTATGCGCTTTTTTGAAGGAAAATGATCTTTTTTTAAAACAATTTCTTAACTTATTGGTAAAACCAAATAAGACTCTGTTGATTTATATTTGAAAGAAACATTATATGACCAGACAAGCACAAATACTACAGGAAGCTTTTCGTAAACCCTTACCAGGGAAAGAGGCTCAGCTTTTAATGTCTCCCTCGGTTAGGTTTACCGGAGAAGTGATGCCCGAACGTGATAAAGCCCGTGAGAGTAGTGTGCTGATATTGCTTTATGTGAAAAATGGAATATGGCATATACCCTTAATGAAAAGGTCTATTTATAAAGGAGCGCATAGTGGTCAGGTTAGTTTTCCTGGTGGTAAGACAGAAAAATGGGATACAAGCTATTTTAGTACAGCCACTCGTGAAGCAGAAGAAGAGGTTGGAATAAAAGCTGATGATGTATTCGCCTTAGGTGAATTAACTTCATTGTACATCCCAAACTCGAACTTTGTAGTCTATCCGCAGGTAGGGATGTTGAAATATGAACCTGTTTTTAAAGCTGATCCACGAGAAGTGGATACAATTATTGAAGCTCCACTTTCCGAATTAGCCAATCCTCAAAATGTCAAAACATTTTCGCGCAAAATCAATGATGTAATGATTGAGGCTCCTTTTTTCTCATTTAAGAATTTTGAGATTTGGGGAGCAACAGCCATGATACTTAGTGAGTTTCTTCAGGTTATTAAACTTAATGAGCTTAATTCATTATTACATTCTTATAGTGATTGTAACGCTCCAGAATGTCAGTAACATAATGGTAAGGCTCTTCACCTCTACAATATCCATATTTTACTACAGGGTCGTTGTAAAACTCGGGTTTTGATTTGTTAAGAAGATAGTAATCTACATTATTCTCCCATATTAATGGATTTTTACCATTTTTCTCAGCTAATCGCATTGCATCCTGAACATGACCTAAGCCAACATTGTATGCAGCCAAAACAAACTTAATTCTCTCTTGAGGATCTTTAATGGTTTTCTTTAATCTACCATCCAGCCAGGTTAAAAATTTCAATCCACCTTTAATGTTATCAGAAGGAGAGGTTATTTCTTTAACTCCGAAATAATCAGCTGTTTCTGGCATTAGCTGCATTAAGCCTTTGGCTCCGGCCCAACTTTCAATTTCAGGATGAAATCTCGATTCTTGATAAATAAGAGAGGCTACCAAACGCCAGTCTAAATCGTATTTTTTGCTTTCTTTCTTAATAATTGCATCATAAATAGATACTTTACCTCCTTTAATAGAGTGGAAACCGGCATCTACCAAGTGCTTTGATCTTTCGTTGATAAAATATTTTCGATAGATTGATCGGTATTGTTTGGTTTTCTTGAAGTTAATTAACCAGTTATTTACAACATCCAATAAATCGTTTGAATTAGGACGTACAGCCCATGCTATTTTTTGAGGAAAACTAATGGCTGTTTCAACATCAATATTATCGTAAAAATTTTGGTTGATACGTGCCATGTTCTCATCACAAACGGTGTATGGAATTTCACCATTAGCAACCAAATCAATCAGTTGTTCAACTTCGTAATCGGGTATCTCAACAATGTTAATGCTATCGCCAATTTCGTTACTCAAATTATGCAATCGTTCAACAAAAGAAGAATTCTCTTGCACGTAGATGGTTTTTCCAGCCAACTCAAGTTGATTTCGTATTACTTCGTTGAATACTGCAGGTGAAGAGTCGCTTTTCTTGCTGTATTTTTGCTGCACCAATACCTGTCGTGTTACACAATGTGGTTCGGTAAAAGCAATTTTTTGACCTCGCTCGCGTGTAACTGTAAAATTAGTTGCAATTAAATCAATATCACCATTTAACAAATCGTTGATATTCTTTTCAACGTTGTTAGAAACAGTCATCTCTAATTTAATACCCAACTGGTTACTCATAGCTTTCAGTAGTTCAAACTGATAGCCTAATGGACGACCTTTATATACAAAATAGTTTGTTGAATTATAGTCCGTCACCACTTTAATCTTACCCCTCTTGACAATATCGTCAAGGTCTATGTCAACTTCTTTTTCAGAATGGTTGAATAGAGTTGGTTTTTTGCCAGAATTGCATGAAACAAATAAGGCTGCAAAAACCAGCAGTAATATGGAGTTATATCGCATAATACCTTCTCGTTAGTTCGCCACAAAGATAATTAAATTGTATTCAGCCAACAATTTACATCATTGATGTTAGTCATAGAAATTCCATGATACACCAAATTTGAGGGCTCGTGGATTGCCCGGGTAATTAAGTGTTGTGTAATATGGTTGGTCAGGATATCCTTGGTTTACGTGATCGTATTTTACATACACACGAGCTCTTTTTAACTGGAAATTCAGGAATACATCCACCCATGGGTAATCTCCCACCTTTTCTTCGTTTTGTACTGTAAATTGCCCTGATGCTGGCATGTAAAAGGGAGCGTAGTATTTAGTAAAATACCTGAAATCAAAACCAATTTGAAAATGCAGAACCTGAAATAGTGTGTTTTGGTAATAAGTTGAGTTGTAATAAGCTAAAGTTGGTAAAGGTATGATGTTTTGGTTACTGCTGTATTGAAAAGCTAAATCGTTATTAATTCTGATATTAGCCAGTTTAAACATCTTTTTTAAATTACCATGAAATACTTGAATAACACCGCTGCTCTGACTCGGTGTTCCATCAGAGTTCCAGTATACGTAGTTGTTCATGAGTGATCCGCCAGCACTTAATTCAAGCTGTTTAGTAGGGATTCTAATGCCGCCTTTAAATCGAATTGTCCTTTTCTGACCAAAATTATTGTTCCATGCCAGGTGGTTTGAATAATATTGAGATTCGAATAACTCAGGTTGAGTTAGGTAAATTCCTCCGTTTGCAAAAAAGCCAGCGGTATCATTTAAAATCCGGAAGCTTGAGTTTAAATCTCCTGTTATTTCAGAATCACCGGCTCTGTATCCTTGGAAATAAAGTTTGATACCTGCATTCCACCAGAAATTCTCTCCTAAATTTTTAAATATTTGGCCGCCTAAAGCAGTATTAACAAGAGTTGTATCATTATTTATGTAATGAGGGATATAATCCCCATTACTTTCGGTGTATTTTACAGGTTGTTTTGGTGACCTGTAGAACGAAACTTCGTTAGTGATATATGCTCGTAATCCAAATTTAAAAAGCGAGTTGGCTTCTTCGTTAAAGCGAATTTGGAAAGTGTTACGTAACGTATTGATACGAACACTATCGGCAGTTTGAAGAGTATCGCTATTGATATTAGGATAAAAAGGATTAGCAACTGATGAAGTATAGTAAGAGGGTAAATTAGAAATGTTGTATTGCATTTGATCTTGCTCAAATTCAAAAGTATGGAAAGCTGTTCCAACAGGTAAGATTGTTTGAATCGAGTCTTTGTCTGTTAAAGTAATATTCCCAATATCCAAAGATTGATTAAAGAATAGTTTACGATTAGTAAGAACTTTTTCGGCTGTTGTAAAGCGTACCACAACACCATCTGGATCTAATTTATTAAAGTCTTGTGATTGAGCATCTCTGTCGATTCCCCCATTTTCAAGGTTCTTTAATTTCGAATATAGAAAAGCAGCCTGAAAACTATATTTATCACCATCGTATGATGTGAAAAATTTAGCATTATCTACATCTGATTTTTGAGAGGAATATTGCCCTAATGATGAAGATAAGGAATAGCTGGCACCTACATTAAATTTCTTGTTTACGTTTTGGGTGTAAAGCACCTTTATTGCCTCTTCCGACCGACGTTTAGGTCCTCCAAAATTATATGTAATATTTACGTATGGGGTTTTGGTGTTGTAAAAGTATAAATCCTTAACATCTGGTAAATAAGCAAGGTAGGAATTGAAAAACAGATTTCCGTATTTAGCTTCACGGTCTTCAAAAATCATTGATTGATAAGCCGTATTGATATTACCCAGATAGGCATTAGCAATACTCTTTTTATATATTGGATTGTATATCTGAAAGCCTGTTGTCATTGTATCAACAGCAGTAGTATCTGCAAATGTAAAACCATCTTTTAAGTGCCAGGCTCTAACATCTGGTTTAATGGACGTACCCTTTTGTTGTTGTTCCTGTCCAGGTCCTTCCTCTCTACCAGATTGAGGACGTCCTTCAAGTCTTTGTTGACTAAAAGAAGTAATCGTAAAAAGAACAAACAATAGTAAGAATTGGTATCGGAGCTGAATACGTTGCATATTACAAAGTGTGATAATGGGCTTCAAAACAAAACGGTTAAGTTGATGCAAAAGCAAATATATGCATTTCTTTTACGGCAATATTTGCTTTCGATCGTCTATTTTCATTAGTAAGACACCTGAACCTTATTTCTTACGCATAAAAATTTGCACTTGTAAGCCGTTAAAGTTCCAGTAACTTCTGATTTTGTTTTCAAGAAATCGCTTGTAAGGATCTTTTACATACTGAGGTAAGTTGCAAAAGAAAGCAAATGCTGGCGATTGTGTTGGCAACTGAGTAATATATTTAATTTTAATAAATTTACCTTTTATTGATGGTGGAGGATTCTTATCAATCTCGGCCAGTAATATCTCGTTTAATTGAGATGTAGGTATTTTAAAATTACGATTATTGTATACTTCAATTGATTTTTCAATTGCTTTATGAATACGTTGTTTGGTTAAAGCCGATGTAAAAACAATTGGAAAATCAGTAAAGGGTGCCATTGCACTTCTGATTTCTTCTTCGAATTTTTTAGTAGTATGTGTATCTTTTTCAACTAAATCCCATTTGTTAACCAAAACAACAATCCCTTTCCGGTTACGCTGAATCAACTGGAATATTTTCTGATCTTGCCCTTCAAAACCTCGGGTAGCATCAATCATTAGCATACAAACATCTGAGTTTTCAATGGCTCTGATAGCACGCATAACTGAGTAAAATTCCAAATCTTCGTGAACACGATTTTTCTTACGCACACCGGCTGTATCAACCAGGTAAAAATCGTGGCCAAATTTATTATAACGAGTATAGATTGAATCGCGTGTTGTACCCGAAATAGGTGTTACTATATTTCGTTCCTCACCAATAAACGCATTTAGTATTGATGACTTACCTGCATTAGGCCTACCAACAATAGTAAAACGAGGAAGTTCTATTTCTTCTTCTTCGGTGTTTTCCTTAGGAAAAACTTCAACCAAACGATCCAAAAACTCACCGGTTCCGGCTCCGTTAATCGACGAAATAGGGAAAAGTTCATCCAGTCCCATTGAATAAAAATAACTGGCTTCAGGAATACGATCGTTGTTATCCACTTTATTAACTAAAACCAATACCGGTTTTTTAGTGCGACGTAATAACTCGGCAACACCTTCGTCGTAGTCGGTTACACCTGTAATTACATCCACCACAAAAACGATTACATCGGCTTCTTCTATGGCAATCAATACCTGTTTGCGAATCTCCTCTTCAAAAATATCATCTGAATTGGTAGCATAACCTCCGGTGTCTACCACCGAAAACTCAACACCGTTCCAAAAGGCCTTGCCATATAAACGGTCGCGGGTAACACCTGCTTCTTCGTTGACGATAGCCTGACGTGTACCTGTTAATCTATTGAATAGCGTTGATTTACCTACGTTTGGTCTACCAACAATTGCAACTAAATTTCCCATGATATTTTTATTTTATTCAATTTGGGGCTGCAAAAGTAGTGAAAATCAGCCCACACACCAATAAAATTAAGAAAGCTTAAGTATTTAAATTATTTAAGATCGTATCCGTGTCCTCTTAAGAAGTTGTCTTTGTTTCTCCAGTCTTTCGAAACCTTCACATAAGTGGTTAACATTACTTTTTTCTTTAGGAATGCTTCAATGTCTTTTCGGGCTTCAATACCCACCCATTTTAGCTTTACTCCTTTATGACCAATTATGATTCCTTTTTGAGAGTCGCGTGCTACGTGAATGACAGCACGAATATCCACTCTTTCAGGACCTTCGTTGTATTCTTCCACTTCCACTTCTACCGAGTATGGAATTTCTTTTTTGTATTGTAGTAAAATCTTTTCGCGAATAATCTCAGTCACAAAAAACTTCTCCGGCTTATCCGTCAATGCTTCTTTATCAAAGAAAGGAGGTGAGTCGGGAAGAAGTTCAATAATGCGATCTTTTAGATTTTGAACATTGAACTTATGAAGTGCCGACATAGGTAAGATTTCAGCATTTGGTAGCTGCTCTTTCCAAAAATCAACAATTTCATCCAACTTATTCTGATCAACCAAATCAATTTTGTTGATGACCAACAAAACGGGAATATCAGTTTTTTGAACTGCACCTAAAAAATCATCGTTTTTATCAGGCTTTTCAAAAGTATCGGTTACGTATAAAATAATGTCGGCATCGGCCAAGGCTGATTTCGAAAAACGTAACATCGACTCCTGTAATTTATAATTGGGTTTTAATACACCCGGAGTATCGGAAAATACAATCTGGTATTCGGGTTGATTTACAATTCCGAATATACGATGACGGGTAGTTTGCGCTTTTGATGTGATAATCGATAAGCGTTCTCCAACCAATTCATTCGACAATGTAGATTTTCCAACATTTGGGTTTCCAACAATATTTACAAAGCCTGCTTTATGTGACATGATGTTCAACTTGAAAATTTGCTGCGAAGATACGACAATTTATAACAGTTTTAGTTATTTGGCATAAAGATGCAAGATGGTTATTAATTACCTTTTACTACTTTTGGATTGAGAACACACGAAAACCTAAAATTAGCTCTTAATGCTTAATAAATTTTGTCTGCTTTTATTCATAATCAGTTTATTAATGTCTTGCTCCGAGGATGAGAAGTCAGAATTGATGATTATTCCTTTACCTCAGCATATAGAACAGTTGACCGGTCAGTTTGAAATAACCGAACAAACAGTACTTACTGTAAACGATTCTAGTCTTACTTCTATAGCGCAAATATTATCTGATAAAATTAATAGTACTTCTTATTTTAGATTGACAATATTGGATACAATACCAGGTAAGAATTACATCTCTTTTGTTTTAGATTCTTCAGTTAATCTGGATGATGAGGGATACCAGATTGACGCAATGGAGGATAGTGTGAAAATAACTGGTAAAACAACAGCTGGTGTGTTTTATGGCTTGCAATCCCTTTTGCAATTATTGCCGTTCGAGGTTGAGAGCGATGAGTTTGTTCAGCATATGAAGTGGCAAATCCCCTGTGTGAAGATTAAAGATGCGCCCCGTTTTAAGTGGCGTGGTATGCATATGGATGTGTGTCGTCATTTTGTGCCGGTTGAGAACATTAAAAAGCATCTGGATATGATGGCGATGGTAAAGCTGAATACGTTTCATTGGCATTTGACAGAAGATCAGGCTTGGCGAATTGAAATCAAGCAATATCCCAAACTTACCCAAATAGGCTCCAAAAGAATAGAAGGAGAAGGTTTTGAATACGAAGGTTTTTATACTCAGGATGAAATAAAAGAGGTGGTGGCATATGCTGATGCTCGTCACATTACTGTGGTTCCTGAGATTGAATTACCGGGTCATGCACTGGCGGCTTTAGCGGCTTATCCCGAGTATTCGTGTACGGGTGGTCCGTTTCAAATTCGCAATACATGGGGTGTTGAGTCCAATGTTTACTGTGCAGGAAAAGAGGAGACCTTTACTTTTCTCGAAAATATTATTGATGAGGTGGTAGAATTGTTCCCTTCGCCTTATTTCCATATTGGAGGTGATGAATGTCCGAAAGACCGATGGAAAGAATGTCCTTTATGTCAGAAAAGAATAAAAGAGGAAGGATTAAAAAATGAGCATGAGTTGCAAAGTTACTTTGTGAAACGCATAGAAAAGATACTTGTTAATCATGGTAAAACGATGATTGGTTGGGATGAGATTCTGGAAGGAGGATTGGCTGAATCAGCGGCGGTGATGTCATGGAGAGGTGAAGAAGGAGGGATCGAAGCTGCCAAGCAGGGACATGATGTGGTAATGACGCCCGGTAATTGGTGTTATCTCGATCATTATCAGGGCGACCATCGTGTGGAACCGGTTGCAATAGGTGGTTATACCACTTTGGAAGACGTATATGAGTACGAACCTGTTCCAACAGATATTGCTGAAGATAAAGTATATCATATATTAGGTGCACAAGGCAATGTTTGGACAGAATATATGTATACACCCGAGTTGGTTGAATACCGAGTATATCCCCGTATTTTGGCTTTGGCCGAAGTTAACTGGACAAGTAAAGAAAAGCGCAATTACGATAGCTTTATTTATCGTTTGGATAATCTGCATCGACGGATGGATTTACACCATATCAATTATCATATTCCGTTGCCCGAAGGACCTGTTGATAAAATGGTATTTGTAGATAATATCAAATTGAAATTCTCTAATACCCGCAATTTAGATATGGTTTACACTACGGATGGAACAACGCCAACTGATTTTTCGAACCTTTATCAGAAGCCTTTGATTTTTGCTGCCAGCAAAACCATTAAAATTGCAACAATGATGAATACCGGTAAAATGAGCCCGGTTAGAACTATACGTTTAATCAAGGCGGGTTATATCGAGGCTGTTAAACCTGAAAGTATAGATTCAGGTTTGATGGAGAAATATATTGTTGGTCATTTTATTAGAACTGAAGAACTGGAAAAAGTCAGTGATTGGACTCAACGAATTAACTCAATGAAACCAGTAAAAGAAATAAGAGGTGATGCACATGCAAATGAATCGGCATCTGTGTTTACTGGTTATCTTAATGTGCCAGAGGATGGTATTTATGAGTTTTCAACCAATCTTGATCAATTTTATATTGCCAATCAACTGTTGATTGATAACAATGGTGAGGTAAAACGTTTCTCGCGACACAATTCAACCATTGCCTTACGAAAAGGGAAACATCCTGTAAAATTGGTTTATCTTAATAATATAATTGGCGGTTGGCCTCAGGCGTGGAATGGCCACAAAGTTCAATTTCGACTTTGGGGAGATGATGAGTTTACTACTGTTTCAGCCGAAATGTATAGTCATTGAAAATAGCTGGATAGTTTTTAGCAGTAGTCAGTCAGCCGTAGAAATAATGTCGATTTATAGGAACCTTTCTTGTAGTCCCGTAGGGACATTTGTAAAAGCATAGTACGAAAGTGCTATGTAATCTGTTGTTTTATTTGAGTCCTGTAAGGACGATTGTACAATGATTATAATTCGCTCATCATCTTCAATTGCTTGATATCCGCTTCCTTCGAAATAGCAATGGCCTCTTCAATAATCGATTTTGGATAATCGTTCATCTCCAATATCCTGATTGCATTTCTTTTTTTCAACGGACCATGTTTAAGCTGATAATCAAAATCGATGGAATTGTTATCAACCGATTCGCAAAAATGATACAATTCATATTCGTCTTTAAGTAGTTCGGCTAATTCGATATCATGCGTTGATACAAACACCAGGTTGTTATTCTTTGCCAGATATGAAAGCACCGCTTTTCCCGACGAGATGCGCTCAACCGTATTAGTCCCTTTAAAAATCTCATCCAACAGAAATAAGTTATTCCCTTTAGTACTTTTTTCAATCATTGAATGAATGGTTTGTACTTCCTCTAAATAATAACTTTTGCTATTGAGTAAATCGTCGCTGATTCGAATGGCTGATTCAATGGAGAAACTAGTAAATCGTGCTTCTCTGGCAAAACAGGTGTTGATAGTCAATCCTGTTAATACATTAATACCAATGCTGCGAATAAAAGTAGTTTTGCCCGACATGTTGGAACCAGTTAGTAATATTGAACGATTATGAGTTGACAAGTTATTAGGTGTGCAGTCGGGGATCAGAGGATGATACATTTCAGTTATCTCTATCTCGGCTTGTGCTGAAATATTGGGTAAGCAATATGAGTATAGTCCATGGCGCAAAGAAACTACAGAAAGCAATGCATCGGTTTTACCAACAAAGTCGAAAATTTTCTCAATTTCTGAACCCTTTGATTTAAGCTGTTTTGATACACTAAAAAGGATGATGGGCTCTAATAAAAACAGAATTTTAATCAATTCGATGATAAACCAGAACAAGGCTTGAAATTCGCCTTGCACTTTTGCTTCGAGCTGAAAAAGCAACATCTTGTTTTTAATGCTGTCAATTACCTTGGTTGATTGTAATAGATCTTTATTTATTGATTGTAGGGGATGATATTTAAACAGCTGCTTGGCACAATCTTTCAGTTTTATTAACTGAGGAATAGAGGCAGTGTAATGAATCAGATTTTTTTTATTCCAGTAATGAACAATCAGGTTGAAAACAATCAATCCCATCAGAATAAACAGAAATTGCGGTATGTACGGAAACAAAATCAGGCTGGCAATGACTATAATAGGAGAGAAGCGAGCCAGTTTAAACCAAGTGGGTGCTTCAGGCTGCTTTTCCTGAAACAACGAAGCAATGTAATAAGCATCATCATTATTTAATTTGCTAAGCAAATGCTGGATGTGAAAGATGGAATGTTCTTGAATTAGCTGAGTAATGATTTTTTCATCCTGCTCAAAACGATGTGCTTTTGGAATATTTCTTAATTGATTATACAAAAATTGCTGACCGGGCTTCGATGAGGTTCGGTCTGTAAACATAAAGAGCTCATCAAAATCCAGATCGTTACAAGTACGATCCGAGAGAGTTTTATTTGTTGAATTACTCTTTTTATTCTTGAAATATAATTTGATAAGATCAAAATTGAATTCTTCGTTTTTGAGGTTACCAAATGAATTTTTAAGCTTTTCTATCTTTTTCTTTTGGTGTTGAAAAATCATAGGTAAAGGTTGTGAGTTGACCTGTAAATATAGCTTATATCTTTGTTTAAAACGATTATTAAGTATTGGATTACATCAATGAAAATTGTTTTTTGATGAAAAGGAGGGTAATGTCAATATGAGCCAAGTTGTAAGTGATATTTGGTATTCTGACGTTTATCTGAAACTATATAATTATTGTTGGTTGGGAATATAAAAACAGTTTTTTAAAAAGCATTCTACGGCAAATTCACTTGCATCAAAATGGGGTGTTGGAAGTTGTTTTGGGTCAACCCAGTTCCATGTTTCGCATTTGTCTTTTTCTTTCACTACAGGCTCCCCTTGAAATTGATTGGTATGCAAAACAACTGAAATGTAATGTACCTTTTCATTTGTATAGGTTCTCAGGTTATTTGTAACAGCAATTACTTTAGGAGTATCTATTATTAATCCGGTTTCTTCATAAATTTCTTTAATGGCTGCTTCTTCAAAGGATTCACCTAATTCAAGATGTCCACCGGGAATAGAGTAAAATGGAGCATGACTTCCTTTTCGTTTTCCTATCAATATCTTTTTGTTTATGTTCTCAATTATTACTCCGATTCCTACTTTTGGTCTTTCCATTCTTTGTTGATTTAGTTTTCTTTTTTTCGTTTATAATGATTTTGTGTTATTTGATTCAGATAAATTTTTGTTCCGGTTAATTCGAAATTTAACTGGTTTGGTAGATCTCCAAATAAGGACGACCCACCTCCTAATAACACAGGAATGGTGGTAAATATCATTTCGTCTATCAGGTCAGCTTTTAAAAAATTATTGATAGTTGTTCCTCCATCAATGTACAATCGTTCGTAACCTTTTTCATGAATTTGCTCCAGAATGTCGGTTAATGAGCCTTTGATCAAATAAGCTTTGTTTTTGTGCGATGCCGGTATTTTGTTAAGTTTATTACTTAATACGAAAACCGGTTTGTTATATGGCCAGGGAATAGTAAAGCTTATAACCGTTTCAAATGTTTTTCGGCCCATAACAATTGCATCAATCCTATTGATAAACTCTATATAGCCCATATCCTCATTCTCAGGATTTGGAATAGAATGTAACCAATCTAGTCCGCCATTTCTATCAGCTATATACCCATCAATACTTGTTGCTATAAATACACTATTCTTTTTACTCATCTCTAACGCTAATTTTGTTAATGTTATGTCAACTTATGTTTAGCAAATAGGGGCCCATAATAACAATCAGGATAGGATTTATTCAAGAGAGCTTTGTGGTTGTTATTTACCTATTTGAAAGCCAATATTAAATAAAAAAGTATTTGTATTAAAGTTCTGAAAAAGGCCAAATCCTCTTTGATATCTCATATCAAAAAATAATTCTTTATCGTGTCGATATTGACTTGTAAATCCTAGACCACAATTAATTCCATAATCAATTTTTGAAAAAGGACTATCACTGGTCTGAGTCGTTTCAATTATGTTCCCGATTGAGTTTACTACAACAAGGTTTCTGGTGTAATTTGTTATAAACGAATATTTTGCAAACCCACCAACCTGAAAGGTAGGCCTAATTTTACCTGTGGGTGATTCATACTTTAATAAAATTAAGCCATTAAAAGTGTTTTGAGTCCAATTTATGTCATTTAAAAATGTCATACTGTATAAGGGCTCTGAATATGAGTTAGATGTTTTTAAATCAATATAAGAATAGGTTCCTTCAAACTGCAGGTATAACCTTTCATTTTCACCCGACATATTTGCTTTATAGTACATGCCGACAGAAGGATATATTCTGAATTCAAACTGACTGTTGTTTAGATAATACATTTCATCAGAAAATGTTCCCGACTGCACAACTGACAAACCATTTAGTCCTACAACAACTCCGTATGTTTTCTTAACTTTAGCAACCTTTTTTTCGTAAATGATACATTCTTCATCTGAGCACATTTGTTTGTTATATTCTTTTGCAATTTTGATTAAAGATTTATGATCTAATACAGCTTTATCAATATAATTCTGAATATTGGCATCTTGAAGAAGATATGTCATTACACCGACAAATTCTCTTTTTTCCGTTTCATACATGTACCCATTTTTGCTAACAACTTCGGTTGAATTTTTAAGTTCGTATAGCTGTTCATTCTTTTCTAAATAATATTTACCAAGTCCTTTGTGATAATATAGATTTACCTTTCCACTAATTAAAAGCTCCAGAAAAACGGAGTTTGTAACTCCATCTATTTCTATGTTTTTTGAATCATAGTATTTGCTTTCGATAAATCGAAAAGATTTAATGTCATTGGGAATAAAGACTTGCGTTTCTGAATTGCTTTCTTTTTTAAAAGTGCATTTTTTATCATTTGTTCTATTCCAACTATAGTCGATCATACCATAAATGGTATCATTGTTATTTGTTATTATATATCCATTTCTTAAATCAGATTGGGCTTGTAATTGTAGAATGCTGAAAAAGATTATTATAGCTGTTGTAATTATTCCTTTCATGTGATTTGTCTTCTGTTTTTAGGTATTGGGTTGTGTCATAAATCTTCTGTCAATCTTCGCTGTTCATTTTACAGTTATCACAGAATAGTGACCCTATACGAATCACAATGTATGAAACTACGGCTCAATAATTTCCATATTTTTCATTCCGGAAACGAATTTCAAAAGCCATTTCAAATGGCTTAATGTAGATAACATATTAATTGTTTGCAAACATTTACACGCGCTCGCAGGGTAGTTTCAGTAGTTGGTTGCATAAAATTGCTTTGGGAAGGAGTCATATTGCCAGCGTATTGATCTTTCTATAATTACATGACAGATTTATTATTGATAAGAAAGATACATTTATATAGTTTGACTGCCCCGGAGTAACTTTTGTATTCGCATCATACAAAAGATGCTATGTTATAATCGAAATGCATCTGAGTGCTGTAAGGACGACTTTACCATTTAAAACTCAATAACATTATCATATGGTTTTGATTGTACACCTAAAAATGTAATTTCGTGGCTTGTTTATAAATCGATAAGATATTTTTCATGGAAAAAGTAAGTTATGCATTAGGTGTAAGCCTTGCAAATAATTTTAAATCATCAGGGATTGAAAGTTTAGATTACGCACAATTGGCAAAAGGATTAGAAGCAGCTTTCGAAGGTAAAGATGCTGAAATGACACCTGCTGAAGCAAATGATATATTGCAAAAATTCTTTGGTGAGTTACAACAAAAACAAAGTGCTGCTACCATCGAAGCCGGTAAAGCATTTTTAGCTGAGAATGCTAAAAAAGAAGGAGTAGTAACTTTAGAGAGCGGATTGCAATACGAAGTAATCAACGAAGGTACTGGAGCTAAACCATCAGCTGCTGATCAGGTTGAATGCCACTACCACGGTACTTTAATTGACGGAACTGTTTTTGATAGTTCAGTACAACGTGGCGAGCCTGCTACATTCCCTGTTAGCGGTGTTATTCAGGGATGGGTTGAAGCATTGCAATTAATGCCTGTTGGTAGTAAATGGCGTTTAGCTGTTCCTTCTGAATTAGCTTATGGCGAGCGTGGCGCCGGACAAGCAATTGCTCCTCACACAACTCTTATTTTCGAAGTTGAGCTGTTAGCTATTAAATAATTGAAAATAAATATTTAGGCCGAAGACACACTGTTCTTCGGCTTTTAATCAGTAAAAAGTTAAAGTATGAAATTATCAAATCTACTTGTTGCAGCACTTGCAGTAGTGGTGGTGCTTTCATCATGTTCAAAAGTGCCTCGTTCGGGTAAAATGGATTTTAAAAATCAAACCGATAGTGTGAGTTATGCTTTAGGCTTTGTAATGGCCAATAACATGAAGAAGGAATGGGAACGACTTCCTTTTGAAATGGATTCGTTGGCTTATGTTGATATGGCCAAAGCAATTTCGAAACGTCAGCTTACCAAGAATTTTAAAGAGTACCAGGTTAATCAATTCGAAGATCTTAACGAAGATGCTTTCTTTAAAGGTTTTCTTAATCAGTTGGCCTATGGTAAATCGTATTTTAATGATATGAATGCTGATATGATTCTGCGTAAAGCATTTGATGCTGTAAAAGAAAAAAAGGCAGAAGCTAAAAAAGTCGAAGCTGCTAAAAACCTCGATGCAGGGAAGAAGTTTTTAGAAGAAAACAAGCAACGTGCTGAAGTTACCGAAACCGAGACAGGTTTGCAGTACGAAGTTATTCGCGAAGGTAACGGACCCATTGCTGAAAGATCTGATAAGGTTAGATGTACTTATCACGGTACTTTACTTGACGGAACAGTATTCGATAGTTCTGTTGAGCGCGGCGATACAGCCCAGTTTAGGGTAACAGGTGTTATTAAAGGATGGACCGAAGCATTGCAAATGATGCCCGAAGGTTCGAAATGGCGCTTGTATATTCCTTCTGATCTGGCATACGGCGAAAGAGGATCGGGTCAACACATTGGGCCAAATGCAACTCTTATCTTCGATATCGACCTTGTTGAGGTTGAGAAAGAAAAGAAGTAAATTATTTTACAATATTGATATAGAGGCTGTCCCTTTTTTAGCATTCGGACAGCCTTTTTTATTTAGTTATACTTAGTGTTTTGTTAAATAATGTGTAGTTTAAAGGTGATATTTACTTTTTAATAAAGAGCTAAAATCTACGGTTACTATGAAATATCCCAAAGAACTCACAAAATCCATTGACATATCATCAATTACCAATAAAAAATCAAGTAAACCTACTCAGCCTATTGCAGTGTTGGTTCAGGAGGCCAGTAATCTGTATGAATGGTGCCTCGATGATCTGGAGCAACTTCAATCAGTAGGATTAACGAAAGAGAAGATAAATGATTTACTTCCGCGCATTGAGAACTGTAGAAAAATTCAGGCACTTTGGACAAAGCAGGTTCAGACAATTAAAGAATCAAGGTTAAAGTGGAGGGTAGAACTTCCAAAAGCAATGCAGTTGCGTAAAGAAGTTGTAATATCCATGCGTTTTGCCTTTCGAAATCATCCGGAGTTAATCAATCGCCTTCCGGTTACTTCAAAGGGAAACGGGTATGCCTTTCTGATTCAAGCATTGAATGATCTTGCTTTTCTTGCGAAAAACAATACATCACTTCTAATATCCATCAATTTTGATTTAGCATTGATTGATAAGCTGGAAGAGACTTCTGATATGCTGACAGAGTTGTGGGCTATTGTTAAAGTAGAAGAGAATTCAAATAATGACTTTAAGTTATTAAGAAATCGTTCGTTTTGGCACCTTTATCAATTGGTAACTGAAATACGAGAAGCAGGAAGATATGTATTCCGAAACACTCAAAGTCGCTATGTGGGTTATATAAGTCCGTTTTGGAAGCAAAAACGCAAGAAAAAGTCCAATAATTCCACTTTGTAATTAATGGCATACCAATTATTAATTATAGAAATGTATTTATTTATATTGGCGAGCTAGTATTTTAATAGGGCGAGGCATTAATATTATTAAGCGAGCCGCTTCTTCACCCAGGCGAACTAAGCTCGCCTGGGTGAAGAAGCGGCTCGTCTTACTATTTAGGCGGTTCGTCAACCTAATAATATGGCTCACTAAGCTATATTTATTACTTTCCTGTATTGAACTTCATCACTCCTCGTGAAAAATTGAATAGTTCTGCAATTGCAATCAATTTTATTATTGCAAGGTATTACAAGTCCCGGTAGGGATATTTGTAACTGAATAGTACGAAAGTGCTGTGTGTTTTAAACGAAATGTATAAGAGTCCCGGTAGGGACGACTGTGTAGACCGATGATTTTAGATAATTCAATAGATTATTTCAATCAAGCAGTAAATAAACTACTGACTACTGCCTACGAAACTAATCAACTAAATACTATTTCATCGCCCTTAACATCTCACGTTTTCCTTTGGGGCCGGGCAAACGTTCAACAGTAAAACCACATGCCTGCATGGTTCTTCGTACTACTCCTTTGGCACAATAGGTTGTAAGGATACCGCCCTCATTCATGGCATCATATATCTTCTGAAATAATTCAGGTGCCCACATCTCCGGTTGTTTCTCAGGAGCAAAAGCATCGAAATAAACCAAATCATATTTACGGCTGAAGTCTACGGTAAGTAAATCCGTTTCATCCTTTAATAAAGTGAAATGTTGGTTGATGACACTTTCTGTTTGCCATTCTGCCTGATGCATCTTTTCAAACAGCTGCTTTTCTTCAGCATTATGGCAATAGTTTAATTGTTTGGCTAACGATTCTTTAATGGGATATTTCTCCAGCGAATGATAAAATACGTCTTTTTCTCCTTGATGAATAGCCGTTAATAAAGCATTCAAACCGGTGCCAAAACCAATTTCCAGCACCGATACGCGTGGTAAAGTACAATACTTTAAGTTAGGTTCAATAAATACGTGCATCGATTCGTTGATAGCTCCGTTTACCGAATGGTAATGTTCTTCCAATTCGGGCACATATAAAGTGTGCGAACCATCGGCCGATTCTATTAATTTGATTTCTCTATTACTATTCCTGATCATTATTCCTGTTGTTTCTAACCCAAATGCTTTGACGGATACGGGTTGGTAAAAAAGCAAAAATGGCTTTCACTTTCGGTGAAGTTGTTTTTCCATGATGACTCATTACAAAGATATACCATATTGATAAAACCGTACCCTTTACAACACTCGAAAGACTGATGGCCCACCAGATACCAAACATACCCAATACACTCTCGGCCGATAAAATCATGGCTGCCGGAACACGAGCTCCGGTAAATGTAATACCCACGATAGACGGTGGAATGGTGCGGCCAATACCGTTAAAAGCACCTCGCGTAACAATTTCAAGAATCATAAAAACCTGCGATACTGCCAGAATTCTCAGGTAGGTGGTACCCATAGCTAATGGTTCGGACTCGTGTAAAAACAACGAGAATATTTGTTCGCCAAAAACAATAAAGCAGATGGTAACAATGGTACCTAAGAATACTCCTATGCCCAATGTGGTAAAATATCCTTGCCTGATTCGATGCCAATTGTTGGCTCCGTAATTCTGTCCGGTAAAACTTCCAAGAGCTGTCGCAAATCCCGATGAGGTCATCCACGAGATAGCTTCAATCTGAGCTCCCACACTTTGAACCGCAATGGGAATATCGCCCCATTTGGTAATCATGCGTGCCAGTATCATGGCAAACACAGCAAATAAACTACTTTCGGCAGCCACGGGTGTTCCCAGCTTGAATATCTTTAGGGTGATATCTTTACTTAGCTTAAATCGTCGCAGATCGGGATCCATAATTTCTTTCATCCAAACAAAACGGACGATGAATATAATAAAAACTACCAGTTGCGATATAACAGTAGCCCAGGCAGCTCCATCTACTCCCATGGATGGAATAAAGCTAAATCCAAAAATAAGGAGAGGATCCAATACCATATTCAAGCCTAAACCAACCAATAGATAGTAGAAAGGCAGCTTACTGTTTCCCATACCATTGTATATACCCTGAAAGGTTGGGTTGGTGTACGAGAAGACAAAACCCAGTGCCACTATTCTGAGGTAAGAGATGGCACCGTTTTCAACCACTCCTTTCGATAAGCGGAAGGTACTGATTAACTCAGGCGCTAAAAGTAATACAATAGCTCCTATTACAATGGCTAGCAAAACGGCCCAAAATAAAGAGTGACGAGCAAAACGAGCTGCTGTCTCAGGTTCCTTTCTTCCTAAAGCTTGCGAAACTCCAACTTCGGCACCTACACGTGTAAGCAGTAATAACGACATGCCCAGCCAAATATAAAAACCAGCAGCACCCACCGAGGCAACAGCATCGCTACCTACTTGCCCGAGCCAAATCATATCGGTTAAGTTATAGGCCATCTGCATCAGCGAGGTACCAATAATTGGCAGAGCCAATTTAACCAATTGAGAAAAAATAGGACCTTGTGTTAAATCAACAGATTTCTTCATCTGCGTTGTTTTGTTTTTATTGATTGTATAAGATTGTTAGACTATTAGGATTTTAGAAAATAGACTTTATTTACAAACAAATTATATCCAAATTGTTTAGTCATACCTTCTTATTTTACCACTGATCATTACAAATTATTATTGCGGCTGCAAAGATAGGTTAAAATAAAGTCTCAGCCGAAATAATGTATTGAATACAAATCGGTTTAACGAATGTTATAGATTAGTCGATTAACTGATTGGATAATAGTCCCCGTTAGGACGTTTGTGAAAGCATCGTGCGTAAGTGCTATGTGCAAATGGAAATCCCTGTTACCTTTGCATCGTGGTTCGAAAGATAATACATATCGATATGGATGCTTTTTTTGCTTCGGTTGAGCAGCGCGACTTTCCGGAGCTAAAAGGTAAACCGGTTGTAGTTGGCGGAAGTAGCGAAAGGGGGGTGATAGCTGCCGCGAGTTACGAAGCCCGTAAATACGGTATCCATTCGGCGATGCCATCGCGCACTGCTGTTAAAAGATGTCCTCATCTTATTTTTCAACGTCACCGTTTTGATGTTTATAAAGAGGTTTCGCGACAGATTATGAGTGTGTTCTACGAGTACACCGATTTGGTTGAGCCGCTATCGATTGATGAAGCCTTTCTGGATGTTACCGAGAATAAGAAAGGAATGAAATCGGCTACACATATTGCCCGAGACATCAAAAAACGAATCAAGGAAGAGACCAATCTAACAGCTTCGGCCGGGGTGAGTGTGAATAAGTTTCTAGCTAAGATTGCCAGTGACCAGCGCAAGCCGGATGGATTGTTTGTGATCAAGCCCGATGAGGTGATGGATTTTATTGATCAGTTGCCCATCAAGAAGTTTTATGGGGTGGGTAAAAAAACGGCTGAGAAGATGTATGCTCTCGATATTCATAATGGTAAGGATCTTCAGAAATTTGATCTCAGTCGATTAATTCATCATTTCGGAAAAGCCGGAATTTATTTTTATCACGTGTGTAGGGGAGAGGATGATCGTCCTGTTCGTCCACATCGCGAACGTAAATCTGTGGGGATAGAAAATACTTTTCATAACGATTTGCACGATCCTCAGCAAATCAAACATGAGATGGATGAATTACAGAAGGGGTTGCTGAAACGTTTGGCCCGGTCGGGTAAATCAGGCAAAACTATCACTTTAAAAGTAAAGTTTGATAATTTCGAACAGATGACGCGATCTAAAACCGTTGAATATCTTATCAAAACAGAGAAACAACTGAATGAGTTAGTACAAATGGTTTTGAGGGAAGCACCCATCAACAGACCTGTTCGCTTGTTGGGATTAACGGTTTCTAACTTTCCAGAAGATCGTATGGTAGATGCACTGCAGCTCGAAATTGATTTTAAAGAGGTATAGATAAAAAAACTTCCGCTCAAATGGCGGAAGTTGAAGAATTTAGATTTCGTTGATGCTTTCTGAAATAGCAACAAACTTTTCCATCATATCTTTTCTAAGTTTTGTGTAATAAGCTTTAACCATCTTTGGATTATCTTTAGCATCCGGATGATTAGCTCTTGAAATAAGATCGTTTCTATATGTCATGGCATCAACCATAACCTGGGCAATTTTTTCCTGATCCACATCTTCAATAAGTAGTTGCTTCACATATGCTTCAGTAAGTAATTCTGTAGCTAAGAAGTTAACATCCTTCTTTAATTCTTTTACGCTTGCCATATTTTTTGTTTTACGTATTTATAACGGGTCAAAGGTATAAATTAAAATGAAAACTCGTAAATGCAGTCTATCGAATATAAGTTATTAAATGTCAAAAAAATATCATGTATTTTTATACATTAATATCTCGAATAGACCTAAAAATGGGAAAAAATCATAAAGCATAATTTTTTTCGCGTTTATCTAAGAAATCTTACAGTTAATAAAAAGAACAAAACTATATTACTTTCTGACTTTATTCGCGTTTTATCCTTTTATATCTTTGAGTAGCAATTAACCAGTAAACTAACCAATTTTGATAGGAACGGCTTATATTTTGAAGTCCTGCAATACGTGTAGACGTATCCTTAAAGGCGTACACGAATATGGAAAAGTTGATTTAGTTGATATTAAATCAGATCCTTTGAGTGTCGAGGTAATTGACTGTTTGGCCGAAAAGGCAGGTAGTTATGAGGCAATCTTCAATAAACAATCGATTAAATATCGCGAAAAAGGTTTGGCTCACATTCAATTAGAAGAAGAGGATTATCGAAAGTATATTATTGAAGAATATACTTTTTTAAAACGTCCGATTTTTATTATTGACGAAATGATATTTATAGGAAATAGTAATAAAAGTGTTACCAATCTTATGAATTATCTAAACATGAAATCAAAACAACAATAAGACATCCATTACTACCTAACCCAAAACATTAATGTGTAGTAATTGTAAAGAAAGGCCGTCCTTAGGGCAGCCTTTTCTTTTTTATTCTTCAAGCCATTTTTCTAATGTGTTGATGGCTAATTTTTTTTCCTCTGGCGGCAAATTTTTAATTCGGGTTATATGATTGCCATGAGGTTTCACTATTTTAACCGTGTTTGATAAATCATCAGTAACAATACTGGTTGATCCCCATGGATCTGTTCCTCCAACTATAGCCAATATTTTAGGATTCGACTTTTTTAGTCGTTCCATAACTGCAGGCATTGCATTATTATCAAACTTGAGGTGATCTTTATCAGGAGCAAAAAGAATACTACTAATTGTATCCTGATCAAAACCTTTAAGTAGAGGTTTTAAATTCCCCGTTATATAACCATAATACCCTAACTCTGTATATGCCTGATAGAAGAAAGGTTTAATACCTTCCCACATTTGATCTGAAGGGTATGAAAAGTCGCTGAACTGTGCAAGATGAGTAAATAATGTTTGTATATCGGCAGTGGTATCCGGAATTAAGTTAGTATCACCATGCCATTGCCAGAACGAAAAAGGATATTCCAATACAGCTATATCAAAAGCTTTGTCTAATCCCATTCGATAAGTGTAGTTTTTTTCAGTAGCAAAATGCTCAAAATCTTTCATCATTTCATTTCTGTGGTGAAGTACTGCCAGCTGAAAATCTTTTATTTTCTTCCTGTCATCTGTAGTTCCTACTTTATCAAAGAATTCAAACAGCCGATCTTCTTCTTTACCAAAATTAATTGGAGCTACATATGGTACACTAATATCAACATCATTTGGAAAATAAGAACGATGATAGATAGATGTTTGACCGCCTTTGCTAATTCCTGTACTTATCCATTTGCCATGATAAAACTGTTTGAAAAACTGAATGATGGCATGATGATCTTTGGCAGCCTGTTCTATATTCAGGTATTTCCATTCTTTGGTATCAGGTTTTGAATCATCAAAATACCGGTGCTCAACAATTATTTGATTGGTATTAAAAAGGTCAGCCAGTTCAGTAGTATAGTTTCTAGGGGCAGAATAACCTTCGGTAACAATTACAACCGGTGCATTAGCATCAAGATGTGATAACCAAACTCTTTGGGTAAAGGTTCCTTTGCTAAGGTCGTTGTGATCAATAGGTTGTTTAAATTTTATGAGGTAAGCTTTTTTGAAATGAATGGAATCAACTTCTATGGAGTCGAAACTCGCTATGTTTTCAGAAGTAAGAAGTTGCTGCAGTGTTTGTGGATGAGGTGAGCAACTGGCAAAAGTTACTAACAGAATGGAGAGCAGAAATAATTTATTCATCTTTTTTCATTTAGTTTTTATCATTGATATTGATCGGTTGGAAATTTTCATCAATGGTATCAGAAATTAATGTTGTTAATTATATAGCATTAATTCTGTGGATAAATCAGCTCTACGAAGTAATAAATTAAAATGGTACGTTACAAAAAATCATTAAAAAAGGCTGACTCCGTTTGAGCCAGCCTTAAGCTATTTTTGATGTCAATAAAAACCTATCAGAGCAATTATTTAATGTCTTGAAGTGCTATAAACAAAGGTTCGGTTTCTAAGTTAATGGTTTCAATTGAAGTGATATAATTTGATGATACATGGTTGAATGCTTTCATGTTTGTCATCCAAGCTTCAATGGCGATAGGTTCTTCGCTTGATTCAGCAACTAATTGGTTGATATTAATACTTTGTTGTTTAAAAGTGTTGTAGTTCGTCATCCAATTTTCTACTACTAGCATTGGTTCTTCAACTTCGCCAGAAAACTCGTTGTAGTTTACCATCCATTCTTCAATAGCCATGTTTGGTTCGGTATAATCGTCGTTTACAACAGGGAATAAGTCGTTAGTGCTAACCATCCAGCTTTCGATACTTATAGGAGCTTCGGTAATTTCTTCGTTAATAGTTGATGGATTAAAAACATTGTAATCCATCATCCAGTTTTCAAGTGCGATGTTATCTTCTGTAATGTTTTCTTCAGAGTTTGAGATTAACATATCGGTATTTACCATCCACGATTGAATCTCTAAAGGTGTTTCTGTTGATAAATCATCGTTGAAAGTTTCACTAAAAACTTCAAAATCGGTCATCCATGTTTCAACTTGTATTTCGTTTTCTTCATCAGAAAAAACAGGTTGAGCAAAAATAGAAGTGCTGAATAAAAAGATAGAGAAAATAATTACGCTTACTACTGATACTGTTTGTTTTGTGCTTAAGGTTTTCATGACATTTAATTTTTATTGTTTGTAACTGATTAGGTTATATCAATTGAAGTGCCAAAAAACATAACATGCAGGAAAGCAGAATTTAATGCGTTATTTAGGATGTCTATGTCTTTTATAGATCGTGCGAAAATGAAACAAAGGGGTGTGCGGAACCGAACAGGCGATACGAAATTGCTACACATTGATAGTTTAAAAGTTTTTGATTGGATCTGATTCTTAGATCAAGCAATTGATTGATAAATATTAGGCTAGTATTCAGTTGTGGTTTGATGAGTAATTAATTGTGTGTCTTCAAGTATTTATCTTATTTTTGTTTCAAACAATAAATAAGATGAGAACAGCAGAAATTCATACCGAAAAAGGGATCATGAAAGTAGAGTTCTACGAGAACGATGCTCCAAATACAGTTGCTAACTTTATTAAATTAGCAAAACAAGGATTTTATGATGGTTTAAATTTTCATAGAGTAATTCCTGATTTTGTAATCCAAGGAGGATGTCCTGATGGAACAGGAGCAGGTGGACCTGGTTATTCAATCGATTGTGAATTAGACGGTGATAATCAGTATCACGATAAAGGTGTGTTATCAATGGCTCATGCTGGTCGTAATACAGGTGGATCACAGTTTTTCATCTGCCATAACAGAGAAAATACCCAGCACTTAGATCGTCAGCACACTTGCTTTGGTAAAGTGGTTGAAGGTTTAGATGTGATTGATGATATTCGCCAGGGAGATAAAATCCTTAAGGTGGTAGTAAACGAATAGAAAAAAGATAGTTGTAGAAGATGAATTTTGAAATTTCAGGTAATTTAATCGTAAAAGACGATACCGTTGATATTAGTGCCAGCTTTAAAAAACGTGAATTCGTAATTGAAGTTGTAAATGAGCGAAACAGTGATTGGAACGATTTTATCAAGTTTCAGTTAACCCAAGATAAATGTAGCTTGTTAGATCCACTTCAGTTAGGTGATAGAATTAAAGTGAACTTTAATATCAGAGGCCGTAAATGGGAAAAAGATGGTCGAGTAAACTATTTCTCAAATCTAGAAGCGTGGAGAATAGAAAAAGAAGAGGCCATGTTGCCCCCTGATGCTCCTGCTCCTAACTTCTCAGAGGCTGAAATTCCACCAGCCGGACCAGACGAAGATTTACCTTTCTAAAACATATTATGTCCTGAACCTTATGGTTCGGGACTTTTTTTAACCTTAATATCCAATTATGCGTAAGCTTACATTTTTTTTGCTGTCGTTATTTTATGCGGTTGGCTATGGCCAAACTTATTCCGATTCATTATCACATTTCGAAGTATACGAAGGTCGTATTGGCATTAGTGAAGATCAGTTTCCGGTTTTTTATTGGGCGGGTTCAGCTGTCACCATTCAATTTACAGGAACTGAGTTGGGAGTAACTTTGGACGATGAAAAAGGCGAAAACTATTTTCAGGTGATTGTTGATGGGCATGAAGAATTTCCTGTTTTAATCGATTGCGAAAAAGGATCGAACTATTATCCATTGATTTATGGATTACCTGAAGGAACACATGTTGCCAAAATGGTAAAACGTACCGAACCATGGGAAGGACCTACCACATTTAAAGGCTTTAAAGTGAATGGTGAAATTAAACCTTTACCAATGACTTTGGATGAGAAGCTGAAAATAGAGTTTTATGGTAACTCCATTACTTCAGGAATGGGGAATGAAGATTTGAGTGATTTTGGACGCAATAATGCTAATGCCCGATATAAAAACCACTATTTGTCGTATGCTTCCATTGCAGCGCGTAAATTAAATGCCGAACATAGAAGTATTTCGTTAAGCGGTATTGGGATTTTAGTAAGTTGGGACGATTATATTATGCCGGAAATATATAATAGAACCAATCCTTTTGACGAAAATAGCCATTGGGATTTTAGTAAGTGGGTGCCTGATATTGTGGTAATCAATTTGTTCCAGAATGATAGTTGGTTAGTGGAGAAACCCGAACATCAGCAATTTATTAAGCGATTTGGTGATAAAAAACCAGATGGTAAAACCATTATTAAGGCGCATATGGATTTTGTTAAATCGATTCGTAAAGAATATCCAAATGCTGAAATTATTTGTTCGTTAGGTAGCATGGATGCTACTCGCGAAGGAAGTGAATGGCCTGGTTATGTAAAAGAATCGGTTACTAAATTACAGAAAAAAGGAGATGACAAACTGCATCTGATGTTTTTTCCTCATAACGGACATCCTGCTCATCCAACTGTATTTCACGATTTTGATATGGCTGATCAGTTGGTTGATTTTATAAATACCGAAATTCTTAATAGGAAATAGTGAATCAAAACAAAGGAAAATTTGAAACAGGCAAGGTTTTACTATTAAGCCTTGCTCATTTCTTTCACGATGTGTACACAGCCTTTTTGGCTCCATTGCTTCCGTATCTTCGCGAGAGCTTGGGACTAAGTTTAACGTTTGCTGGTTTTTTATCGGTAGTTCAACGTTTACCTACCTTATTTAATCCCTTGGTTGGAATATTAGCTGAACGAACTAAATCGCGTTACTTTGTGATACTTGCACCGGCTGTTACGGCTGTTTCAATGAGTTTGATGGCAGTTGCACCTCATAAAATATATCTGGTTCTGCTGGTTTTAGTAAGTGGTATCAGTAGTTCGTTTTTTCACGTTCCGTCACCTGTTATGATGCGAAAAGTATCCGGTGGACGCATAGGAATGGGTATGAGTTTTTACATGGTAGGTGGAGAATTGGCCCGCTCGCTTGGCCCAATTGCAGTTGTAGGAGCTATTGAATTATGGGGACTAAAAGGGATCACTTATTTTATTCCTACCGGTATACTTGCTTCGGTTTTATTGTATTTCAGATTACGAAAAATTGCCATAGCTGAAAGTATTCAAACCAATTCGGGTATGGACTATTTAAAGGTATTTCGTAAGTTTTTGCCTTTGATTTCTACTATTGCTTTGATTCTGTTTTTTAGAGCTGCTATGAAGTCGGCTCTAACTTTTTATTTGCCGGTTTATATTACCGGACATGGTGAGTCAAAAACATGGGCCGGTATTTCTTTATCCATTTTACAGGCTGCAGGTGTGGTTGGAACTATGTTTGCCGGCACTATATCCGATAAAATAGGACGACGTAGCATGATGATTATTGCATCTACAGCAGCTCCAATTCTCTTCTTTGGTTTTTTATATACAGCGGGTGTTTTACAGATGGTGTTTTTGGTATTGTGTGGTTTGTTTTTGTTTGCAACGGGCCCCGTTTTTCTGGCTATTGTTAACGAGTATAAAACCGAACATCATAATTTTGTGAACGCCGTTTTTATGACATCTACCTTTTTGATAGGTGCAACAATGGTAATGGTTGTGGGTATGTTAGGCGATGTTTTTAGTCTAGAAACCACCTATCATATCGTTGGATTATTTGCATTTTTAGCCATACCATTTGCTTTTAGGATACCTAAAAAGAAATAGTATTATTTCTCCGTCATTACAATATTTAATTCAATTTCATCAGATGCTCGGGTCATATTGGGGGTGATCGTATTGATTTTGTTTTCGAACAACTTTTTGCGGCTTAAAATAGTATAAGTAGTACCTTTTTTTATGTAAAAAGAGAAAGCTCCATTTTCGTCGGTTGTTACGCGGTCTTTAAACTTACCATTGTTGGAGCTGATATCAATCCAGCTTTCTGCTAATGGAGTTTTGGTATTTGAATTGGTTACAAGTCCTTTAACCAAACAATAATCCAAAGGCTCTTTAATTACAACATTGTATATATCATCTCCTCCTGCACCCCCTGGACGATTAGACGTAAAATATCCAACGCTGGACGTCTCGTCAAGAAAAAGGCTAAAATCATCGGAAGATGTATTAATTGGATATCCCATATTAAAAGCTCTTGTAAAGGTATTGTCTTTGGGTTTGGCAAAAAAGATATCATAACCACCAAGGCCGGGTAATCCATCCGAAGTAAAAAACAAGGTGCCGTCGTTGGCAATAAATGGAAACACTTCGTTACCAATGGTGTTGATAGCAGGTCCCAAATTGGTTGGCTTACTTAAGAAACCATCTTTTATGCGACTAACATACAGATCCATTCCCCCGTAGCCGCCAGGTATATCTGAACTAAAATAAACCAGCTGATTTTTAATGTCAATATAAGCGTGCGCCAGATTATAATTGCCATTAAAAAGGTTGATTGGTTGTAGCTTATTCGACCAATCGTCGCCACTTTTTACAGCAATAAACAGATTTAGTACATTTACTTTCCCGTTTTGACTGATGGTGTTGCGGGTAAGATAGGCTGTGTTGGTATTAGTATCAAAACAAATAGGGCCGTCGTTATATTTCGAATTCAAGTGATTATCGAACAAATCAACATTTTTCGAAAAATCAATTTTATTCTCTTTAATGGAATATAAATTGAAAAAAGAATCTCCCGTTCTGATATCTTTGTTTTTACTAATGCCTGTTGCAGGTCGGTTTGATGAAAATACAATGAGGTCATTATATACAACTGGCGAGAATTCATCGTAATCGGTATTAAATCCAAGATGGGTAACGTTGTATCGTAATGAGTCTGATTTTAATGTTTCAACATACGATTCGTAATCACCAATGATATAGTTATTGTTCTTACTTATCGTGTAGTATTTAGAAAGATAAATTTCGGCTTCTTTATATTGCTTTTCTTTCTCAAGTTCGCGAGCTAATAAAAAATAGTTATTATAGTCAAACTCGGGATATTCAACTACTTTTTCGAAATACTCAATAGCCTTTGCGCTGTTGCCAATTTTGCTGTACGACTTTGCTATCTGAATAGTTGAGTAGTATTCGTGTTTGCTTTTTTTTAGAAGCGACTTATATTCTTTAATAGCTTTTTTATAATTAAATTCATTAAAGTAATTATCGGCTTTCGTCAGATTTTTTGATTGTGCAACAACACCTAACGAAATAAAACTTAGTGCTACGATTATATATAATTTCATGTTAGAAATACCTTGGGTTCTGTACTTTTGTTTTTGTAAAATTTAACTCATACGAAATCATTATTTCGTGAGTACCGTTATTATAGTTTCTAAATTCGTTATCGGTCATATCGTAAGCATAACCGATTTTAAATTGAGGTGTAAACTGATATTGTAATATTCCACCAAACGAATTGTTGATTCGGTACATTGCACCAATCCAAAGTTTTTCCTTTAATAAAAAGTTCAGGTTTGCATCTAATGATAATGGAGCAGCTTCAGTCAATCGGGCTAATACTGTTGGTTTAACCTTAACTTCCTGGCCTAAATTAAAAACGAAGCCTCCTGTAAAGAAAAAGTGGCGCACTTCATGACCTGTCTCTAATTCTCCATTCACTAATTTATTCTCTAATAATTTGGGTGAAGAAGCTCCTAAAAAGTAATTGTTGGAATACCAATATAATCCGAAACCAAAATTAGGTAAGTACTTGTTTGTAGCTCCAACATTTAATGAGGGGTCGTTGGGCGAAGCTAATAGTAATTGAGCTATATCTAGCTGGTAATAATTAAATCCTCCTTTTAGTCCAAAGGATAAATGACTGTGTTCAGATGTTTTGATTCGATAAGCATAATCGAAATATACTCCTGTTTGATTTACCGGAGTAAGTTTGTCATGAATGATACTCAAACCAATTCCAACATTATTTAAAGGTATGTGGCCGGTAATGGTTTGCGTTGTTGGTGCTCCCTCAAATCCGACCCATTGATGACGTGATAAAGCCATAAAACTAGCCATTCCTCTGGAGCCTGCATAAGCCGGGTTAAAAGCTAAGGTATTGAACATGTACTGTGTGTACAATGGGTCTTGCTGAGCTTTCAATTCTCTTAATGGTAAAACTATTAAGAGGAAAATGATGATTGGTTTTATATGTTTTTGATATTGCATTTGCCTTTAGTTAAGGATGGTTATCGTTTTAAATAAACTGTACCTTTATAAATTCTTCCATCGGATAGTTTAAACACATAGAAGTATGTGCCTTCAGGTAATTCATCTGATCCCATGGCACTATCTACCGATTTACCATCCCATGTGTTGTCGTAATTTTTCATGTAATAAATTTGTCCACCCCACCGATTAAATATGTATAGTTCATTGGTGTCATATTCATCAGTTCCAATTCCTGGAACTACAAAAAAATCGTCAATTCCATCTCCGTTTGGTGAAAAGACTTTTGGAATATTATCAGATGCTTTTTCTATGCTTATAAAAACACGGCCTCCTGAAATGGCACCAGTACCATCTTCTAATATGTAATCTACTATTTCCTGATTGCAACCACAGTTATATGCCGCAGTAAAACGCAATGTTTTTCGATCTTCCAGAATAACAGCTGTACCTTTAATGTCTGGCGTATAATCGGCAATTCTTACCCATAAAAGATGAGGTGTCTCAATATCGTCATCGTTCAGAGTTAAGTCTAATTCGGCAACTTCCCCTTCTTTTACGGTCATGTAATCATCCTGTGCAATTGGAGCATCATTTATTGGATAAACTTCGATAAAAATAGTATCGAAAGCACATGTTTGTGTTGCTGCATTATCGCATATGTGATACACAATAGTATCGTTACCAAAATAATCGTCGTCAGGTGTATATTTAATTGATGAATTATCGATATTTAATTGGGCCGAACCAAATTGAGGATCAATTAAAATCGATAATGAAGAAAGATCCCAACCCATGACTGGCTCTGTATCGTTCGAAAGAGGATATATAGTTATTGATCGATCTTCCTCAACTGTAATATCGTCTTCTTCTGTTTCTGGGATGTTAGAGTCAATTGAAATAGTAATATAAACAGTTGCTTGTGCACATTCTTGTTCTTCATCGCAAATACTATAAGTATACTGATCATCACCTGTGAAATCTGTATTAGGTGTATAATTAATGTATCCGGTTCCGGTTTCAATTTCAACATTTCCGTTGGATGGTTGATTAATGATTGTAATTGAATTAATGTTTAGGTTTTCATCAACATCATAATCATTGTTAACTACATTGGTTGAAATAGAATTATTGGTAAAAACCGAAGCATAATCATCGGTTGCTACAGGAGCAGTATTGGTGTTATTAACAGTTATTGAAAATTCTTGTGAAATAGATACGATTGGATCCTTGGCTTCAATCATTATGTTTTCATATGGACTGTTAGCAACATGCTGGTTTAACGGAGTTCCTTCGAGTAGACCAGTGCCATCCTGATTATCTATGAAATTAAGCCATTCAGGAAGGTTAGATGCTGCTAAGACAGGTATATCTCCATCTTCGTCAGATGTACTAACAGAATATGAATACAATTCATTTTTGTTTATCTCTGTTATAGGTTCAGAAGTGAAAACGGGAGGGGTATCGTTGTCTGCAATATTAACCGTGATAATTTGATTAGCTAAGTAACGGTAATCAAGATCGCTGCTTGAATTCACCTTCACGGTAATAGTTACTGTTTCTGATATAAAATTGTTGTCTTGCAAAGCAGTAACCTTAATGCTTTGTGGAGTATTCCAGGTATCAGTTGTAAAGCTTACTGATGATGGTTGAAGTTCTGTGCTGTTTTCATTATTAGATGTAATGTTGAAAGAAACTGTTGAGGATGGCTTTGTTGCCATACTTATCGTGAATGAATCGTTGTTTCCTTCTGTCACGTTTATTTCGTTGATTGAAATGCTATAAGCAGGAACATCATCATCTGTAATATATAACATCACGGTTTTATCCCCAATTGATGTAAAATCAGGATCGCTGTTATTACTATCAATCCCAAGTGTAATTTTAACAGTTTCGTTGTTTGTGTCGTTATCGATATTTGCATCAATTGTAATAGATTGTGGTGTATCCCAGTTCGAGCTTGTAAAAGTCAGAGTATTGGCAGAAGTAGTTGCTGCATTTGTATTGGAATTATTAACCAATACAGTTACATCTTGAGTTGGTTGAGCACTTAATCCTACTGTGAAATCTTTATTTTCATCTTCACTCATCTCAATTGTGGATACAGATATCAATAAATCGGCTGTATCATTATCGGTAACTGAAACATTAATTGTTTTAGGAGCTAAATTCACATAATTCACATCACTTTCAGCAGCAACAGATGCTGTTATAATTACGGATTCGTCAACTACATTATCGTCTTCCAAAGTATTAATAGTAAGGGTTTGGGCAATATTCCAGTTACTATTATCAAAAGTTATTTGTGTGTTTGATAATGAAACAGCATCTTCATTATTACTTGATAAGTTAATTGTAACTGAAGATGTTGGTTTTGATGTTAATAATATAGTAATAATGTCATCCGATCCTTCGTTTATCGATAATTCTGATGCAGAAAGAACCAGATTAGGAGTTTCGTTATCGGTAACGTTAATTGTAATGTTTTTGATGATATCGTTAAAATCATCATCGCTTTCGGCATTGTTGACACTTAGAGTAACTAATGAACTTTTGTTTTCAGCAATAAAGTCTTCAACTCCAGTAACCGAAACTTGTTGAGCTACATCCCAGTTTTCGGAAGTAAATGTAATCGGATCAAGTGCGAATGATGTAGCATTCGTATTATCATTCTCGAGGTTGATTACCACATTGTTTTGTGGCTGTGCATTTAAAACAACAGAGAAAGTTCCAGAGCCACCTTCTGCAATTTCCAATGGATTTGGACTAACAGTAAAATCGGCAAAATCCTCATCAATAATGGAAATAGTTACTTCTTCGTTGGCTAAATTTATGAAATGTTCATTACTGGCTGGGTCAATAGAGGCGCTTATGGTTACTTTTTCGTTAATCAGGTTGTCATCTTCAATGCCATAAACGGTAATCGTTTTTGGATTTTGCCAATTTGAGGATGTGAATGTAACATCTGCAGGCAATACTGTTGCTGCGCCTGTGTTGTCATTAAGTAAATTAATAATAACATCGCTCGTAGGTTGAGCCGTGAGTGTCATAGTGAATGATATAGATGATCCTTCATTTATTATTAAAGATGATGCCGAAAGATTAACTCCTGCCACATCGTTGTCCTCAATTGTTAGGGTTGCTTGGTTTTGCAAACCAATAGTGAGATCATTATTGTTGGTATTTGTTAAAGTGATGATAACTGTTTCATTATTTTCAACTAAACGATCTGCAATTACTTCTACAGGAATAGCTACACTTGTTGCTGATGCAGGAAGAATAACTGGAGAAGAAATTATCTGATAATCTTGGCCATTGATAGCAGAGCCAGATACATTAAAAGATATTTCAGTATCAGTAAGACTTACAGCCGAGGCATTGATAGTAAATACACCATTGGTACCATTTTCGGAAGCATCAGTTGTTGCATCGATAGAAAGACTGGCACTGTAATCGTTATCGTTAATTGTTACTGTAGCTTGATTTTGTGAACTAACAATCACATCTTCATTATTGGTAGTAATAAGTTTGATTGAGATAGTTTCACCACCTTCAATAATATTGTCATCAATTGCAGTTACCGGAATCGTAACCGAGGATGCATTAGCCGGTAAAGTAATTGCTGAAGCTATCGTATTATAATCAGTTCCATTAGTAGCCGATCCCGATATTTGAAGATTGATAATTGTTTCAGATTGACTAATTGCCGAAGAATTAATGGTAAATAAACCATCGTTACCACCTTCGCTTGCTTGCGTAGTAGCTTCTATTGAAATAGTTGCATTTGCATCATTGTCGGAAATGGTTACAGTTGCATTAGTAGGAGAATCAATTGTAACATCAGAATTATTTGTACTTTTTAGTGTAACGATAACAGTTTCGTCCTCTTCAATAATATTGTCGTCAATTACATCCACCGGAATCGTAACCGAGTTAGCAGAAGCTGGTAAAGTTATTGTTGTAGGAATCGTATTGAAATCAGTTCCATTAGTAGCAGTTCCAGTAATATCAATTGTAATTTCCGTATCGGAAAGGCTAACAGCCGAAGAAGTAATGGTAAATAAACCATCATTACCACCTTCGCTGGCTTGATTAGTAGCTTCTATTGAAATAGTTGCATTTGCATCATTATCGGCAATGGTCACAGTTGCGTTAGTAGGAGAATCAATTGTAACATCAGAATTATTTGTACTTTTTAGTGTAACGATAACAGTTTCGTTCTCTTCAATAATATTGTCGTCAATTACATCCACCGGAATAGTGACTGAGTTTGCAGAAGCTGGTAAAGTAATAGTTGTAGGAATTGTATTGAAATCAGTTCCATTAGTAGCAGTTCCAGTAATATCAATTGTAATTTCCGTATCGGAAAGGCTAATTGCCGAAGAATTAATGGTAAATAAACCATCGTTCCCACCTTCGCTGGCTTGAGTAGTAGCTTCTATTGAAATAGTTGCATTTGCATCATTATCGGCAATGGTCACAGTTGCGTTAATAGGAGAACCAATTGTAACATCAGAATTATTTGTACTTTTTAGTGTAACGATAACATTTTCGTCCTCTTCAATAATATTGTCGTCAATTACATTCACCGGAATAGTTACTGAGTTGGTATTAGCTGGTAAAGTAATAGTTGTCGGAATAGTATTGAAATCAGTTCCATAAGTAGCAGCTCCAGTAATATCAATTGTAATTTCCGTATCGGAAAGGCTAATTGCCGAAGAAGTAATGGTAAACAAACCATCGTTACCACCTTCGCTGGCTTGATTAGTAGCTTCTATTGAAATAGTTGCATTTGCATCATTATCGTTAATTGTTACTGTAGCTTGATTTTGAGAACTAACAATCACATCAGAATTATTTGTACTTTTTAGTGTAATGATTACAGTTTCGTCCTCTTCAATAATATTGTCGTCAATTATATCCACCGGAATCGTAACCGAGTTAGCATTAGCTGGTAAAGTTATCGTTGTAGGAATCGTATTGAAATCAGTTCCATTAGTAGCAGTTCCAGTAATATCAATTGCAATTTCCGTATCGGAAAGGCTAATTGCCGAAGAATTAATGGTAAATAAACCATCGTTACCACCTTCGCTGGCTTGAGTAGTAGCTTCTATTGAAATAGTTGCATTTGCATCATTATCGGCAATGGTCACAGTTGCGTTAGAAGGAGAATCAATTGTAACATCAGAATTATTTGTACTTTTTAGTGTAACGATAACATTTTCGTCCTCTTCAATAATATTGTCGTCAATTACATCCACCGGAATAGTTACTGAGTTGGCAGAAGCTGGTAAAGTAATAGTTGTCGGAATAGTATTGAAATCAGTCCCATTAGTAGCAGTTCCAGTAATATCAATTGTAATTTCTGTATCGGTGAGGCTAACAGCCGAAGAAGTAATGGTAAATAAACCATCGTTACCACCTTCGCTGGCTTGATTAGTAGCTTCTATTGAAATAGTTGCATTTGCATCATTATCGGAAATGGTTACAGTTGCGTTAGTAGGAGAATCAACTGTAACGTCAGAATTATTTGTACTTTTTAGTGTAACGATAACATTTTCGTCCTCTTCAATAATATTGTCGTCAATTACATTCACCGGAATAGTTACTGAGTTGGCATTAGCTGGTAAAGTAATAGTTGTAGGAATTGTATTGAAATCAGTTCCATTAGTAGCAGCTCCAGTAATATCAATTGTAATTTCCGTATCGGAAAGGCTAATTGCCGAAGAAGTAATGGTAAACAAACCATCGTTACCACCTTCGCTGGCTTGATTAGTAGCTTCTATTGAAATAGTTGCATTTGCATCATTATCGGAAATGGTTACAGTTGCGTTAGTAGGAGAATCAACTGTAACGTCAGAATTATTTGTACTTTTTAGTGTAACGATAACATTTTCGTCCTCTTCAATAATATTGTCGTCAATTACATTCACCGGAATAGTTACTGAGTTGGCATTAGCTGGTAAAGTAATAGTTGTCGGAATAGTATTGAAATCAGTTCCATTAGTAGCAGTTCCAGTAATATCAATTGTAATTTCCGTATCGGAAAGGCTAACAGCCGAAGAAGTAATGGTAAACAAACCATCGTTACCACCTTCGCTGGCTTGATTAGTAGCTTCTAATGAAATAGTTGCATTTGCATCATTATCGGCAATGGTCACAGTTGCGTTAGAAGGAGAATCAATTGTAACATCAGAATTATTTGTACTTTTTAGTGTAACGATAACATTTTCGTCCTCTTCAATAATATTGTCGTCAATAACATTCACCGGAATAGTTACTGAGTTGGCATTAGCTGGTAAAGTAATAGTTGTAGGAATAGTATTGAAATCATTCCCATTAGTAGCAGTTCCAGTAATATCAATTGTAATTTCTGTATCGGAAAGGCTAATTGCCGAAGAAGTAATGGTAAACAAACCATCGTTACCACCTTCGCTGGCTTGATTAGTAGCTTCTATTGAAATAGTTGCATTTGCATCATTATCGGCAATGGTCACAGTTGCGTTAATAGGAGAACCAATTGTAACATCAGAATTATTTGTACTTTTTAGTGTAACGATTACAGTTTCGTCCTCTTCAATAATATTGTCGTCAATAACATTCACCGGAATAGTTACTGAGTTGGCATTAGCTGGTAAAGTAATAGTTGTAGGAATAGTATTGAAATCATTCCCATTAGTAGCAGTTCCAGTAATATCAATTGTAATTTCCGTATCGGAAAGGCTAACAGCCGAAGAAATAATGGTAAATAAACCATCGTTACCACCTTCGCTGGCTTGATTAGTAGCTTCAATACTTAATATTGATTGATCAGCATTTACATTTATTACTTCTCTTGTTTCAAGGACAGATTCGTTTTGAATAAATGAAATGGTAGTTGTTTGATTTCCATCAACAATTCCATCAGTCTGACCATATATATTAATTGTTTGTTCACCGTAATCAAGTGGTGTGAAATTAATACTTGATTGGCTTAAGATTATTTCATCTGATCGGTCAAGTTGAAAAAGCACCGGGAATGTTTCGTTAGGTGCTGCATCTAAACTAATTGTGAAAGATGAATTTTGTTGACCTTCAATAGTATTTGGAATGGACTCGGTTATCTTTAAATTTTGAGCCGAGTTGTTAAATGTTAACCCACTGATGAAAAAAAATGTAGTGAGTAGAATATTTTTATGAGGATAGGATCGCATCTGAATCGTGGTTTATTAAGTGACAATTCGAACACCTAAAAGTATCACCACAAATTGGGTTTTACCTTGGTTTTTTGATGAAAAGCCAAAAATTAAATATGAATTCCGATGTTATGCTAATCTTCTAATTAAAAAATCTTTATTTAAAGAATTTAACCTTGATAAAATGGGTTAACTTTTTTTGTTAGTTAATCGTGATAGCTCTTTTTTAACCTTCTCTTTTTCGTCTTTAATCCTCTTAATTTCTTTTAATACAAATGAAGTTTCATAACCGTCTCTTATTGCTTCTTTATCGAATTTTTCCATTACTATGTAGTAATATTTTTTTCCAATAAATTGCACTTTAAGTGATTCTTTCCAGTTTGATGCAATAAAATCTATTACACCATTATCTTTTCCATCTTTATAAGTTACCACTTCCCAAATGTTTTCACCATCTTCGAAAGATCTGTTCAGAAAGCCATCTTCTTTAATTTTTTCGCTTAATGCACTGTTACTGTTAAAATAAACTTTTATTTGGTTGTGATGTATTCTTTCGGTTCCAGTGTAATGGCTTGATATGTAGAAAATACCGTTCCAATCAAGATGAGCTCTTAAATAAATACGGTTATAAGAGTTTGCTGGTTTCTGACGCTTGTGTATCAATATTTTTTTTGAGCCATAATCAGATGATTCTGTGAAGTTCTTTAATAAAGGCTTTAGCTCTTTTTCTTTTTCATTAAGTAAACTGTCTAAAAAGACTAAATTATTTCTTTGTTCATCAATTGTGATTTTTCGTAATAAATCGTTAGCCCGTGTTGTAAATTCAATTTGATCGGTAAACTCATCATTAATAGTATCAATTATGAGTTTGGCGTCATTGAATTGTTTGTTCTTAAAATACTCTTCAGCTTTATTAAATTTGCTTTGAGCCGCTTTTTCGCGGTTAGGGCCACAAGCTGTAATAAATAATGGCAGTAATATAAATAGGAGTGATCGCTTCATGTGTCTATATTTAATTCTCAAAAATATAAAATTTAATATTCTGAAATAAAAAAAAGCCACCTAAGGTGGCTTTACATGTTAGTGAAAAAAAGTTTTATTAGAAACGTTGTTCTCTAAAGACAAATATCTAAGTTATCTTAAATGTTGATTGTGTTTTGAAAATCATCGTTTCTTTTATTCCCGAAACTATTATCCCAATTTATTTTTAATTACAAGTTTCAAAAAATTAAAAAACTCATAAGGTTCTATCTTTTGCTTTATTCTATCAAACGATACAGCTAAATATTAGTTAGTATCTTTTGATGAAATTCGTATGTTTAGGTACGAATGTATTTAAGTTAAAATTTCATTGCTTAAAGATTTAATAAAAATCTCTTATTGTAAAGGAAACAAAAATTATTAATAATTAATAATCTTTTTCATTATCTGTTTGAATTAATTTTTTTGTTGAAAGTAATCCACAGGCAGCATATATGTCTTCACCTCTTGATTTTCTGATGGTTGTGTTTAGTCCTTTTGCGCTTAGTTGATCTCGGAACCATTCCATAGTTGATCTGTCACTTCCTGTTAACGGAGAATTTGGTATAGGATGGAAATGTATTAAGTTAATTCTACATCTTATACCGTTCAATAGTTTTGTTAGCCCTTTAACATGTTCTGGAGTGTCGTTAACCCCCTTGAACATGATGTATTCGAAAGAAATACGGCGTTGTCTTCCAAAATCATATTCACGAAGAGCTTCAATAACTTTCTCTGCCGAATATACATTTTCAATTGGCATTAATTGTTTACGTTCTTCGTTAAAAGGAGAGTGAAGACTAATGGCTAGGTGTGCCTCAGATTCTTCAATGAAACGACGCATTGCAGGCACGACACCAATGGTTGAAACATTAATTCTACGTGGACTCCACCCATACCCCCAATCTGAAGTTAGAATCTCCAGGCTTTTTAAAACATTATCTATATTATCCATGGGTTCACCCATTCCCATATAAACTACATTAGTAAGAGTTTCGCGTTCGGGTAAACTAGCTATCTGGTTAAGAATTTCTCCTGTGCTCAATTGCTTTTGAAAGCCTTGGCGGGCTGTCATACAAAACAGACATCCCATTTTACAGCCTACTTGCGAAGAAACACAAAGTGTATTTCTATTTTCTTCAGGTAAGTAAGCACTTTCAATAAATTGATAATTAATTGTTTTGAATAAATATTTTCGTGTGCCGTCAATTGATTCTTGATAAGATTCTGGTGGAGTAAGGCCTACTTCAAAATGTTCATCGAGTAAAGCTCTTGTTTTTTTTGATAGGTTACTCATTTCCTCAATCGAGGTAACATGTTTTTTATACAGCCAGTCGGCTAACTGTTTTGAGGTAAAAGCAGGTAGTTTCAATCCTGTAATAATATCTTTCAACTCGTTTAATGTTTTTCCGTATAATGCTTCTTTTGCCATAGCCTGCTTTTAAAAATAGATTTCGGCAATGATATGATCGAATGGAACTCCTTTTTCAATAAGAATTTCTCTTACATCAATAATCATTTGCGAATTTCCGCAAAGATAATATTTATAATCGGCAGGAAGGTTGTTTTGTTGTTTAAGGTAAGTTGTTAATCTACCATGATAAATGCCTTCTCCTTCCTCGGTAGTGCAAAAGCGTTTATAATTATCCTTAAGAGATTTTACAAATAAGTCTTCGAAGAAAAAGGAATCTAATGTGCGCGCTCCATGTACTAGAGTTGTGTTTTGATAATTATCTGATTCAGTTAGAGATATAAATGGTGCTATCCCGGTTCCTGTAGCTATCCACATTGCAGGTTTCTGTTCGCACAAGAATTTACCAAATGGTTCTGATATATAAATGGTATCACCGGTTTTTAATGTTGCCAATTGTGGCGTAAGGTAACCATCGTGTTTAATATCAAATAAAATACCAAGATAATTCTTGTTTTTTCCAGATGCGATAGAATATAGTCTTGGTTCGTCATTAGGGGTCGATGCTACTGCAATAACCTGACCCGGTTTGAAGTCGAATTTTTTTACAATTTTCAGAAAATGTACATCTTTTTTTAGAAGCTTGTTTTCTATAATCTCAACCGGAAATAGTTCCTTTTGTTTACGACTGCTCATTCTGTTTGTTTTGCTATAAACAGACGTATTCATTAAATGTTTTTGGAATGTAATGCTATTTAATCGGAAGGTAAATTTCTGTAGTGTTTCTGTGTGTTTGAGTATTAATTGAAGAAATGGTAATAGGATCAGTTGATTTAACGATTTTTAGTTTTTTACGCTGCGCGTATGTATTTGCTGCAGCCCATGCATTTTCTAAATGTTTTGCGTCGCCATTGAATGTAACTTTTATAGCTTTAAAGGATGGTATCTTAAAGGAGTGAAAACTGTTGGTTGGTTCAAGTGAGATTGAGCTATTAATACCAATTGAATATTCTTTAGATACACTATCTTTTTGATGATTGTGGTATAAAATAATTACTTTATCGACGAATAAGTTACGATGTTCAGTAAATGAGTTTAGTTTTTGTAGAATTTCATCTTTTTCGATATTAAATTCGTTTGGTGAGCATTGTATTTTTAGTCCTAGAAAATAATAAGAGTCTGTTTTACAAATACCTTCTATTTTAATAAAAGAAGCAATAGTACCATTTTCAAGCTTATCTTTAATCATTTTAAGTCCTCTCTCATAGTCGCTTCCAACCATTGGTTCAATTGACTTAGCCAAAAATTTTAAAAAGAAAGGCATTTTACCTTTCATTCCCCAGGTCAATTGACAGGTTTCGCCCTTGCCACTTAGTCTCCAAAATACATCTGATTTTGATTTAAAAGGTTTACTAAATCTAATCTCCTGTTCTAACGAAATATCTTGTTTAAAACTCTTGAGTTCAATTTCACCAGTACCTACTAGTGTTCCAGTCCATTTATAAACCGAACCTATGTTTGTTCTTCCTTTGGTAATAGAAACAATGGCATCTGGATCTATGCATAACCAAGGAGACCAGCTTGTCCATGTATTAAAATCCAGAATAAGTTCAAAAGTTTTTTCTCGTGAAACGTCTAAACATATACTTCTTGTAAAATAGTAGGATCCGTTGATGGAAATCAACCAAATTATTAGTCCTACTATAGTCACTAACAAGAAGATAGTAATATAAAACATAATTGCTATATTAAGGAGTGTATTTTGGCTGGGTATTAAAAATGTAATTTACTTAGCAATCAATAGAATGTCAAATTTTTACGAAATGTTGATAAAATGCACGGAGTTTGCATCTTATAAAAGTATAACATTAAAAATGTTGTTATCTTTAAAAATTCAATAAACGGTTTTTTAATGGCGCAATTTGGAGAAGGAGGACTGGGGAGGTCCATTCAACGAAAAGTGATTTTTGGCTTTGGTATCATTATTATGATACTGTTGTTTGTTTCATTTATGAGTATAAATGGGATACATCAGCTTTCGCATGTGGTTGATAATACAGAAGCTGTTAATCGATTGCAAGATCAAATAAGTGATATCAGACTTAATGAGAAAAGAGTTTTGATATCAGGTAATTCTGCACTTAAGATCAGAGTTGATACAATTACCCGAAATATAAATAATCTGCTAATTGAGATTGAAAACTCAGACATCAATCAGGAAAGTAAGGATCAAATAGAACCAATTGGCGATTTAGTTACTGAATTCAATAAGAATTTTAGATTATACATTTCGTTAAACGAGTTGCAAGAACAAGTGATTGACCGTAATGATTCAATTATCAAGCAAATAGAAGAATTAGAGAATTTACAGTTTCAGCGTTTAAGATATTGGTATAGATCAGGATCGGTAAAATATAATAAGATTTCCAGAGAGTTTAATACAATACATGCTAATCTAATTTCAATAAGTGTATTACAGAATAGGATTCAAAACGGTTATGCTAAGGGATCGGAACGAGATTCGTTAAACAAAAAATTCGATAGGGTTTTTAAAGAGTCTTTCGATATTGAGAAATCAGTTAATAACATGGAAGTTCGTAATTATATGAGTGATTTTCGAATACTTGTAAGGGATTATGAACAATCTAATATGCAGATTATTAGTCTGTCGGAAAATGTTAATAAAGCACAGCGTGGTTTAATTAATGCAGGAAGTGAAATGCAGAAGCATTCAAAGACAGCGGCTCTTATTCAAAGTCGCGAGATGTCGAAATGGGGTGATCTGAGTATGAATTTCTTAATTGTGTTGGTTGTTATGTCAATTGTTGGTGCTGTTATTGTGTTAGGTTTCTTTTTGAACACTATTACTTCCGATGAAAGAAAACGAAAAGATATCGAAGGAGCTATTGAAGTTAATCGCCGATTATTAGATGATATCATAAATAATAGTAAAGCGCTTATTTATGTAAAAGATCTTAAGCAAAGATATACACTTGTAAACCAGAATTGGTGTGAAGAAGTAGGTGTTACTGAAGCGGAAGTAATTGGACAAAAAGCCGATTCTTTTTTTGATAGCGAACTTGTTACACAATGGCGTGAAGTTGATGAACAAATTATAAAATCGGGCGTTGCTGTTCAGTTCGAAGAAGGTATGGACTTGCGAAGAGGGCATCGTTATTTCTTATCAAATAAATTTCCTATCAGAGGACCTGAAGGAAATATTTCTGCCATATGTACTATCTCAACAGATATTACAGAGTTGAATCAAGCATTGCGCGATTTGGAACGAAGTCGCGAAAATTACAGAAATATAGTGACCAACGTTCCGGGTATTGTTTATACCGGATCAATGGATGACAGTAGGTCGATGTCCTTTTTAAGTAACGGTTTTACCAAAGTTACAGGTTTTGATAAAGAGAACTTCCTAAGTGGAGTACAATCATTTACCAATGTTATTGTTGAAGGAGATAGAGAGCGTGTTTTAGAAACAATTAAACAGGCTGTGTCACGCAATCAATCATTTGAAATTGAATACCGAATAGAAGATGTAAAAGGCGAAAAAAGATGGCTGCACGAAAAAGGTATGCCTATACAACAGGTTGATAAAACAGGTTACTATTTGCAAGGTGTGATGATTGACATGACAGCTCAGAAGGAAGCTATTTCTGAGGTGATGCTTCGCGATCGCTTCCTTGAAGGAGTAGCTGAAGCTGTAAAAGAATTAATAGCCAATCAGGGTGCTGAAGAAGCTTTGATGAAATCGTTACGAATAGTTTCTCAGAGTGCAATGGTAGATACTTCATTTATCTTTGTAAATGATCCAATTGGTGAAGATGGCCAACCACGAGTTTCGCACCATTACGAATGGCAAAAAGATGAAATAAAGCCAGTTAAGCGTCCGGAGTTGCATGGTATTAGCTATCAAGAAATAGGCTCGAGATGGTATCATGCCTTAGCAGATAAAAAAGAAATTAGTGGGTTCAGAGATGATTTTGTTAAAGAGGAGCAAATGCTCTTCAAAAAACTAAATATTAAAAGCATAATCGTAGTACCAGTATTTGCTCGGGATGAGTTTTGGGGATTTATAGGTTTTGGTAATATCGCTAAAGGTTTGCCTTGGGTCGAATCCAATCGGGCAATTTTTAGGGCTTATACAGTAACATTAGGTATTGCTATAGCTAAAGAACGCGATTCATTGTTATTGAAAGAAGCAAAAGATGCGGCAGAAGCAGCTACAAGAGCCAAAAGTGATTTTCTTGCCAGAATGAGTCACGAGATTCGTACTCCAATGAATGCAATTGTAGGATGGACACATTTAGCCATTGAAAAAGAAGCTGGATATGGACATAGCGATTATCTGCATAAAATACAAGCTAGTTCAAAATCCTTATTGGGTATTATAAATGATATTTTAGATTTCTCTAAAATTGAGGCAGGTAAGTTAACGCTTGAACATATCGAATTCGATTTGGAACAAGTGTTCGACGATTTAAGTAACATGGTATCGTACAAAGCTCATGAGAAAGGTCTCGAATTTATTTATGCCTTAGATGCCGATGTGCCACTCAATTTAGTAGGAGATCCATTGCGCTTATCGCAAATATTAATTAACCTGGTAAATAATGCAATAAAATTTACAAACCAGGGAGAGGTTGTCACAAGTGTATTGGTTCTGCAGGAAGATGATCATGAAGTTGAATTATTATTCGAAATAAAAGATACAGGAATAGGTATCAAAAGTGATTTGCAGGAGTATTTATTTGACTCATTTTCTCAAGCGGATATTTCTACAACCCGCAAATATGGAGGAACCGGTTTAGGTTTGGCTATTTGTAAGCGTCTAACCGGTTTGATGAGAGGCCGGATTTGGGTTGAAAGTGAATATGGTGCCGGTAGCTCTTTCTTTTTTACTATAAAAGTGGGTAAAAACAAAGTCCAAAAACGTGATTTGTTAGTTCCTCCTAAAGATCTTAAAGGTATCGAAATATTATTGGTTATCTCACATCCGGTAACTTCTTATATTCAAAAAGATATGTTAGAGTTGCTTGGGTTTAAAGTAACTTTAGTTGGTAGCTTGGATAAAGCAATGGTTAAACTGGTAGAAAGTAAGCAAAAACACTCATTCGATTTAATAGTGATGGATTGGGAGATTGAAGGTGATAAAACTTCTAATGCAGCTTATGAATTATATAAGCATAATGAAAAATCAATACCGATGATTGTGCTCATCCCTGCATTTAATCAGGATATTAAATTAATGACCTTTATAGAAGCCAAGCCTAATGTATATTCGGTAGTTAAACCAGTAAACTATTCAACCTTATATGATGGATGTATGGAGGCATTAGGTAAAGAACGTTCTACAATCTCGTGGCGTAAAAAAGAACCTGATGTTTATCTTAAGGATTTGAAAAAGCTAAAAGATGTAGTAGTGCTGCTGGTTGAAGATAATGAGGCTAATCAGATGATTGGAATTGAATTGTTGGAATTGGCCAATGTACATGTTGAATTAGCTGCTAATGGTAAAGATGCTACATCTTTAATAAAAAAACGAGGCCCAAATTACTATGATTTAGTTTTAATGGATATCCAAATGCCCGTGATGGATGGCTTTGATGCAACAGAAATCATACTTAATACGCCGGGATATAAAGAGATGCCTATTATTGCAATGACAGCTGATGCAATTGATGGAGCAAAACAAAAATACCTCGAAGCTGGAATGGTAGATATGATTTCGAAACCAATCGATCCGGAACAGGTATATAAAAAGGTGCTCAATTGGGTTAACAAACAAAGGGGTATCATGAGCTTAAAGAGGCGCCCTGTGATTGTTAAGGAAGAGACTGAAGTCGAAGTTGAAGACCAAGTGAAAACGGAATCAGCCTATCCGAAAATTAAAGGTATTGATGTTGAAGACGGAGTGAAGCGCTTTGCTAATCGATGGGATTTCTTTAAGCGATTATTACAGCGTTTTTATTTTGATCACATCGATTTTGCGAATGAATTTAATAGTTTAAAAGAAAAAGATAGAGAAGCTGCCGAACGCATGTTGCATTCATTTAAAGGTATTTCAGGTACAATTTCTGCACCACGCTTATACGAAATGGCTATAGAAGTTGAGAAGTTATTTAAAAATGATGATCCATCTTTTAGTGAAGAATTTATTGAAATGACCAAAGAGTTGAAAACAATTTTAAACGAATTAAGTATAAATAAAGAGCTGGATATTGAAGGGGTAGAAAAATAACACTCAAAATTTAGAGGATGAGGTTAATAGGTGTTTTTATCATTTGTATTGTTTTGTTTTCATGCCGCGATAATTTAAAGTTACCTGGCAAACCTCTTATGGAATTTACTTTTGATGGAGAAATAACAAACCTTGGTTTATCAAAATTGGATATTAAGGGAGATGCTGCAGTAAGCTATTATTCAGATGAAAAAGATACTTGTCTTGACTTAATGGCTTCTGCTGAGTATCGAAAGCCAATTGTGATTAACTACGATGAAAATTTCTCGTTTGCCGATTATGATGGATTTACAATATCGATTTGGGTGCAAAAAGCACCCAACGACAATGAAGATTATTGTATTTTGTCTCAAGAAGAACAACAAAATGAAAAATGGTTGGGGTGGCAATTAAGAGCAGAGAAATGTGGTACATGGAGTTGGATTTACAAGGATAGCATACAAAATTGGATTTACAAACCAACTTATCAAAGGCAACCTATTAATGATAATACTTGGCATCAACTAGCTTATACCTACGATCGAAATATTCAGGAAGCTCGTTTGTATTTTGATGGTGTAAATGTAGCAGTTTATTCAATGTTTGGTAATACAAATAATATTAAGTCTACTCCTTTGCGCATTGGTATTAGTCCTGCTTCCACTTTTGAGAATATTGATGTTTTCAATGGAAGAATTGATGATTTAGCTGTTTGGTCACGTACTCTGGACGCAGATGAGATTCGCACAATATATTGTTTGAAACAGAATACGAAAATCAAGAAACCGGTTTGTAAAGATCAACTTAAGGTGATGACTTGGGATGTTTGGCAAACGGGTATTCATGAAGGAAAATATGTGGGGAAAGAACGCGTTCTGGATGTACTTAAATCATCGGAGGCAGATGTGATTTTTCTGCAGGAGATGGCTGGAGCTGGTTCTTTTTTAGCTGATGGTTTGGAATATTATTACTACCAATGCGACGCAGATTTAGGTGTGTTAAGTAAATATCCTTTGTTAGAAACTAATAATGTTTTCAGACCTAAAAACTCAGGATGTATTAAGGTGGATTTAGGAAATGATCGAAAGATATTTGCGTGTCCAATAGCGCTAAATCAACAACCTAGGTTGGATTCATATTTTAAAAGTGAAGAGGCAGATGTTGATACCATCATTTATCGTGAGAATGAATTCAGAGGTAAAGAAATGATCTTTATTTTAGGGGAATTACGTCATCTGATTTTTACCAACAAAGAAACTCCCATGATTTTAGGCGGAGGTTTTTATAGTGGTTCTCATCTTGATTGGACAGATAAAAATAGAAACCAAAATAATGGTTTAGTAATCGACTATCCTGTTACACGTTATATTGAAAAAGCAGGTTTTGCCGATACCTATCGAATGTTGAATCCAGATGAAATATCAGAGAGAGGATTAACATGGTCACCTAAATTGAATAGTGCATTCCCTAATCGAATCGATTATATTTATTCACATGGCGATCGAATGAAACCTGTTGAAAGCTATGTGATCAACAATCATTTGATAAGTTTTCCTTCAAGTCATGCTGCTGTTGTAACCGTTTTTAATTTTACGAATAATTAATTCTCGATAGGGGTTTTTATTTATTAACTTGTCCTTTGTAAAACCAGTTAATGGATGAGTTCTTCTTTTGACTTATATAATAATGAACAGCATCTCTTAAATAGAATTAAAGAAGGTGATGAAAAGGCATTTGAATTAGTATTCAGAAGTTATTACCCACGTTTGGTTTTATTTGCTCAAAAATATTTGAATGATAGAGATCTTTCTGAAAGTTTTGTGCAAGATGTATTTGTTAATCTATGGACAAAGAGAGAAAATTGGGATATCAGATCTTTAAAAGGATTTTTAATTGTGTCTGTTCGTAATAAATGCAATAACGAACTGAAGCATCAAAAAGTAGTTCGTGACTTTGAGAAATCAAGTGATTTCGAGATGGTTTCAGAATTGCCGCATTATCAGGATGATTTATATTTAAATACAATTAATGATGCAATAGAGCAATTGCCTACTCAGCGTAAAATAATATTCAGGATGAGTAGAATGGATGGCCTAAAGTATCGCGAGATTGCTGAAAAATTAAATATTTCGCCTAAAACAGTGGAAGCTCAGATGGGAAAGGCTCTTAAATTTTTAAGAGATAAACTTCAACCATTAAAACAGCAATTGCTTAGTGTTTTTTTATAAAATAAATAAGGGAAAGTTAGAAATAAGATGTCCTTAAAGTGAATTATGAAACACAATGAATCACATAAAATTGATTGGGAGCTACTCGCTAAAGATATGGCTGGAGAATTGACACCTGCTGAGCATAAAAAACTTAACATTGAGCTTAGTGGAGATAAAGATTTATTAGGTCAGATGGGTGATTTATGGGGAGATGCTAAGTATGCTCAGGAACTTCAATCCATAGATACAGATAAGGCTTGGCAAAGCGTACAATATTCTGTAAAAAGGAAAGGTCAATTGGGTTTGTCTCACAATTTGAGAAAAGTTTTGTGGACTGCAGCAACAGTGATTGTAGCTTTGTTGGGGTATGTAATCATAAAAAATTTTGTACCGGAAAACAATATGCTAGAATTAATGGCTCAAAATGAAATAACAAAGGTTAAGCTTGCTGATGGAACAATTGTTGATTTAAATAAAGGAAGTTTACTAAAGTATCCTGAAGTTTTTAATGCCGAAACGCGTATGGTTCAGTTGCAAGGAGAAGCATTTTTCGATGTAGCCCGAAATGTGCAAAAACCTTTTATTATTGAAACCAATAATTTGCGTATAAGAGTGTTGGGCACTTCATTTAATGTTAGAGCTAACGAATATAATGGATGCGAAAGAGTTACAGTAGCTTCTGGTACAGTGGAGGTTACTTATTTAAATAATTCGATTATCCTAAAAAAAGGAGAGGTTGCTGATTTTAATGCGGAATCGAATCAATTAGTTAAATTGGAAACCGCTGATGTTAACTATCAATCCTGGAAAACCCGTGAAATTGAGTTTAATAATGTATCACTTAATGAAGCAATTGCTGTAATTGAGTCAGTTTATAATGTGCAGATAGAAGCGGATAATACTATCCCAACTGATAGTTTGCTATTAACTGCAACATTTAGCCATGATGATTTAAACCATGTATTAAACGTGGTTTGTCAAACATTCAATTTACAGTTTGTTAAGCAGGATGATAAATATCGAGTTGAAACTGTTCGATAGGCGAAAAGAAAATTGTATTTTAAACAGAGGTAATATCTGATTTAAGATCTCTTTAATAAAGCTTTTCTGAATGAAATTATCCATAAATAAACAACTACTTGTTTGGATTGTAATTGCTATTCCGTTTTTAGGACTGAAAGCGCAAGTTGCCGATTTTCATTACAAGAATATTTCTTTAGCTGCTTTGATAGATTCCATATCGGAACAAACCAATGTTAAAATATCGTATAATGCAGGTTTGGTTCCTGTTGATAGTATTGTAGATGTCGATGATAATCATATCCACCCGTATGATCTTTTAAAGAAGCTTCTTAAGAATGAACCATTGCAAATTTCTTTCAATAATAATCAGATTGTAATTAGTGAGAAAATTTCAAACTTACCAACAGCATTTATACGCTTTAAAGGGCGGATTGTTGATAAGGATGATGGTACTCCAATGGCAATGGTTAACATTGCTGTTAAAAATAAAGCTTTGGGAACCATATCTAATATAAATGGAGAGTTTGAATTTGTTATTCCTTCTGAATACACAAACGACTCTATCGTTTTTTCTTTTATTGGATATAATAATCGTTTGTTCTCAATAGCGAAGGTGGATTCCTTTTTTACTGTATCAATGAAGAGTCATGATATAAAATTAAAAGAAGTAGAAATAAGATACGAATCGGTTGATGATATTATTGAAAAGATAAAGCAGTATAAATCTGATAATTATTTTGAAGAGCCAACGTTTCTTACTGGCTTTTACCGAGAATCGATAAAGCAGGATAATGAGTATGTACAAGTTTCAGAGGCAATCATTGAAATAAAGAAACCATCTTATAATAATTTGCTCAATTTCGAAAGAGTTCGATTTGTAAAAGGCAGGAAGTTATCTGGTATGAAGTTAATGGAGTCGATAAATTTTAAGCTCGAAGGGGGGCCTTATCAATTTTCGAGACTTGATATTGCTAGATATTTTGACTTTTTACCCTCAAGCGGGGATAATAAGTATGAGTATAGTTTTGAAGGGATAGATTATTTAAATGATGAAATGGTATTTCAATTGGGTTTTGCTCCAGTTGATGATGATGGAGAGTTGAAATACAAAGGTCTGATTTGGGTCCATGCTCAATCGTATGCTATTATACATGTAGATTTTATGCTAACCAAAAAATCATTAAAGCACAGTAGGAAGGCTTTAATAAAAAAGACTAGTCGCAGAATAAAAGCCAATCCTCATCTGGCTAAATACTATATTGATTATCGAAAATTAAACAATAGATGGATTGTTAATAAAGTAGGAGGTGAGATTGCTATCCACATTAATGATAAGAATCAAAAGATAAATTCAGAATTTGTTGGCTTATCAGAATTACTTATTAGTGATTGTGAAACGGATAAAAGGCAGCATATTAAATCATCAGAATTGTATAAACCTAATTATGTGCTTGCTGATGAAATAAATGAAACAGATGAGGAGTTTTGGGAAAACTATAATATAATTAAGCCTGATGAAGAACTAGAAAAAGTCTTCAAAAACATCAGGGTAAAAGAGGAAGTAAAATAAGGTTGCTTTCAAAAAAAGTTGATGGGACGATAAAATGAGTGGTTTTATTGCCTGTTCCGAAAGCAACCTCATGGGATTGGTCATTGAAAAAATCCTATGCGCAATGTTTCTGTAGGTAATCAAGTGTTGATTGTACAGAAGTTAATTGCAATACTTCGTCGTTTTTTATTCTTAAATTAAATTTTGTTTCCAAATAAAAAAGGAAAAAATTCATGTCTAAATCGTCCACAAAAAGCTCATCACGAAACGTGGCATTTTCACTAATTCGACTCTTTGGTACACCAGTTTTTCTTAAAACTTTGTACAAATTTCGTCTAATCGCTTTTGCATTCATATCTAAAATCAATTATTAATTCATCTATAAGACAATCAAAAAAATAAATGGACGTATGCTTTTTTTGAATTTTTTTCAAAATAGTTCAAAATTTACACTTTGATTCACGTAAGTTGTTGTTGTATAGTTATTAATAAAATGAAATAAAAATTGTATTTTTGCATTTATTGTAAGGTGGAATTTTACAAAGTGGGTAGATTGGTGAAAATTTTTGGGCAAAGAATGGCAGTGATTGTCATTTTTCTTTTGCAGGCGATTTTTTTTGTAAATAGTCAAACAGACTCAACCAGAGTGCTGTTGAATAATTTAGATTCACTTCGGTTTGCAAAAATCGAAAATAAGAATTTTAGGATAATGCCTTATGTGGCCCCATCGTATACTCCCGAAACAGAGTTTCTGTTAACGGCTGGTGGCTTAATTACGTTTAAAACTCAAAAATGGAATAAATTACTGAATCGTTCTTCCATTCCTTTTTCATTTGGTTATAGTTCCACTGGTGCGATAACAATAAATATTCAGAATGTAATTTATTTTACTGATGATAAGTTACGCACCATTGGTGAGTTTATTTATAAAGATATGCCCGATAACTATTGGGGGGTTGGTTATGATAATGGTGTAGATATTGAAAAATCTGCCGCTACCACAGGGTATCAACGCTTGTATTGGCGCTTTTACGAAAAATGTATGGTACGAACCTATAAAGATTTGTTTGTGGGAGCTGTAGTTGATTTTAATGGAACAGAGGCTACTGCCTTAAATGCAAATATGCAAGATGATGAGTATGTATTGGCAAATGGTACAAATATTAATAACACAGGATTAGGTGTGGCTATCGAGTACGATACGCGCGATTTTGTACAAAATGCATACGAGGGAGTTTTTGTAAGTGCTTCAATGTTATTTTTTCAGAGATGGTTGGGAGCAAATACTAGTTTTAGGGTATTTGAATTGGACTATCGACAGTACCGTCAAATCAAACGAAAGCGACGTACCTTAGCCTGGAATTTTAAATCCCGATTCTCATTTGGCGATGAGGTGCCTTGGTCGGATATGGCTATGTTGGGAGGACCATTTAATATGAGAGGGTATACTTTAGGGCGATTTCGCGATAAGAATGCGATGAGTGCTACCGTTGAATACCGACACATGTTCAAAAGAAAAACACTTAATAAGAGAGGGAATTATGATAGTCCATTTGGATATGTGGGGTGGGTAGGAGCTGGAACTGTTGCTCCTTCGCTACTGGAATGTAGTAAATGGTTGCCAAATGCCGGAATTGGTGCTCGAGTCGAAATTCAACCTCGTATGAATATCCGTGTAGATTATGGAATTGGTAAAGGAGAAACGGGCTTTTATGTTACTTTTTCTGAGGCATTTTAAAGTAGTTAAGAAATCAATATTGTGTTGATAACTTTTCTGAAACCTACTCTTTTATAAATTTTAGCACTTGCTTTTCAATCTTATCTTTGTACTCTAAAATTAAGAAGTATGCAAAATTTGTTTGAGTGCAAGGTTAAATATGAAAAGATAGACGAAGCGTCGGGGAAAGAGAAAAAAGTGAGTGAAACCTATTTGATAGATGCTGTTTCATTTACCGAAGCTGAATCACGAATTTATAAGGAAATGGAAATGATGGTTCGTGGCGAATTTATGGTTACCAATATCCGAAAAGCTAATTATACAGAGATTTTTGATAACGAAGACGGCGACCGTTGGTTCAAAAGTAAAGTATCGTTTGCCTCGGTTGACGAAAAATCGGGTAAAGAAAAGAAAGTAAGCAATCAGATTTTAGTTATGGCAAGTAACGTAAAAGATGCTTACGATAAAATTCAGCAAGGCATGGGTGGTATGACTGTTGATTTTGAAATTAATGCAATTTCCGAAAGTCCTATTATGGATTTCTTTGCTTATTTCAGTGATGGAACAGATGTTGAAATACCTGAGCATCTTAAATCAATTGGTCGTAGAGAAATACCCAATGATGATGCTGAAGAAGAGGTGATTGAAGAGGAAGATATAGCTGATGAGCAAGGTTATGATGAAGAAGAAGAATTGTAATTGCTACATCATTAAAATATTTACAAAGAGGAGTCTGAATAGACTCCTTTTTTTGATTTCTATTAAAAAAATGTAAATGTGGTTTAAGTTGATAAAACGCATGTTATTTATCAAAAACCACCCATACTTTTGGCGAAATTTTTAAAAGCCATGATGGAGTCAATTAAAGAGATATATAAAATTGGTAGCGGACCTTCGAGCAGCCATACCATGGGGCCGAAAAAAGCGGCAGAGATGTTTTTGAAACGTCAGCCCGATGCAGCTAGTTATGAGGTCACTTTATTTGGAAGTTTGGCAGCTACCGGTAAAGGTCACTTAACCGATTGGGCCATTGAGCAGGTTTTTGCTAATCGTAAATTAAAAATTAATTGGCGACCAAATGTATTTTTGCCCCGTCATTCGAATGCATTATCATTTACGGCTTTTAATGATATGGGGATTGAACTGGATAGCTGGACTGCCTACAGTGTTGGCGGAGGTACGGTTATTGACGATTTCAGGCAGGAAGAAACACAAGCACTATATGAATTAACAACTCTGGACGCTATTCTTAAATATTGCGATGATAATGGGATGCATTTATGGGAGTATGTTGAGCATGTCGAAGGTAAAGAAATATGGACTTATCTTGCCAAGGTATGGGATGTAATGAGTCAGGCAATTGATAAAGGTTTAGACGAAGAAGGAACGTTACCGGGAGCTCTTAAATTGCCCCGCAAGGCGGCTGCTTATTATACGAAAGCAAAAAACTTTAGTGGGCAGATGGAACGTCGCTCAATGATTTTTGCCTATGCTTTGGCCGTATCAGAGCAAAATGCTTCGGGAGGAACCATTGTAACGGCCCCAACTTGTGGCGCCAGCGGTGTTTTGCCAGCCGTTCTAAAGTTTACTAAAGTTTATTATGATGCATCCGAGAAAAAGATTTTACGAGCATTGGCTACTGCCGGATTAATTGGTAATCTGGTTAAGTATAATGCTTCTATTTCTGGAGCCGAAGTGGGATGCCAGGGAGAGGTAGGTACCGCTTGTGCAATGGCTTCGGCTGCCGCCACACAATTGTTTGGTGGAAGTATTTATCAAATCGAATATTCGGCAGAAATGGGTTTGGAGCATCATCTGGGGTTAACCTGCGATCCGATTGCTGGATTAGTTCAAATTCCTTGTATTGAACGAAATGCTTTTGCGGCTGCAAGAGCACTTAATCATAACACCTATGTGTTACTATCAGATGGAAGGCATCGAATTACCTTTGATGAAGTAGTAAAAGCCATGAAACAGACCGGTCACGATTTGCCTAATCTGTATAAAGAAACATCGACCGGAGGACTGGCCGTTTGTCATGAAAACAAAAAAATGTGCAACTCACTATAAAACAAAAATCCCGGCAAATACCGGGATTTTTAATGCTCTAAAAATACAATTGTTGAATGAAAATTGAATCTGACCCTATAAATTGGGGTGGATCAATGCAGCAAATATAGTTTTATATATGAAATTGTCAAATGATTGATGTTACTTACCCTCTTAACTTTTAGGAACATGTAATTATTTGAATTGAGGCTGCTTATTTTATTAGCCTTAACATTGCTCAGGGGCTGCAAAATATTACTCATTGAAGGGGGTAAATAGCTCATTATTTACCCAAATCCGTAAATGGACGTTATAATAATGCTCAGGGGATTAATTCCAATGCTCATTGAAGGGGCGAATCTGTTAAGGGGAAGGGTATGTGTGCTCCGGGGGTAGTAAAATCAATGGTTTTAGAAAAAATGAATGTCTTATAACAATAAAGGCAGCAGTTGATCCAATTCGCTAATTTCGTGTGTTATCTTTTTGTCGTGTTGTTGCTGTTTACTATTAAAAAATACCTGATCGATTCCCGATTTGATGGCTCCCTCAATATCAGCTTCCAAACTATCGCCAATTACCAAAGCTTCTTTTTTGCTAATATTACAACTCTTTATAAAATAGTCGAAGAAATAAGGATGAGGTTTTTGAACACCAATTAATTCTGAGATATAAATATTTTTGAAATAAGTGGCTAGTCCACTATTAATCAGTTTTTTGTTCTGTACCTCGCGAAAACCATTGGTTATAATATGCATTTGGTAATGAGGTTTCAACTTTTCAAGTACATCCAAGGTGTTAGGAAATAGCTTTGTTTTAGTAGGACTGATAGTAAGATATTGTTCGGCAAATTTTTTCGCTATTTCAATATCATCAAATCCAACCTCCGAAAATGGAAGATAGAAACGCTGTGTATTTAATGTTTTTTTATCAACATTACCTTTTCTATACTGACTCCATAAATAAAGATTGTGATATTCGTATCGATCATGAAAATCGTTGAAATCGTTGAAATATCTTTTCAATTCAAAAGTATCAAATAACTCAATCAGTGTTTCTTCCGAATTAGTTTCGAAATCCCAAAGCGTATGATCCAAGTCGAAAAATAAATGCGTGTATCTTCTTTCCATGGTGCAAAGATAATGCTGTTATAGGTAACAAAAAAGCGACCTCAATGAGACCGCTTTTATTATAAGCCCGACTTTAGTCGGGTAATATTTTTACTAATAAAGTCAAAAACTAATTTACCTGGATAACCAAATATCTTGAGCGACTCCAGAATGCTTCTTTATCGGCAATTTTAAGTACCATGCTGCCTTCTGCACCTTCTTCTAATGTATAAGACGATTCAGGATGAACGGTTAAAATTTTAGCTTTAGGGCGGAATAATGGGATAGAATCAACTTCTCGATAGTCGATGGTAGTGAAATAGTTTTCGTCGTATCCTTCGCCTGTTACTTGCTTCTTGCTGAATAATCCATTGCTCTCAATAATTTTTTGATCCATTAATTCTTTTTTGGTTCCAAAAACGTAATGAGCTTTATATAATTCAACAGTTGCTTCAGCAAGTTGCTGTTGAGTTGCGTTTCTCACATTCTCAAGTGAATCAACCACACCTTGCAATCCTTCGATGGTAAAGTTCAATTCGGTGATTTCTAAACTCTGACCTTCAAGTTGTTGTTTCAACTTAATAATTTCCAGGGTTTTTTCTTTTAACTGATTATTTAGGCGGGTAACCAGTTTATTTAAGTTGGCATTGTTGGTGCCTGATTGTTTCAGGTCTTTTTCAAGTTTAGTAATTTGTTCTTTATTCTGAAGCATCAAATCATATATCAGCTGAATATCACCGTTAATTCGGTCTTCCAAGGCTTTGCCCGAAGCTTCGCCGCTGGATACATTCATACTGATAATTTTCTCTTTTTCTTTTATTCTTTGAAGATTGTCATCAATCGAAATCATGGCAGTTACCAGACTGTTCATCTGACGATCTTTTTCAGCAACGGCCATCATCAACGAGTCTTTCTGGCTTTTATCATCAGCTGTATCGGTTAGATTACAAGCTGATGTTAGTGCAATAAGGACAAACGGAATAATTCTTTTCATAAGATGAAATTTAAATGGGTGTTTACTTTTGTGCGCTTCCTTCTACCACAATCACTATTTCTCCTTTAACGGTTTTGGATGAGAAATATTGTATAAGTTCTTCCAGAGTTCCTTGTTTGTTTTCTTCGTGTAGTTTACTTAATTCTCTCGAAACAGAAGCGTTACGATCGTTTCCAAAATGCTCGGCAAATTGCGTAAGGGTTTTCACAAGGCGATAAGGCGACTCGTAAAAAATCATAGTTCTGCTCTCGTTCATCAACGATTCTAGTTTTGTTTTTCTGCCCTTTTTCTGTGGCAAAAATCCTTCAAAACAGAAACGATCGTTAGGTAAACCAGAGTTAACAATGGCCGGTATTAGAGCCGTAGCTCCGGGTAAGCATTCAACTTCTACACCTTCATCAAGGCATTTACGAACCACTAGATAGCCAGGGTCGGAAATGGCAGGAGTACCAGCATCACTTACCAATGCGGCACTTTCGCCGGCTAAAAGTCGGTTTACTACGTTTTCAACAGTGGCATGTTCGTTAAACTTATGATGCGACATCATGCGTGTGTGCACCTCAAGATGTTTAAGTAAGAAACCGGTTGTGCGGGTATCTTCAGCCAAAATAAAATCTACCTCTTTAAGTACCCTTATGGCACGTAGAGTAATATCTTCAAGGTTGCCGATGGGAGTCGGAACAACAAATAATTTGCCCATGTCAGCTTATATAAATCGTCGTTGTATATTTTTAATAAATGATTGACTTACCTCGTTATCATCATCCCAGTTAAAATTCGATTTTAAGAACTGCTGAGCTAATTCAAATGAATCCATCTGGTTTAACTGATCCAGAGTTTGATTGAGTAATTCCATGCTACCGTCAAATAACTCACGTTGGTAATAAAAACGATCGTTTATACCAATAGCTTTTCTAACATCATCAACAGGTTTGCCAATCTGTGTTATGTAGTTTCCCTCTTTTTTAACTGCAATTCGCTCATTCACGGATTTTACTTCAGTGTTGATCTTTTCGCCTAAAACAGAGTTTTTCTTTTCTGATGGTTTATCAACAGGAACTTCTTCAATCGTTTTATTACTAACAATTGTTTTTTCCTCGATTGATGAAGTAACAACTGGCTCCGGTTCAACTTCAAGCGGTTTTTCAACATTGATTATAACCTCAGGTTCAGCTTTAGGTTCTTCTGTAACCGATGGTGTAATTGGTTCTACTTTCGGTTCAGGAGTGGGGTTCTTTATGGAGTTTTCCATAAAAGCTTCTCCACTTGCAAATTTTTTCGATGATTCAGCAATCTCTTCAGCTTCTTCAGCAGGTGTTGCCGATCTTGCAGTTGAGGTTAAAGTCGATTCTGATTTTTCCATCACAGGGGCTGGCTCTTCATTTACTGCTTCGAGTAAATTGAGTTCTTCACCGATATTATTCAACTTGGTTTTAGCCAGATTGATAAAGGCTGAATTAATAACCGGTTTACCTTTAAATGTTGACACCAAAGTGTGCATTTCATTAAGGTCGTTCAAAATTATGTCGATAAGTGCTTCTCTTTCCATAGTGAAAAACGTGGCATTTTACTTACTTTTGCAAAGGTAGTGATTGCAATTTAAAAAACTTCGTACACTAAATGTTTCTTGAAAATAAGGCAAATAGAGACTCTCAAAGGGGTTGGATTGAGGTAATTGTAGGTTCAATGTTTTCGGGTAAAACCGAAGAATTACTGAGAAGATTAAAAAGAGCAGAGATTGCTAAACAAAGGGTTGAGATTTTTAAACCCATGGTGGATGTGCGTTACAGCGACACTGAAGTCGTTTCACACGATTCAAATGCCATTCGTTCTACACCCGTTGAGTCATCGGGAAATATTCTTTTATTGAGTAGTAATGTTAGTGTGGTGGGTATCGACGAAGCTCAGTTTTTTGATAATGGTTTGATTGATGTGTGTCATAAACTTGCCAATCAGGGAATCAGGGTTATTATTGCTGGTTTGGATATGGATTTTAAAGGCAAACCTTTTGGGCCCATGCCGGGATTGCTTGCCACTGCTGAGTATGTTACAAAAGTTCATGCAATTTGTATGCGTTGCGGTGATTTAGCTCATTTTTCACACCGTTTATCGCAAGATGAAAAATTAGTTTTACTGGGTGAAAAAGCTGAATACGAACCACTGTGTCGTAAATGTTACGCTAAAATAAATTAAGATGGCTCAAATTACGCTCAAACAATTTGCTGAATACGCTGGTGGATATTTGGCAGGAAAGTCAGATGGAATAATTGAGCGTATTGCTTTCGATAGCCGTAAATTACTACTAACCGAAGGGGCTTTATTTATTGCCATCAACGGTATAAATCATAACGGACATTCCTATATTACCAACTTATACAACCGGGGAGTTAGAGCTTTTTTGGTTGAAAAAGATTTTGATTATTCTTTATATGCTAACGCTGGTTTTGTAGTTGTTGATAACTCAGTTGAAGCTCTGCATAAAGTTGTTGTTAATGTGCGAAAGAGTTTTACGTATCCGGTAGTGGGAATAACCGGAAGTAATGGAAAAACCATTGTGAAAGAGTGGGCTGGGCGTATTTTAGAAAAGCAGCTTAAAGTGGGGCGTTCTCCCCGCAGTTATAACAGTCAACTGGGTGTTCCTCTCTCTATTTTCATGCTTGATGATCAATTGGATATAGCATTGCTTGAAGCTGGTGTGTCGATGCCTGGTGAGATGGATGCTTTACAGAAAATGATTGATCCTCAAATTGGAATTATTACCAATATAGGTCAGGCTCATCAGGAAAATTTCACATCGCTACAACAAAAATTGTTCGAAAAGCTTAAGCTGTTTCAGTCTGCTGATGTGGTTTTGTTTAATGCCGATGATGAGCTTATTAAAGCTGGAGTAAGCAGTTATTTGCCTCAGGTAAAAAAGTTCACTTATGGGAGAGAGGTAACTGCCGATTTACAAATACTAAAGTCAGAATTACTATCAACCGGTAGGATGCTTGAGTTAGTTTATTCTGATAAAAGATTTCAAATCGAAGTTCCATTTAATGATGAAGCTTCAGTAGAAAATATTTTGGTGTCTGTATTACTCTCTTTGTATTTAAAGTTGGATATACAGCAGGTGAGCGATGTGGTTAAAACATTGCAGCCCGTTGCCATGCGACTTGAACAAAAGGAAGGAATAAATAATTGTATTCTCATTGATGATGCCTATAATTCCGATTTAACATCGCTTGAGTTAGCCTTGGATTTTCTCGATCAGCTTGGTTCAAAAAAAGGCTTGAGCAAAACACTGATTCTTTCTGATATTGTTCAAAGTGGTATGACACCCGATGTTTGGTATGTGCATATTCAGCAACTGATGAAGCTTAAAAATATTGAGCGTTTTATAGGAATTGGACCAGAGTTATTTAAGGCAACCGGAGGTAAGAATGCATATCGCTCAACCGAAGAGTTTTTGAGCCATGTTCATGCCAATTGCTTTAAAGATGAGGCAATACTGTTAAAAGGTTCGCGATCTTTTTCGTTTGAATATATCTCTTCTTTTCTTGAGCAACGTCGTCATAAAACCATTCTGGAGGTTGATTTAAATGCCTTGATGCATAATGTGCAAGTGTTTCGTTCGTTGTTAAAACCAGGTGTTAAGATGTTGGCAATGGTAAAAGCTTTTTCGTATGGCAGTGGCTCGTTCGAAATTGCCAATGTTTTGCAGCATCAGAAGATTGATTATCTGGGCGTGGCTTTTGCCGATGAAGGAATTGAATTGCGCGAAGCCGGAATTAATCTTCCTATTATTGTGATGAATCCCGAAGTCAGTAGTTTTCCACTAATGCTACAATACGATTTGGAACCCGAGATTTATAGCTTTCATTTACTCGAAAGATACTTGAAGGCTGCACAAAGACAGGGAGGTGAACAGGTATCTATTCATATTAAAATAGATACCGGAATGAATCGAATGGGTTTCTTACCTCACCAGATAGATTCGTTGATTGATTATTTGAATAATTCTCCACTTTTAAAAGTAGCAACTGCTTTTTCGCATCTTGCTGGTAGTGATGAAGCTTTTCTTGATGATTTCACCCGAAAGCAAGGTGAATTATTTCGAGAGTGTTGCAAAAAACTGGAAGAGGGTATTGGTTATTCTTTTATTCGTCATATATTAAATTCGGCAGGCATCGAGCGTTTCCCTGATTTTCAGATGGAAATGGTTCGTGTTGGTATTGGTATGTATGGAATATCAGCTGTTGGACAGGATTTGAAAAATGTGGCTTCTTTAAAATCGTATGTTTCGCAACTTAAAAAAGTGCCCAAAGGTGCAACCATTGGCTATGGGCGAAAAGGACTAGCCAATGATGATAAAACCATTGCTATTGTTCCCGTTGGGTATGCCGATGGATTAAACCGATTGTTGAGTAATGGCCTTGGTTATGTGTTTGTCAATCGTCAAAAATCACCCATTGTTGGTAATATCTGTATGGATATGTGTATGGTAGATGTTACAGGATTGACTGTTGTGGAAGGCGATGAAGTAGAAATATTTGGTGAGCAAATTACTATTGACCAAATGGCTCAACTACTGAATACCATACCTTATGAGATACTTACCGGAATCAGTAGAAGAGTAAAACGTGTGTATTTTCTTGAATAGTTTTTGTCTGGAATCTATAATCTAGCTTTTCATTTTTATCCTAGGCGAGAAATCTTTTCGAGGGTTTCTTCGTCTAAAATTTTAATGACCCGACCGTTTACAGCTAGTACTTTTTCGTTTACAAAAGTGGTTAAAGTACGAATGGCATTGGATGTGGTCATATTCGAGAAGTTGGCTAAATCTTCGCGCGACAAATATACACTCAGTGTTTGGCCGTCTTCTTCGTATCCATAAACTTCTTTTAGTACACACAAGCTTTCGGCTAACCGGCCTCTAATATGTTTTTGTGTTAGGGTAACGGTACGATATCGAGCAAAACCCAATTCTTTTGCCATCGATTTCATAAAGAGCATCGATAAGCCGGGATTAGTTTTTAACAGCTCGTATATAACGTTGCGAGGTACATGAAAAATGGTACAAGGTTCAATAACTTCGGCAGCAGCTATATGAGTATCTTCAGCAAAAAGGGCTCTGTATCCAATAAAATCAGGAGCACTTGCCATCCTTACTATTTGTTCTCTACGACCAACACCTTCTTTAAAAATTTTGACTTTGCCCGATCCTAAACAAAGTAATCCGGTTGGGTTATCACTCTCGCGATAAATGATGTCATTTTTCTTATAAAACAACGTTGAGTGATTGGCTTGAAGAAACTCCTTTTCTTCTTCACTGAGAATATCATATAGTTTGGATATGTCCTTAATGGTAGGCTCAAATGCTTCAGGCTTTTTCTTTACCGGCATATTTGTGTTGTAAAACAATGTTATATAACACAAATTTAATAAAAAATGTATTGAGCACCTATTTCTTTTCGAAATTAGGTGCTCATTGTATCAATTATTAATATTTTGCTACCAAAGGCATTCTTCTTCCCATTCCAAATGCTTTACCTGATACACGAAGTGTAGGAGCTGTTTGGAAACGTTTATATTCATTCATATTTACCAAACGTACCGCTTTTTTTACGGTAGCATCATCAAAGCCATCGTTAATAATATCGGCTGGTGATTCGTGTTTTTCAATGTATTTGAATAAGATCGCATCTAATACATCGTAATCGGGTAATGAATCAGAGTCTTTTTGATCGGGACGTAATTCGGCTGAAGGTGGTTTAACAATGGTATTTTCGGGTATTATCTCAATATTACGATTGATGTATCGAGCCAGTTTAAAAACATCGGTTTTATAAACATCGCCTAAAACAGATAAACCACCATTCATATCGCCATACAATGTGCCATATCCAACGGCAGCTTCACTTTTATTGGAAGTATTTAGCAATATGTGACCAAATTTGTTAGATAATGCCATTAATAAAGTTCCACGGATACGAGCCTGCATATTTTCTTCGGTAACATCCTCTTCTTTTCCTTCGAAAAGTGGCCCCATAATAAAGTTATAAGTATCAAATATCTCTTTGATGGGAACAATGTTGTATTCTATCTGAAGATTGTTTGCCAGATCAACTGCATCTTTAATACTGTGCTCCGACGAATATTGTGAAGGTAAAAGTAATACTCTGATGTTTTCTTTACCCAATGCTTTTTCGGCTAGAGCAACGGTTACGGCCGAATCAATACCTCCTGATAAACCAAGTGTAGCTTTGGAAAATCCCATTTTTGCAAAATAATCGCGGATACCACATACCAGTGCATCGTGGATTAGAGCAATGGTTTCTTTTTTCTCTGGTTCAATTCCTTTATCAGCATCAATCGTATCAAGATTAACTGAAATAACATCTTCTTCAAAAGCTTTTGTTGCCTGAATTATGTCCCCGGTAGAATTAACAGCCATACTATTCCCATCAAATATAAGTTCAGTATTGGCTCCCACCTGGTTGACATAGATAAAAGGGATCTGATATTTTTTAGCCTTGTTACGCACAATGTTTTGTCGAACATCAACCTGAGTGTATGAGAATGGTGAAGCTGCAATATTGATAGCAAAATCGGGTTTTTGCTTCATCAACTCATCCATTGGCGAAATTGTGTATAATTTATCTCGGGCAAAAGCATTGGCTACCGGCTGATCTTCCCAAATATCTTCACAAATTGTAAGTGCAACCTTTTTACCATTAATCTCAACTAAATTAAATTCTCTGTTTGGTTGAAAGTAACGGTACTCGTCAAATACATCGTAATTGGGTAAAAGCGTTTTTCTAACAATTTGTTGAATAGCACCATTACTTAATATATACGCTGCATTGTACAGGTTTTTTCCTAATGGCTCAGGATTAATTTCCGGAGCACCAACAATGGCTGTAATACCCACACAGTTTTTTGCAATTTCAGTAATCGCTTCGTTGCATTTTTCAATAAACTCTTTTCGCTCTAAAAAATCATACGATGGATATCCACAAACAGCTAACTCTGAAAAAACGGCCAATTCAGCACCTTCTTCTTTCGCATTATTGATTGTGTTAATAATTTTTTCCGCATTGGATTCAAAATTTCCAATATGATAATTCAATTGCGCTAATACAATCTTCATCTCCCTATTTCTCTTTTTTGTCTTCTACTAAAATATTACACCGAGTTGAATGTCGAGTCTTTTTAGGTTGGCTCTGTCGTCAATAAGATGGTCAGTTACATCAAGGAAACCACCTTTGTAAATCAGGCCAAGAGTTAAATATGTACTCCCTCCCAGTGAATATTCCATACCTCCGCCAATTTGGTATCCCATGTCAAAAAAGTTAATTTCTTTACTTCGGCTATTGTTATCACCATCGGTGGCTTTAATGTTGTATTGTGTATACAATCCAAATTGGCCAAAGTAACGCGAGCGATGAAACTCGTTTGTTAACAGTTTTAAACTAAACGGAACCTCAATGTATTTTAAACGGTAAGTAGCGTTTGTTTTTTCATAATCATCGGTAGCATCGTAGGTTAGTTTACCTCCAACGGTATTAATGGTTAAGCCTGTTGATAAGGCATAATTGGTGTCGAAAAAACGATCCATCAGAATACCAAAATTGTATCCAAATAAGCTACCGTTTGAATTAACCCCAGCTTCGTCTGAGCTCATCCACGAAATTTGTGGACTTAATAAAAAACCTAGACGAGTTTTTTTCTCTGTTTGGGCGTTGGTTAATATACAGATGAACAAACCTGCCAGAATAAAAAGCTTTCTTTGCATCTTGTAATTTTTAAATTGGTTGAAATCTTTACAAACTTACTTATTTTTACAGCAAATAAAACTATTGAGTATGCAACCTTTCATTAAAAAACCTCTGATTTATATCTTTTTTTCTTTAATACTTACTTCGTGTGGTAATGGTATAAAAACACCTGATGTGAGTGATATTGATGTATCTATAAATACTCATTTATTTTTCAAAGATTTATTTGAAGGAGGATCGGATAAAGTAGAAGAAAAGACTGAAATGCTTAAAGCTAAGTATGGTACTTATTTTTATGCTTATAGTCAAAAGGTGATTGCCATTGGTAATCCTGATTATCCGGATTATCCATCACGGTTAAAAGCTTTTTTAGAGTATGAAGCCAATCAGGAAGTTTATGAAAAATGTAAGGCGCAATACAGCGATGTTGACGATATTAAGAAAGAAGCCGAGCAAGCATTTAAATATTATAAGTATTATTTTCCGAAGGCACATATTCCAGATTTATATTTTCATATTTCGGGATTTAATCGTTTTGTGGCTGTTGATTCAGGATGGGTTTCGGTTAGCGTTGAAAAATACCTCGGTGAGGATTGTGAGTTTTACAACTGGTTGAACGAACCTCAATATATGCGTAAAAGAATGGTGCGCGAAAAAATTGTACCTGATGTTATGAAAGCTATGTTAATGACTTCTTTTTCGGGCGATATGAAAAATACTGATGTAATAAGCAGCATGGTTGAGCAAGGGCGATTGTTATATGTATTGCATCATATGGTGCCTAAAATAAAAGAAACGTTATTGTTTGATATGTCGAAAGAAGAGCTGAAATGGTGCGAACAAAATGAAGTAGCTATATGGGCAACAATGGTGGAACGAAAAGATTTGTACAATACCGATAGAATGGTGATTCAAAAATACACAGGCGATAGTCCGTTTACCTATTATTTTGGACAAGAATCGCCAGGAAGAGCAGCTGTTTATCTTGGATATCAAATTATAGATGCATTTATGAAAAATAATCCTGAACTTGCATTAAGTAATTTAATGAAAGAGGAAGATGGTCATATGATTTTTCAGAAATCGAAATACCGTCCATAATACACGTTTGGAATGATAAAAGTTGGTTTGGTTCAGTTTGCTCCAAAATTAGGGGATGTAACAGCCAATATTAGTCACGTACGAGAAATAATTGATTCGAAAAAGAGGTGCAACCTATATGTTTTGCCCGAATTAGCCAATTCTGGTTATCGGTTTAAAAACCGGGACGAAGCAATTCTTTATTCCGAAAGAACTACCGATAGCCCTTTTATTAAAGCGTTATTTTCCATTGCTGAAGAGAAACAGGCCTATATCGTAGCTGGTTTTTGCGAGCGATCGGGTGATAAGTTGTATAACTCATCTGTGTTATTAGGTCCAGTTGGATTAATTGGGATTTATCGAAAATTACATCTGTTTCTAGATGAGAAAGATATTTTTGAGGCAGGCAATTTAGGTTTGCCTGTTTTTGATACTCCTATTGGGAAAATTGGCATGCAAATCTGTTTCGATTGGATGTTTCCTGAAACGTGGCGTGTATTAGCCATGAAAGGAGCTGAATTAGTTGCGCACCCATCTAACCTGGTTTTACCTTATTGTCAGAGTGTGGTTGCTTCGTATGCACTGTTAAATAGATATTTTATAGCAACAACCAATCGGGTCGGAAAAGAACGAGACCTTACTTTTACCGGACAATCAGTTCTTGTGTCTCCCCAAGGCGAAACCCTTTTGCATGGAGCCGATCAACAAGTTAAATTGTTGAAAAAAGAAATTGACTTATCAGAAGCTCATAATAAAAACATTACAGCACGTAATCATGCATTCAACGACAGGAGAACTGATGTGTATGGTGATTTAAAAATGAAAAATGATTGAGAAAAAGGAACTTCGAAAAAAAATAAATCAGCTTAAAAAATCATTTTCAACAGAAGAAGCGCAAAAGCAATCAGATCAAATATACAGTGTGTTGATTAATTCTGTTGAATATAAAAATGCGCGGAAAGTATTATTTTATTGGTCGATGAGTGATGAGATTCCAACGCATGAATTTATCCTTTCTGAGTATCAAAATAAACAAATTTATTTGCCTGTAATAAAAGGTGATGATTTAGAAATAGTATTATTTACCGGTGAAGATTGTTTGGTTCCCGGACCTAAGTATGGAATTCCTGAACCAACAGGTGTTGCACTAAAAGATGAAAGCTGTATTGATTTGGTAGTTGTGCCGGGTGTTGCCTTTGATAAAAATGGAAACAGAATGGGAAGAGGAGCCGGCTACTACGATCGTATTTTAAAGCGGGTGCCGAAGGCAGGTAAAATAGCAATGGCCTATTCTTTTCAGGTAGTTGAAGTGGTACCTGTTGAGCCGCACGATATAAAAATGGATAAAATAATTTTTCCAAAATAAAAAAGCCCCGATTCGGGGCTTTTTTATATTTCTTTACTTACGCTGGATGAATTGCTTCAGTAGGGCAAACATCTGCACATGTACCACAGTCAGTACAAGCATCGGCATCAATTTTATAGATATCACCTTCTGCAATAGCATCTACTGGACATTCATCAATACAAGTACCGCAAGCAATACAATCGTCGTTAATTACGTAGGCCATTTTTTTTATTGTTTAATGGTTATTATTACTGAAACAAAATTATTTGCTTTTTTTAATAATTAAAAGAATTCCTTTGTATTCAGCTTAATTTTGAAAGGTTATAAATAAGGCTTCGAGGTCTTAAATATGATAAGATTCAGTTAGTCAATATTTAAACGAATTACTTTTGGGGTTGAAGAACTATTTTGTCATAAACTTAAAACCTAAGAAAGCCATTAAACCAGCAGCTGTTTTCAACGAATCTTCATTTAAATTAAACTGAGGAGTGTGCAAATTACCTGTTTCTTTATCGTTATGAGCTACTCCAAACCGGTAGAATGTTGAAGGATATTTTTGTGAGTAATAACCAAAGTCTTCTGCTGTCATGCGAATGTCCATCAGCTCAGTATTTTCTTTTCCTAAATATTCATTCGAAAATTCAATAGCTTGTTGAGTAATATCTTCGGTATTGTGTACTACTGGATAACCATCTTTAATATCCACTTCGCATTGGGCGCCCATACATTGTGCGGTACTTTGGGCAATTTCTCTAATCTTTTCTTTTATAATAGCTCGCCATTCTTCATTCATTGTGCGTAATGTTCCAGCAATTTCAACTTTTTCGGGGATTATATTAGTAGCGCCATTGGCAATTACTTTACCAAAGGAAAGAACAGTAGGGATTTTTGCTGGTACAATGCGACTCACAATTTGTTGTAAAGCAACAATAATGTGTGAGGCAATTAAAACATTATCAGTTAAAGCATGAGGCATCGCTGCATGGCCACCTTTCCCTTTTATAGTTAAATATACTTCATCGCCTGAAGCCATGTACATACCACTTTTAAATCCGGCATGTCCGGTTTGCATGCTAGGCAATACATGTTGACCAATAATTACTTCTGGTTCATAGTCATTGAATAAACCTTCTTCCATCATTAATTTAGCACCTCCAGGAAAGACCTCTTCAGCGGGTTGAAAAATGAGTAAAATAGTTCCCTCAAACTCGTTTTTCAGATCTTTTAAGATCATGGCAGCGCCTAATAAAGCAGCTGTATGAGCATCGTGACCACAGGCATGCATTATTCCTTCATTGCGCGATGTAAATTCCAGTTCTGTTGATTCTTGTATGGGTAGCGCATCCATATCAGCCCGAAGGGCAATGGTACGTTTACCTGGGTTTTTACCTTCGATTCGGCCTAAAATACCTGTCTTAACAAAACCATCCTGAAACGGAATATTCATTTTAACTAATTGATTTTTAATATAAGCTGATGTTTTGTGTTCTTCAAACGATAGCTCAGGGTTTGAATGAAGGTGCCTTCTGATGGCAATAATATCGTTAATATAGTGTTGGGTCAGACTCTGAATTTTTGTTTTCATGTTTTTTTCAATTGACAATTCCTACAATCAAACCTGACTGTTTTGGTATTTGTTTATAATTTTATCAGCCAAAGATAATAGTTAAACATTATTTGTGAGGAATAATGTAATTCTATTAAACCTTATGGCTTATGTGAGGTTTTGTAAGAGAAAGATATCAACATGGGAGAACATCATCATCATCATACCGATTTAAAAGGACGAAGTTTAATAATTACCATCCTTCTTAACGTTGCTATCACACTGGTACAGGTTGTTGGAGCCGCAGTTAGTAACAGTTTATCGTTATTAAGCGATGCACTGCATAACTTTTCGGATGTAATGGCTTTGGTAATAAGTTATGTAGCCAATAAATTATCCAAGAAAAAATATACACAAGATAAATCATTTGGATATAAACGAGCAGAAATAATGGCGGCCTTTATAAATGCTGCGACTTTATTAACCATTTCGTTTTATTTAATTGTTGAATCGGTTGGCAGGATAATAAACTCCGATGAGGTCACTGTTAATGGAACTGTTGTTGCCATCCTTGCCGGATTTAGTATTGTGGCCAACGGACTTAGTGTTCTTTTGGTAAAAAAGCATGCTCATCATAATATGAATATGCGATCGGCGTATTTGCATTTATTCTCTGATATGCTTTCATCGATTGCGGTGTTGATTGGTGGTTTGGCCATTCGTTTTTGGAATATATTTTGGGTTGATGCGCTATTATCGGTAATGATTGCTTTTTATCTGATTATTAGCTCGTGGAAGCTGTTTGTGGGCGCACTTAAGGTTCTTATGCAGTTTGCTCCATCAGGAGTTGACCTTAAAAAGATTGTATCATTTATAAATGAAGTAGAACAAATAGACAATATACATCATGTTCATTTATGGCAGCTAAATGATGAAGAAATTCATCTGGAAGGTCATCTTGATTTTAAAGATGATATTTCAATATCGGAGGCAAATAAAATAATTTTGTACTTGAGTAAAGAGTTGCAACAACGGTTTCATATTAGTCATTGTACGTTACAGCCAGAGTATGGTGTTTGTGATGATAAGAGATTAATTACCCATGGCAAACATTCGGGGTGTTGATCGAATAATTTACTTTTAAATTTTTATCCCTCTTGAAAAATGTTGTTAGATTTGTGCACAATGTTAAAATTATCTTAAAGCGGCTCGTTTTTTGAACACTTTCAGATACACTTCGTAATATTGTTCTGTTTAAAACACTTGAATTAACAGATTAGTATAAAATATAATTAACTATGAAGAAGATCTTATTGATATTAGCAGTAGCTGTTGCAGGTATGACATCAGCTGTTGCTCAGCATGCAAAAGCAAATTTGGATTTTAATGAAACCGTTCACGATTTTGGTGAAATTCAGGAATCGGATGGAAAAGTTGAATGTGTTTTTGCGTTTAATAATTCGGGTGGGCAGCCAATGGTACTGCATAATGTAAAGGCCTCTTGTGGTTGTACAACTCCAGAATGGACAAAAACTCCAATTCCTCCGGGAGGTAAAGGAGAAGTTAAAGCAACTTTCGATCCTCGTAATCGTCCTGGTAATTTTAATAAAACCATTACAGTTCAGTCAAACGCTCAAAATGGAACCGTTGTTTTACGTATTACAGGTAAAGTACTTCCTCGCGAAAAAACCATGGAAGATATTTATCCTCGTAACATGGACCAGATTCGTTTAGAATCATCACATATGGCTTTTACTAAAATGACTCCAGATCAGAAGAAAACTGAACAGCTTAAAATTATTAGTACATCAACTGAGCCTTTGAAATTAACTTTTACTAATGTGCCAAAGCATGTTACTATTAAATCTGAGCCGGAAGTATTGCAGCCAAATCAAGCAGGTGTTATTATTGCAACATATGATGCCGCAATCAAAAACGACTGGGGCTTTGTTACCGATAATGTATTTATTAATTTTAATGGGGTTAAAGATTACAAACATCGTCTAACTTTAAGTGCATCGATTGAAGAAGATTTTGATAGCTGGAGTGAAGAAAAAATAGCTAAGGCTGCAGTTGTATCTTTCGAAGAAAAAACATGGAACTTTGGTGAAATCAACCAAGGTGATAAAGTTAAACATAGCTTTTTGGTTAAAAACGATGGAAAAAGTGAGTTGGTAATTCGTAAAGTAAAAGCATCGTGTGGTTGTACTGCTATCAAACCTGAAAAAACAGTTTTAGCACCAGGTGAATCTGCTGCAATTGTTGCTGAATTTAATTCATCAGGAAAAAGTGGAAGACAAAATAAATCGGTTACTGTGGTAACAAACGATCCTAAAACAACAACAGCGTTGTTGCGCATAACAGGAAATGTAACTGTTAAGTAAGAAGATAAAAAACAAAATAATATCGGGAGAGTCAGTTCCGCACAGACTCTCCTTTTTGCGTCAAAAACACAAGTATTATGTCAACAGTAGACGACCATCATCATCATATTGAGAACGATCCTAACTATAAAGGTTTAAAAGTAAATAAGGGTGTAGAATCGGTCCCTTCGGTCAACCCGGATGCAGCTAAACGATTTTTGAAAAAACGTAAACCTCGTTTAAGTGTTGATGAATATGTGAAGGGAATTAGAGAAGGCAATGTAACGATATTGAGCCAGGCAGTAACTATGGTTGAAAGTTCGAAACCCGACCATCAGGAGATAGCTCAGCAAATAATTGAGAGATGCTTGCCTTTTTCCGGAAACAGTATCCGATTAGGAATAACAGGAGTGCCTGGTGCTGGTAAAAGTACATTTATTGAGTCGATGGGGATGCATATCATTCGCAATGGAGGTAAATTAGCAGTATTGGCAATAGATCCTTCAAGTGAACGTTCTAAAGGTAGTATCCTTGGTGATAAAACCCGAATGGAGAAATTATCTGCAGAAGATAAAGCATACATTCGCCCTTCTCCTTCGGCAGGATCACTTGGAGGTGTTGCTCGTAAAACCCGCGAAACAATAATATTGTGTGAGGCAGCCGGATTTGATACTATTTTTATCGAGACAGTGGGAGTTGGACAATCTGAAACAGCTGTGCATTCAATGGTTGATTTCTTTTTATTGTTGATGTTAGCTGGAGCAGGAGATGAGTTACAGGGAATCAAACGTGGAATAATGGAAATGGCTGATGCGATTACCATTAATAAAGCCGATGGTTCAAATAAAGAAAGAGCTCAATTGGCGAAAGCAGAATATAGAAGTGCTTTGCATTTGTTTCCACCAACAAAATCGGGTTGGACACCAGAAGTTAAAACTTGTTCGGCATTATACCATCAGGGTATACCTGAGATTTGGGATATGGTTCAGGAGTATATCGAATTAACCCGAAATAACAATTATTTTGAAGCAAATCGCAGGTCGCAAGCCAAATACTGGATGTACGAAAGTATTAACGAGCAGCTTAAAAATCACTTTTATCAGCATAGCGAAATAAAAAGTGGTTTGGAGATTAACGAAAAGTTGGTTTTGAACGATGAAAAGAGTTCCTTTATGGCTGCCAAAGATTTGTTGGATACCTATTTTAAAAATATTAAGTAACATAACGCCGAAAGGTCATAAAACAAAAATAGAAAATGAAAAATTGGATGTTAGCAATCTTAAGTGTTGCTTTATTGGCTTCCTGCCAACCGAAAAAATATCAGATTACAGGAACGCTTGAGGGTGTTGCAGCTGAAAATGTGATATTAAAAAATATACGTAAAGGTCGTCCTGTGTCAATGGATACTGTAAAAGTTGTTGATGGAACCTTTACTTTTAATGGTTCTGTTGATGCTCCTGAATTTGCTTTAATCTTCATTGAAGGAAAACAACAACCTATACAATTCTTTATCGAAAATTCAAATATCACAATTTCTGGTGATGTAAACGATATTGCTAATATCGAAGTTAAAGGATCATCTTTAACAGATTTGTTGAAGTCATTTGAAGATGGGATGCCTAGCAATGATCGAATGAAGCAATTGCAACAAGAGTACATGCAAGCTCAAATGGCAAAAGATCAGGATAAAATGCAAATGATTAGCGAAGAAGCTAAGAATATCATGGGAGAGCAAGAAGCGTATGTTAAGAAATTTTTGAGCGACAATACCAATAATGCTTTGGGTGCTTTTATGGCAATGCAAATGGGTGCTCAAATGCCTTTAGATGAGTTTAAACCTATCTTCGAAAAATTAGAAGCTGCTATGCCTGAACATGCTTATGTAATTGAGTTAAAGGAAATGATTGAAGCAAAAGAAAAACGCGAAGCTAGTTTGGCTGCTACCAAAGTAGGTGCTGTTGCTCCTGATTTTACTTTAAAAACAAAAGATGGTAAAGAAGTAAGCTTAAGCAGTTTCAAAGGAAAGTATGTATTGGTTGATTTTTGGGCAAGCTGGTGTCAGCCATGTCGTCAGGAAAATCCAAATGTTGTTAAAGCATACCAACAATATAATGCCAAAGGTTTTGAAGTTTTTAGTGTTTCGGTTGACGATAACGAAGAAAAATGGTTAGAGGCTGTTGAGGCTGATGGTTTGACTTGGACACAAGTAAGAGATAGTGAAAAAGAGGTAGGTAAACTTTATGCTATTCAAAGTATCCCAACTACTTTATTACTTGACAAAGAAGGTAAAATTATTGCAAAAAACCTTAGAGGTAAAGCTTTAGATGATAAATTGGCTGAATTGTTAAACTAATTTAAAACCGATTTATGAATAAAATTCTATTTGGATTAGCTGCACTTACTATTTTATTGAGTGGCTGTAATACAAAACCTACATTTACTTTAAAAGGAAAATTAGAAGGAGATACCGATAAAGCTTTATTGGTAGGTGTGGTTGATAAAGAAGGATATCATACTATTGATACACTTACCTTGAAAGATGGTGTTGTTAATTACACTGTTTCGCTAGATCAGCCTGTTTTGATGATCCTTGGTTTAGATGGAAGTCGTGCGCGAAATGTATTTTTTGCTGATAATGTTGATTATACAATTGAAGGAACAGTTACCGATTTAAAAGGAGCTACTGTTAAAGGTGGACAAGCTTTTGATGATTATGCAAAAATCAAAAAGCTTGATGACGAATTCAATGTGTTATTGCAGGATTTAAGAATTGCTTATAACGAAGCTTCACAAGCTGGTGATGAGGCTAAAATGAAGGAAATTGATGAAACATATGATGCCGCTTTTGATAAGAATTCAGATGATAAAATGGCTTTTGTTACAGAAAATCCTTCTTCACCCGTAGCTGCTTACGTAGTTTATGATTCTTATCGCCATCAGCCTTTAGAAGATATTAAGGAAGCTATAGCTAAACTTAACGAGGCTATAAAAGCTTCTCCTTATTACCAAATGATAAGCGAAAGAGCTGATAAGTTAGAAACGGTGGCCATTGGTAAAGTGGCTCCTGATTTTACTTTGAATGATAAAGAAGGTAATCCATTTTCTTTATCATCATTAAAAGGTAAGTATGTGCTAATCGACTTTTGGGCAAGCTGGTGTGGCCCTTGTCGTCGTGAGAATCCAAATGTTGTTAAACTATATAATGAGTTTAAGGATAAAGGATTCGATATATTGGGGGTATCGCTTGACGAGAAAAAAGATGCATGGGAAAAAGCTATCGAAGATGATCAATTAACTTGGAATCATGTTTCTGATTTAAAAGGTTGGAAAAATGAGGCTGCTCAGTTGTATGGTGTATCAAGTATACCTCATACCGTGTTGTTGGATCCGGAAGGTAAAATAATAGCAAAAAATCTTAGAGGTGAAGAATTACATGCTAAGATTTCAGAACTATTGAAATAAAAGAGATTTTTAAATAGGGAAAGGGAGCATATTTGCTCCCTTTTTTTATGTTCTGAAAGATTTATCATTTTATTTCAAACCACCCGCTTATAAATTTGTTATGTAACAGGTGCCTTTAATAAAAGGGATAAAAATTTATATATTTACTATTTGAAATAAGTCTAAATAAAAATTAAAAACACAATAATATGAATTACGATCTTATTGTCATCGGTAGTGGTCCGGGTGGTTATGTAGCAGCAATCAGAGCTTCGCAGTTAGGTTTAAAAGTAGCGGTTGTTGAACGTTCTGAGTTAGGCGGTATTTGCCTGAACTGGGGATGTATTCCTACAAAATCATTATTGAAAAGCGCAAGTGTTTTTGAATACTTGCAACATGCACAGGATTACGGTGTGACAATCGAAGGTGAAGCAAAAGCTGATTTTGCCGCTATGGTACAACGTAGTCGTGGAGTAGCTGAAGGAATGAGTGGTGGTATTCAGTACTTATTCAAGAAAAATAAAATTGAAATAATTAAAGGTACAGCTAAGTTACTTGGCAATAAAAAGGTGGAAGTCACAACTGAATCTGGCGAAAAGCAAGAATATCAGGCAAATCACATTTTATTAGCAACAGGAGCTCGCAGTCGTCAATTACCTAATTTGCCTCAGGATGGCGAAAAAGTAATTGGATACCGTAAAGCATTGGTCTTGGATAAACAGCCCGAATCGATGATTGTAGTTGGATCGGGTGCTATTGGTAGCGAATTTGCTTATTTCTATAATACGATTGGTACAAAGGTTACATTGGTTGAATACATGCCAAATATTGTACCTGTAGAGGATGAAGAAGTGTCGAAACAACTGGCTCGTTCATTCAAAAAAGCCGGAATTAATGTAATGACCGGTGCAGAGGTAACTAAAGTGGATACTTCAGGAGATAAAGTAAAAGTGGTTATCAAAACCAAAAAAGGAGAAGAAGAACAAGAAGCTGATATTGTACTTTCTGCCGTAGGTATTACTCCAAATTTAGAGAATTTAGGGTTGGAAGAAGTTGGAGTTGCCATTGAAAATGGGAAAGTGAAGGTTGATGAATTCTATCGTACTTCAGTTGAAGGAATTTATGCAATTGGTGATATCGTTCCAGGACAAGCATTGGCACATGTTGCTTCGGCTGAAGGTATTATCTGTGTTGAAAAAATTGCAGGTGAGAAGGCCGAGCCATTGAATTATGGAAATATCCCGGGGTGTACTTATACCGTTCCAGAAGTAGCATCAGTGGGTATGACTGAAAAAGCTGCGAAAGAAGCCGGATATGAACTTAAAGTGGGAAAATTTCCATTTTCTGCATCTGGTAAGGCAAGTGCTGCCGGACATAAAGATGGCTTCGTAAAATTGATCTTTGATGCTAAATACGGCGAGTTATTGGGAGCTCACTTAATTGGAGCAAACGTAACAGAAATGATTGCCGAGTTGGTAACTGCACGTAAGCTGGAAACAACCGGTCATGAGATTATTAAAGCGGTTCATCCACATCCAACCATGTCAGAAGCTATCATGGAAGCTGCTGCAGCCGCATACGGAGAAGTAATTCATATCTAAGATAAGATGTGATGAACCAAAGATATATAAAAGAAAAGGGCTCAATAGCCCTTTTTTTATATCAAAATTTTAATTTCTCTGGCTACTTTTTGATTGTACTCAAATGCTAAGTTTTTATGATTGATAAGGTCAACAATTGTTCCTATCATACAAAGTCCACCAGTAAAAAGGTACAAAATACCCATTCCTATCTGGTTGATCATAAAACGATGTATTCCTGAAAAACCCAGAAATCCAATTAGAGCTGTTAATAAAATGGTTTGTGGATCTTTTCTTCGGCCCCGATAAATTAAAATAAAGTTTTGAACTTGTTCATCGGAGCTGTCTTTTAAAAGCGATTCAAGAAAAATGGCTTCTTCGCTGTCGGCTTCAGGCAATAAAGTAAAAATTCTATTCATTTTTCGTCGATTTATAGGTTTGTAGTTTAATATCTGGTTTAAGTAATTTATAGGTTCTTATTAATAAAATGATAATGGCTAAACTTCCTAGTGGATGCGCATGCCACGATTCGATAAAGCGACCTTTGAAAAAGTACGCTATAGAGTGACCAAGTCCACATCCGGGGCAAAAGTGTAAGCCCAGATTCTTAAATAGGCAAAGTGAATAATGGGAATCTGCTTCGGGATTGGTAAATGCTAGTGCAATCAATGCTAAGATCCAGAAATAGGCTTCTAAGTGATTTTTTCTAAATCGATAGTTTACATTTACCACCGTATTGCATTTAATGTTATCAAATTAATGAAATTTTTCCGTGATTTCCATTAGGGGCGCAAAAATATTTATTTTTTTATTGATTTAAGCTTTTTGAGGTATCTAAAATAGAGGTGAGTTGTTCTTTGTTTAATTGTTCAAGAATGTCAACGGCCGGGAAAAATGTGTAGTTATTCGAATCGTTTTGTAAAATGTAGTCAAACTTCAAGCCTAGCTCCGATATTGTATCTTGCTGGTTTGTAATTTGAAGTTGATAAATTTTTGGATCAAAAACTACTTTAGCAATGTGTTTCCCATCTCTGCATCTTACAAAAAATCCGGCTTCTTCTCCTTTTAGTTTGTAAGCCTTCTGATATCCCATTAAAGGAGCCTTTTCCATCTCAAGAAAGAATGACTCGTTAATTTTATTGTTTAAAACCGGTATTATGCCCCCTTTTCCTTGAGAGGTTAATTCAAGATCATATCTATTATTGGTTGTAGTGATTTTAAGACTTAAATCGTAAATATGGCTGTTTCGCTGAGCTTGGAGAATATCGAAACCAACTGTTTGAACGGGCGACTCCGTATTGAAAGAGTTATGGGTAATAAATCTCTGACTGATAAAGGGGGCTTCTTTATTAAATCCTTTTTTATTGATGTGTAAATGTAAGTCGTTGGTGTCTTCAGCCTTTTTTAAATAAATTGTATCGGGCAACGAAGTTTTACCAAGTAAAAAAGACTGGTGATAAAGTTTATGGCGGTTACTTTCTATTAATACACTTACTTGATAAGCTTTATCTATTTTAAAAGTAAACTTGCCCGATTCGTTGGAGAGGTGATGGAAAGCTTCCTTCTTAGAATAATCTATGTTCGTTTGATATAGAGTTGTGGTTTGAATCTCAGTGAAAGGGATGGGGTGGCGAGAGTCTGCGTCTAATAGTGTACCATTCCAGATTATATTATAGGATTCCTTGGAACAAGAAAGAAATAGGAATACTAAAAGTATTCCTATCCAAAAAGTTCTATGTAATCCATTATGGTTCACATTCGATTATTCTTTTACCCAACCATCGTAATTAAAATCGCAGTTAACCCAATTTTTATCGATGGTAATGTAGGTTTCTTTTTGTTTTGTTTTAATCCATTTATCCAATGTTTCTTGTTGCTTTTTATTTTCAAGCATCATTTGTAACATTTGGTAATCATCTGCATCATTTGCCCTGTGAGGCTCTGTTTTTTTCTTCAACTTAATAAGACGGAAAGTTTCTTTCCCTTTGGCTTCATCAAGCATAAAAAAGGATGGAGAAATGTCATCAATTGCCATTGTTTGCAATTGCTTGTTGATGGCAACAGGTATTTGTGTTAACTCAAATTTGGATGTTCCGGTTTGCTGATTAATCATTAAACCGCCACTTGTACGAGTGTCTTTATCCATCGAAAAGCGAAGTGCAGCTTCTTCAAACGACATGGTTTTATCCATTATCAATCCTCTGATTGTATCCAGACTTGCTTGTGTTTCTTTACGGGCTGCTTCCGATACTTTCGGTTTTATTAAGATGTGGCGACAGTTAATACGCTCACCTTTTCGGTCGATTAATTGAATAATGTGAAAACCAAATTCAGTTTCTACAATTTTTGATACTTTGTTCTTGTCCTGAAGGTTAAAAGCTACACTGGCAAACTCGGGTACTAACTGAGCACGAGGCATCCATCCTAGTTCACCCCCGCGAGCTGCAGAACCTTTATCTTCGGAGTAAAGTACAGCTAATGTTGCAAAATCACGGCCTTCGTTAATTTGGCGTTGAAAGTCGCGTAGCTGAGTTTTTACTCTATCAATTTCTTTTTGTTCAACCTTTGGGTACAGCACAACTTGTTCTAATTCAAATTGTGTTGGTATCATTGGTAGGCTGTCTTTATTGGCATTTCGATAAAATGCTCTGATTTCGGCAGGAGTTACTTTTATATCCTTCGTTATTTCACCTTTCATACTTTCAGTAAGCATTTGAGTACGTACCATTTCCATTTGGTCGCGCTTAATCTGAATTAATGACTTGTTAAAATATTCTTCCAATTTTTCTTTACTACCAATTTGGTTAATAAAGTAGTTGATGCGTGCATCTACCTGGTTTACAACCTGGTTTTCGCCTACTTCAATACTATCCAGTTTAGCCTGATTCAGTAATAATTTACTAATAAGCTGTTGCTCAAAAATGTTACATTTTAAGTCTCCGGGAAAATTAACACCTTCCATTAAGGCTTGTTCGTACTGATGCTCAATGTCTGATTTTAATATGGCATTATCACCTACTACGGCAATAACTTCATCAATTACATTGTTTTGTGCATTTGCATTAGATAAAACTAAAATAGAAACGAACAGGCTGATTATTATACTTCTTCGCATGTTGTCGGTTTTGTATTCCTTTTTCAAAAATTGGCTCTAAGCCTATGTATATAATAAAAACTAAGGTGTATTAATGCTTGCAAATATAAAAAAAAGATTAGCTTTTTAGCCTTTAAATAGCCATTTGCAAGAATAGCTATGCTAATAAAACTTTACAGATTTATCTTCCAAACCTTCTTCATATAAATCACTCTCCAGTTGTTTTAAGAAATCAAGTCTTTTTTTATTTACCAAAATGGCTTTGATTTTATCTTCGACATACTCCTCAGGTGCTAATTCTGGAGGAGATTTAAATTCACGTATTGATAAAAAGTACTCATTTAGGGAATCTGATGTTTTATACGTTTTATTGTACTTTACAAACTGATCTTTTCGATCAATCGGTTTGGGCAAAGCTCTGTTAATATCTTCCATTGGTAACCAATGATCGAGAAATATTTCATAATTTTTCGCATTCTGAAAACAATAGGTTTCCAGCTTTAAAATATCCTCCTGATCATCTGATCGATATAATTTTTCAACAGTGGCAATGTTTGGAGCTGTTTTAGGAACGCTAACAAAAACGCCTTTGATTATAACATCTTCTAAGCGAAAATTATCTTCCATGTCTTTATAACATTTACCAATTTCGTTGTCTGTAATGATTGGACTAAACTTTTGCGCCAATAACTTTTGTTGGTAATGATGTATTAATAACGATCGTCGATATTCATCCAGCAAGCGATTTACATCTTTTTCGTCGGGGCTTAAATTAAGCTCGGCTTTTCGAAGTAGTAATTCGGAACGAATCCAGCGATTGATGTAATCCTGTACAAAAACAATACTATCATCGGCCGAAATTTGTTTGGGAAGTGCTGCAGAAAGCATTCCGTAGGTTAGTTGTTTGTTCCCAACTGCAACTAAAGGTTTTGATGCTTTTGTTTCAGCTTGAGGATTACAACTAAAAAACATACTAAGCGGTAATATGGATATGAGGACCAGATATTTTGCTGAATATCTCATTTTCAATTTTAATTAATAAACAATTGTTGTAAAGATACAATTCTAAATTTGCTGTTGAAACTTAGTTTTTACTATCCGTCACAATCGAAGCGTTGATAACAGGATGATATTTTGCTCTTAAATCGGCTATCCATTTGTCTTCAAGCTCTTTTTGGTAATCGGATAAAGCCTGGCCCTTAACTTCATTTAATTCTCTTTTTGCAAGAGGCTTCAATTCTCCAATTTTAACAAGATATTTAAATTCACCTTTGGCTTTACTTTTTACTTTCCAAACTTGTCGGTCGAGCAGTACGTTTTCACCTTTTGTAAACGATCCATTTTCGATATTAGCAATTGAAGATAATTCTGATGTAATTGAGTCGTTTAATACAAATTCCGGAGCTGCAATAATTGTCTGAATCCTTTTTAGATCTTTCTTTTTATTGCATTGAATAATTGTTCCTTCAAATCTTTCGGGCAAGATGTAGTCCTCTTTATGTTGTGCAAAAAACTTCTTTAATCCGGTTGTATCTTCCGATGCTTTGTTCCATACTTCTTTCTGACTGATTTCGAAAATCAGTAACCCATCATGATATTCATTCATTAAATATCGAAATTCAGGATATTTGCTTTCTAGGATTGATTTTTCGTAGGCAAGGATATTCTCTTCGGCACATTCATTCCAGTGTTTGTCAAACTCAGCTTCAGATAACCGGCTTAATACCACTCTGTGCGATTTTAGGTATTCACCCAAATCTTGCGATGTTATTTTGATTTTTGCAAAACTTGCAAGTGGTGAAATCAAATTCTCAATCAAAGCAAGAGTTTGATCGCTTTTTGCCTCTTTATTATCTCTGATTGTTGAAAATACTTGTTTTAGAGCATCATTATTTTCTTGGTATTGATATTCTTTTTTAAGTCTTTCTATAGTTGCTTTTTTTCCTGCGTAGGCTCTTTCGTCGCGTTTAATTTTCTGTTCTATTTCTTCTTTGCTTTCTTCCAGACTTTTCATCCCACGCTGATCAATTCGCTTAATAATGTGCCAGCCAAATGGGGTTTGAATTGGTTCTGAAATCTGTCCGTTTTCAGTTAATGCAAATGCCGCATTTGCAAATTCAGGAACCATTCTACCTGTTGAAAACCAGGGTAATTCTCCATCAGTGCTTAACGAGTTTTTATCGTCGGTATATTTTTTAACCATTTCGGTGAAATCAGCTCCATTTAATAATAGCTGATATATCGAATCAATTTCATTTTTTGCTTTGTCTTTTACCGATTGTGGAGCATTTTGTGGATACATTTTCATGATATGAGCCACTTTCATTTCTCCTTTATTAGGACGTTTATCTTTTACATAGATAATATGATAGCCAAATGACGTACGAACAATATCTGATATATGACCAACTTCGGTATCGTATGCGGCTTTTTCGAACGGATATACCATCATAAATCCGGTAAAGTAACCTAAGTTTCCCCCTTTGGTTGACGATGGACAATCGGAAATTTCTTTTGCCATCTCTTCAAACGAAGCTAAATCGGTGATTTTATCTTTGATATTCTTGATTTTGTTGTATGCCTTTAATGTGTCTTCCGGAGTTGCATTTTTTGGGAGTTTAATCAAAATGTGATAAGCATTTATCTCGTAGCTTAAATGGTTATAAGCTTCTTCAATAACGGCATCGGTTGCTTTTTTGTCGGTTAAGTAGGGTTTGGCCAATTCATTTCGATAGTATTCCAATTCGTTTTTAAATCCGGGTACAGTATCGTATCCCTGATCCATAGCTTCCAGTACCTTTAATTTGTAGTTTACAAATAATGGAATGTACTCCTCTTTGCTTAATGGGTTTTGCGATAATGAGTTGTTTTTGTTGTAGATATAATCAAATTCATCTATGCTATACTTATGATCTCCAACTGTTAATAAGTCTTTATTTTGAGCATAAGAAATAAGTTGGTTTAGAGCTAAAAGAGTAATGATGAAAGTACGAAAGATAGACTGTTTGTTCATTGTTATACAATTTGGAATTTTAACCATCTATAATTAACGGATGCAAATGTAAAATATTATTGATGCCATTAGGTAATAATTCAGAAGTATTCGATTTAGAATTATATTATCTCGAATAAAAAAGCCTGAATCAAAAATGACTCAGGCTTTAAAAATATGCGTTGTTTGTTATTATCTTGAATAGTTAGGAGCTTCCCTTGTGATAGAAACATCGTGAGGGTGACTCTCATTCATACCTGCATTGGTAATTTTAGTAAACTTAGCATTGTGAAGTTCATCAATAGTGGCAGCACCACAATATCCCATACCAGCACGTAAACCACCAATTAACTGATAAATTACTTCGTAAAGTGTTCCTTTATATGGTACACGGGCTGAAATTCCTTCCGGAACTAATTTTTTAAGATCATCTTCCATATCCTGGAAGTAACGGTCTTTCGATCCTTGTTGCATAGCTTCCACAGATCCCATACCACGGTAAGCTTTAAATTTACGCCCGTTGTAAATAATAGTATCACCAGGAGATTCATCAACACCTGCGAACATACTACCAGCCATTACAGCATGTGCTCCGGCAGCTAATGCTTTAACGATATCACCCGAATAACGTAAACCACCATCAGCAATAACAGGAACACCTGTTCCTTCTAAAGCTTTTGATACATCATAAATAGCCGAAAGCTGAGGTACTCCAACACCAGCAATTACACGAGTAGTACAAATCGAACCCGGACCAATACCTACTTTAACACCATCAGCACCCGCTTTAACAAGATCTAATGCCGCTTCGGCTGTAGCAATGTTACCTACTACAACTTCAAGGTTTGGATAACGTCTTTTTGTTTCTCGTAATGTTTCTAGCACTCCTCTACTGTGTCCGTGTGCAGTATCAATTACAATGGCATCAACATTGGCATCAACCAAAGCCTGAATACGCTCGAAAGTATCGGCAGTTACACCAACTCCAGCAGCAACACGTAAACGACCTTTTTCGTCTTTACATGCAAATGGTTTATCTTTTGCTTTTGTGATATCTTTATAAGTTACCAAACCAATTAATTTGTTATCAGCATCAACAACAGGTAACTTTTCAATTTTATATTGCTGAAGAATAGCAGCAGCTTTTTCTAAATCGGTACTTTGGTTAGTTGTAACCAAATTTTCGGTTGTCATTACTTCATCAATAGAGCGTTTCATATTGGGTTCAAAACGCAAATCGCGATTGGTAACAATACCTACAAGGTAACCGGCTTCGTCAACCACTGGAATACCTCCGATTTTGTATTCTTTCATTAAATCTAATGCCTGACCAACAGTACTTCCTTGAAGGATGGTAACAGGATTATAGATCATACCATTTTCAGCACGCTTTACGGTTAATACCTGACGAGCTTGCTCTGCAATGGTCATGTTTTTGTGAATTACACCAATACCACCTTCTCGTGCAATTGCAATTGCCAAACGCGCCTCTGTTACCGTATCCATCGCAGCAGATACGATTGGTGTATTAACAACAATGTTTCTTGAAAAAAGACCGTTCAGTTTTACTTCCCTTGGGAGTACTTGCGAATAAGCAGGGATTAATAAAACATCATCAAAGGTTAAACCTTCCGTAACGATTTTATTCTCAGTAAATGACATGGAACCTTGTTTTTGGGATTAAAAAATTTTGGCAAAAGTAGTGAAAAATAATTCACAATAACATTGCTGAAGTGTTAAACTTGGTTTATTAAAAATATATAGACCAAATGGTCGATGTTGATTTTTATCTTGAAAATTTTCTATGTTATTGTCAGTTCAATATGTAAAAAGAATAATGGCTGAAAGTGAAGTTTGGTCTATTAAACGATAAAACTAATTAAAAAAAGATCATGAAGATCAAAAAAAAGCTTCCCTGAAATAGAGAAGCTTTTTTAATTAATATTTGTTCACATTTAAAATGTGCTATTCTTTTATTGATGTTTAATGGAGAATGTTGACAGAACGCTTTTTTTATCAACTTTTATTGTTTTGATTGAAAATTGTTTTAAATGGTGGTCTAATTCATGCGCAATATCATCTGTTACATTGACATATTGAAACAAGTTTGGGGTTGATAATTGCGGATGATATTTTTTAATGTCGTCGGAACTAATTCGTTGTGATAGTTGCTCGAAAGTGCCTGTTCCAATTATCCACATATCATCAACGATGGTAAGGTTGATTGTTTTTTCTTCGTGATTGTATTGTTCTCTTAAGGTATACCAGTTCGCTTTTACCTTCTTAAACCATTTTAAATCGTATTGCAATATATCAAGAAGTATGTCTCCTTTTCTTTTGTTCGCAATTTTCAAAGCTATTTTAAAATCGGGCATATCTCTACCATTAAGGTCTCCATCGGTAATAGCAATAAATCCGTTGCTAACAGCATCTAGTACATCGTCATCAATGGCAAGAAGAGACAGTTTTGTATATGCATTTTTTTCGTTGTTGTAACTGTCGGTATAAAGGCTTCGAGCCAGATGATATTGTAATTCAGATAAATTGTAATTGTATATGCAAATCGACTGAGCTTCATCTGCTGGTAAAACTGATAAAATATCCTTGTCTAATGGCTGATAAAGTGTTTGTTTCTTCTTTGTAGTTGAAAGACAATTTACTTCAATCGAATTTGTCTTTTTATTTAGAGTAATCCAATGATGATCGTAGTAATTAAAAATTGCTGATAATGACATCATCTTATCATAGTAGTTATAAAAATCGCCTCTAAACATGTTATAGAAACGAAATGGTAAACTTACAAACTCCTTACCTTGCATGTACATGATCAATGGGCTATCCTTACTTTTATCAACAATGGATTTAGGTATTGCAATCTTTTTTGATTTTTTATTTGATTCGAAACGACCTTGTTCAACCAAAGCATCCATGTATTTAATTGAGTTGATTGAATCCAATTTGCTTAATGAATCTATTTGATGATAAAGTATTTCGTTATACTCATAATTATCTCTTTGGTCGATCTGGCTGTATACCTGATTAAATTCTTTTCGTATTTGAGGATCAACAGGCATTGTTTGTACAAATATCTTGATGGTATAATTTCCATCTTCCATTTTTACATAACCTTTATGAAAATACTCTCCTTTTAGTTTAATAAAACCGGGAGACATATTCTCAACTTCCAGATTCATATCATTTAAAATACTTTGCATATCCTCAAGAGAAGCTTCTTTTACTCCTTTTAATTTTAGAGAATATGTTTCGTGTAATCCGGCTTTGTTAGCATAAAAGCAAAGCTCATCCGTTTTATCAATAATAGGCATTAATGAAGACGGAAGGTATTCCGAGATAATATCTTCACCAGAGTCGTTTTTGAGCTGTTGGTTATTTAAATAAAAAGCAAACAGCAAACTATCGGAAGGGATAGTCTCCATCATTTGAACGGCATTGGTTTGCGCCTTGCTTAAAGAAATAATTGTAAGGAAAAGTGAAAGGGTTAAAAAGTAATTTTTAATCTTCATTTGTAAGTTATAAGTTGATATTAGATTGAATGTTTTGTTCAAGTTTTATTTTGGGGGCGCAATGATACGAAAAATTGAGGTGTTAATAAAATTACAGTACAGGTAGTTGCATGAAATAATACGAGCTTGTATTGTTAAAATTACAGCTTTGCATTATATGTTGTGTTATTCCAAATCGATAAAATGATACTTTTTGTTGCAGTGGATAGTATAAATTTGTTTTGCTATATCTTGCGTTTAGCGTTTTCCCAATCTTCGCGCCGTAGACCATAGAAAATCTCATCTTCATATCGGTCTTTTTTGAAGACTGTATTTTCGAATCGTGCTTCTAGTTTAAAGTTGTTTTTCTGTAGTACTTTTTGTGAACCAAGATTCGATCCGAAAACACTAGCATAAATTCGATCTATATCATAGGTTGTAAATGCAAAATTGATGATTTGATTTACTGCTTTGCTAACAATTCCCTGGCCCCAGAATGGTTCTCCAATCCAATAACCCAGCTCTGCATTTTTTATGTGGATATCACCTTGGGGATGGATACCCACACCACCTATAGCTTCATCATTAAATACAATGGCAAAGATATGAACCGGTTGATCTCGGTTGGCAAATTCGACAAAGGCTTTTCCATCCTCAATGGTATAAGGATGAGGAAATTGATTGGTTAAGAATTTAGCAATGTTCCAGTTGTTGGCATAGGTAACCAGGTTTTTTAAATCCTCTGCCTTCCATGGGCGAAGAATCAGTTTTTTCATTATTTAAGGTTAGGTTTAGTAAATTTATTTTAAATGGTATATCTCCATTACACTGTCTAAAAGTTTTTCGAAATCAATCTCCAGATCAATTAGTTTGCCAGTATGTAAATCCCACACCCATCCATGAACCGTAATGTGACGATCGCGATATCCACGTTGAACTTCAGCGGTTTTAATCACATTCAAACATTGTTCCTGAACGTTTAATTCAACCAGTCGTTTGTATCGCTCTTCTTCATCATTAATGGCATTAAGTTCATCTTTATGAATTCGATAAACGTCGCGTATGTTTCGAAGCCATGGATTAAGTATGCCCAAATCTTCGGATTGCATAGCTGCTTTTACACCCCCGCAATAATAATGGCCGCACACCACAATGTGGTTAACTTTTAAATGAACAACCGCATAATCAATTACCGACATGGCGCTTAAATCGGTGTTGGGAACCATATTGGCAATATTACGATGTACAAATACTTCGCCTGGTTTCATTCCCATTAATTCTTCGGCAGTAACCCTGCTATCAGAACAACCGATATACAATATGTCGGGATTTTGACCTTCCGAAAGATTCGCGAAATACTTCTCATCCATCTTTAGTTTTTCCTGAACCCATTCCTGGTTATTCTTAAATATCTGTTGTATATCCATTGCTCTTTTTTAGTTTGATGTTTTAAATATAATATCTCTAATTTATGATAACAAAAAATGAGTGTCAGGGTTGACTGAAATATGCTATTCTTCTGATTCTTTCTTTAAATGAGTAAGTGAGTAAAGATCTTTTCTTCTGTCTTTCAGGTTTTTTACACTTCCAAATTGGTTCAGCTCGAGCAACATTCCTAAATCAACATCGGCTATTAAAATCATTTCGGTGTTGGGGGTTGCTTCTGCCTTAATCCCATTGGTTGGAAATGAAAAATCACAAGGAGTGAAAACCATCGATTGGGCATATTGAATATCCATATTATGAACTTTAGGTAAGTTACCTACACTACCAGCTATTGCTACGTAGCATTCATTTTCGATGGCGCGGGCTTGAGCACAATGGCGAACACGCGAATAGCCGTTCTGTGTATCGGTTAAGAAAGGAACAAATAAAATGTCCATTCCTTCGTCGGCTAATAAGCGCCCTAGTTCGGGGAATTCAACATCATAACAAATTAATATTCCTATTTTTCCACAATCGGTATCAAAGGTTTTAAGCTGGCGTCCGCCTTGAAGACCCCAAACCTTTGCCTCGTCGGGGGTAACGTGTATTTTTTCAAATCGCTCAACTCCGCCATCACGTTTACACAAATAACCAACATTATACAGTTCGTTGTTAACTAGTTCGGGCATGCTTCCTGTAATAATATTGATGTTGTATGAAATGGCTAACTGTGAAAAACGTTGTACCACTTCTTCGGTATACTCAGCCAGTTTGCGGATAGCATCCGGTTCCGATAGGTGATTATATTCCGACATCAGCGGAGCATTGAAAAACTCGGGGAATAGTGCAAAATCGGATCTGTAACCCGAAACAGCATCGACAAAATACTCCACTTGCTGCATTACTTCATCTAAGTCTTTATACAAGCGCATCTGCCATTGTATCAAACCTAAACGAATAATGGATTTGGTAGTGGTAGCACTGGCTGTAGGATGTTCGTAATAGATGTTGTTCCATTCGAGCAATACTGCATATTCGTTCGATTCTTTATCGCCTTCGAGGTAACCTTTCAGAATTTTTTTTGGATGAAAATCATTCGACATTTGAAAATCAAGAACCGGATCGTGAATCTCTTTTTTACGAACCTTATCAATGTATTCTTTAGGTGTCATTTCTTCCGAATATTTGTGGAAGTTGGGAATTCGTCCTCCGAACACAATACTTTTCAAATTAAGCTTTTCGCAAAGTTCTTTACGGTAATCGTATAAACGTCGGCCCAATCGCAAGCCTCTGAATTTGGGTCGGATAAATACATCGATACCATAAAGAACATCGCCTTTGTTGTTGTGGGTGCTAAAGGTATAATTACCGGTAATGGCCCGGTAAGTATGACGATCGTCGAATTTTTTGTAATCAACAATAATGGATAAAGCACAACCTGCTAATTCGTTGTCGATTTTAATAGCGACTTGTCCTTCAGGGAATTTTTTAAGTAGAGCTTTTATGTGATCTTCACGCCAATAGGAGCCAGGCATGTTAGAGTAGGCCTCAATCATGGCATTTTTAATGTCTTCGTAATCCTCAATTTTCAGATATACTAACTCAATGTTATCAATTATATCCATAGGTGTTTTGTGTGTTGAGTTTTTTTAATCTTTCTTTTTATTAATGTTTACAACAAAGCCTTCGGGCTGATAGTTTTCAGGGCGATATTCAGGAGGGATGGTGGTTGTGTTTCCATCTCTTGCTGCACGGTAGTGGGGCGATAAGATTTCAATACCTTTTTCGTTGCAAACGTCCTGTATATTTTGGTGAAGGCTGGAATAAATCAGAGCCTGTTTACTGGCTTGGTTGGTATATGCATTGATTTGATACGACACGTAGAAATCATCAAGCCCGGTTTGTAATACAAAGGGTTTGGGCGATTCAAGAATCATATTAGTGCGTAAAGCAGCTTCGATTAACGTTTCATGCATAAGTCGCCATGGTATATCGTAACCAATGGTAACCGTTGAGTGAATAATCAAGCCATTTTCTTTAGCAATGCTGGTGTAATTGGTGGTATTACCCGTTAGTACCGATGAGTTGGGAATGGTAATGATTTCGTTTTTAATGGTTTTGATTCGTGTAACCAATAATGATTTTTCAACTACATCGCCAGCCACATCAGCAATTTTAATCCGATCGCCAATTTTGAAAGGCCGCATGTAAGTAATTACCAAGCCGGCAATCATATTGGCAATGGCCGAAGATGAACCAAGTGAAAATAAAATACCGATAAATACCGAAACTCCTTTAAAAATGTTGGAATCCGATCCTGGCAAATACGGAAAAATCATTACAAACATAAAGGCGTACAATAAAAACTTTACAATGCTATAGGTTGGCATTGCCCAGTCGGCATGAAAACCTGCTATTTTTAATTTTTCCGATTCTATTTCGTGAAAGATGTATTTGATAAATTTTATCACATATCTCATCACCATATAAATAACCAATATGCTGAATAGGTTGGGCAGGTAATCCCAAACAGCTAAAATAACTCCTTTAAACGGAGACCAGATAAGCTGGAATAAAGCATCGGCCCAATGACGAGAAAATGGGAAGATGCTGAATACGATGGGTAAAGTAATGTATAGTAAAAGGATATAAGTAAACCAACGAAGTAATCTCATAATAACTTCAATGGCTTTTACCTCTTGCTCAACGGTTAAAAAGGTATAATCCTTATAAGAAAGATTAATGAGCCAGCTATCTTTTTTAAGCAAAATAAGGTTCATTAGTTTTGTGTACCCTTCTCCAATAAGCCAAATGATAAGCCAGGTAATAAGTATTACCAGAACCACAAGACCGATTCGCATCAGAAGTTTAGATAACTTGTTTTCTTCTTTTGCTTTGATTAACGATGCTCGCATAAGCTCAGTAACCTGATGGGCCAGTGATTTTTTATTTGTACCATACCAAATGGCATCTGTTTCAGAGATGCTTAAAAGGATTGTTTCGTTATAAACAATGTCGTAATTGTTTTCGGAAGGATGAGTAAGAATTGAATCCGGAACCAAATAATCGTTATCGTATAACTGTTCAATTTTTTTGTTGATGTTAATGGCTCTTTCGCGCGCCGTTAATGCACCGAATTTTGAGTAGATAATAAAAATGGTGTCGTTGAGGGTTCCTAAAACCGGGAAACCTTCGGCTGTTTTACGGAGTGAATCTATGTGTGCAATCTTATCTTGTCGTCGTTGTTTGTCGGCAAGTTCAATGGTTTTAAGTTGATTCTGAAGATCTTCTTTAATGAGATTATCAGTTGTTTTTAGGCGTTTTATCTGAGCCTCTAATTCAAGTTTTTTTAACGAATCGGATGATCGTTGCTTATTAGCTTCAAGCAGACGTTCGCTAATGTCATTAAAAACATTGGTGTTGATGGTGTCTTTCGATAATTGTACACTATCCGATAGTTGTATTGTGCTGTCGGTTTGCGCAATTAATATTGACATAGTGGCCAATAAAAGACCTATTAAGAAAGTTAATTTTTTCATAGAGCCTTCTTAAACATTGATTAGTGTTGTGTTTATATATCACAAACGATTAGCTAATCAATTGGTTTATAGATTTAAGTGTAAATGTGTTTGTACTTAAGTTGTTGAAGCGAAATGTATGTAATAGTTTTAATTTGTCAACTTATATTGATGAAAATATTCACTCCTATTTTAATTAATTGAAAATAGAGCCATTAAACTGTTCAGTGGTGAACGTTGGGTGTTGATAATTGAACACTGATTGGGGAAGTGGGAAAATGCTTATGTACTGTTGTGTAGTGCTTTATATGTATTGGCTTAATGCTTGTTTCTAAGCTATCTGTAATTTTAAAAAGAAAGCTATGAAACGAATGGGATTATTTGTAGGATTACTTTTGCTTTCAGTGAGTATAATGGCTCAGCAAGAAAAAATTAAGCAAAAGTTTATTGAAGAAACCAGAGTTGAAGCTCCGGTTTTTGAAGGGCATGAAATGATTACTGACATGAATGAATTTATGGTTGAAGAATTAAGTTTTTTAACCGAGGTGGATGCAAATGGGGTTGAAGGAATTGTATCCGTTCAGTTTACAATTGAACCTGATGGATCTGTAGTAAATCCTCATGTAATCAATTCGGTTTCGAATATGCTTGATTATGCTGTATTAAAAGCAGTGAAAAAAAGTGATAAAATGTGGATGGCAGGTAAAGTAAATGGAGAAGCCATAACCATGGATAAAACCATCTATGTTAAGTTTGATATTCCGGGAAATGAATCGCACGAAGAGTTGGCAAGAGAGAATCTGCAATTGGCTGTTAAACGCATTTGCATGATTGAAAGCATTGAAAAAGATCTGTTCTTAACAGAATATAAGAAAGATAAAAAGGTAAATCGGAAAGCTAAAATGGCAGAGTCGTTTTTATGTCGTGCCGAAAAATATAGCCCTGATGAATTATCTATTTTATTTTGGCAAGCCCGATTGTTTGAACTGAAAGGTGATATGGATCGAATGAATGAGAAATTAAATCAGTATGAAGAATTGGCTGATGCCAATCGCTTTGAAGAGTATCTGTTAAATACAAACCAATTGGCAATAGTGCAATTGTAATGGTTGATAAAATTTTGTGAAGGAATTAGTAAGCAGAAGTATTGTAAGCTTCTGCTTTTTTATTGAGTTAAAAAAAGAAGTAAAAAGTTTTTCTGGTTACTTTTATGCTTTTACGCATCAATCATAATCAGATTATATGAAATATTTGTATTTAATTTCTTGCTTACTTTTTTCGATGGTATCCATAACGGCTCAGCCAAAAGTTAAGCAAAATATTCCTTTGGACTCTATTGTATTAAGCGATCCGTTTATTTTAGCCGATAAGGCATCTCACTTGTATTATATGACAGGAACCGGAGGTTTGTTATGGAAAAGCCCTGATTTAAAACATTGGGAAGGTCCGTATAAAGTGGCGCAAACCGATTCTAATTCATGGATGGGTCCTAAACCAATGATTTGGGCAGCTGAATTGCATCACTATAAAAACAAGTATTATTACTTTGCTACATTTACCAACAGGGCAGTAATTACCGATACAGTAAGAGGTAATGCCATTGAAAGAAGAGCATCACATATATTAGTTAGCGATAAGCCTGATGGCCCTTATGTACCTATGCAAGATTCGATTTATCTACCCGCTGATATTCCTACTTTGGATGGAACCTTTTGGGTTGATACCGACAATAAACCTTACATGATTTATTGTGGAGAGTGGCTCAAAAACTGGAATGGCACAATGGAAAAGATTGAGCTAAAACCCGATTTAAGTGGATCGATAGGTGAGGGGCATGTTCTTTTTAGAGCCAGCGATTCACCTTGGAATAGAGAAAAGGATGAAAATGGGGATGATACATTCAATAAAGTAACCGATGGGCCTTATCTATTTAAAACAGCTACTGGTAAATTAGGCATGATTTGGACCAGTTGGGTGTATGATGTTTATACGCAGGGGGTAGCTTATTCAAAAAGTGGAACGCTTGATGGTCCTTGGATTCAGGAACAAGACCCCATAACTCCACCTAACTTTGGACACGGAATGTTGTTTAAAACATTTGATGGGCAGTGGCTAATGTCGGTGCATAGTCATAAGGTGGTTGCTGGTCGATATATTAGGGTTCCTCACTTGTTCAAAGTTGATCTATCGGGCCATAAATTAGTGGTGGGCGATATTTACAAACCTTAAATAAAAAACAACTATGAAAAACTTAACGTTAATCTTTTTTCTGATTGCAATGATCTTTTTTAGTAAAAATACCGATGCACAGGATTGGCCCAATCTCGAACGTTTCAGGGCCGAAAATCAACAGCTGCACAAGCCGGCTAAAAAGGAAAATAGAGTGGTGTTTATGGGTAATTCAATTACTGAAGGTTGGAGCCAGCATCATCCCGAATTCTTTAAAGATAAACCCTATATTAACCGGGGCATAAGTGGTCAAACAACACCGCAGATGTTAATTCGTTTCCGACCCGATGTTATTGACCTGGAGCCTAAAGTGGTTGTGATCTTAGCTGGTATTAATGATATAGCTGGTAATACTGGGCCATCAACGCTTAAGATGATAGCTGATAATATCAAATCCATGGCCGAATTAGCCAAGGCTAATAAAATTAAAGTGGTATTGTGTTCGGTTCTTCCGGCCAATGATTTTCCATGGAATCCGGGAACAGAGCCTGCAGATAAAGTTATAGAGCTGAATCAGATGATTAAAACATATGCTGAGTCTAATAAAATTATCTATGTCGATTATTTTTCACAAATGGTGGATGATCAAAAAGGCTTAAAAAGTGAATTAACCTACGATGGAGTTCACCCAACCAAAGCTGGTTATCAGGTAATGGAACCATTGGTCGAGGCTGCTATTAAAAAAGCATTATAAACACTTTACTAAATAAAGTCCACCACTTAGTAAGTTGGTGGATTTTGCTTTAATAGAGCAAGCATTTAGTCATACTTTTATGGCTTGTTCTATATGCCTTTCTCTATTATTATAGCTTTTCTGAACTGAGTTGGGGTAATACCCACTTCATTTTTGAATGCATTGTAAAATGTAGATTGAGACGAAAAACCGGCTTCAAAGCCTATTTGTTTCATTAAAACATTCTCGTCTTTGCTTTCTGTAATTTTCTTCTTGCAATAATCTATTCGGTAACGGTTAATTAGAGTATTAAAATTGCATTCGAATTCTTTGTTTATAAGCTGCGAAACATAGGTGATATTTGTATTGAGCCTTTTTGCCATAATGTCCAGCGTTAATTCCTTTTGCCGAAAAATTTGGTCATCATCCAAGAGTTTAAGTAGTGTAGCCATTAATCTATTTTCGTTTGAATTAATAGGTTGTGCAGATTTTTCCTTTAATAATGAGTTAATTAAGTTTTGTCGCTGTTGTGTCTCTAGATGTTGTTTGTATATGCTTTGAATAGCTCGGCTTCTTATCTTTTTATTTACAATTATTAATACTGATAAGGAAATAAGTAGAAGCATAATCATGCTGATACCTATAATAGTATTGCGTTTGATTTTTATTTCTTGTTTTTGAATGGCTATGGTATGATCTTTTTCTTGTGTTTCATATCTAACAAGTAACTTTTCTAATTTATCTGAAGCATTTCGTTGATCTACCTCATTTTTTAAAGTCAAGTACGAGGTTATGTATTTAATTGCTTCAGGGTAATTCTTTTCTTTTTTGTACAAGTTAAAAAAGCTCTTATTTATTATCGACTTCCAATATACAGATTCAAGTGAGTCGGACAGGTTAAGGGCCATATTCAGATATTTTTTGGCCATAACACTATTATTGTTCTCCATATAAGCTTTACCCAAAGAGTTTATACATCTTATTAAAGATAAATTTTGAGCATTATCTTTTAGTTTATAATTGTAGGCTTCTTTGTAATAATTAATGGCATTATTATAATCTCCTTGTAATCGATAAAAGTTACCAAAGTTGGTTAAAGCTACTGCTAAGGATTCGCTATGATGTATGCTTCGAGCATAATCAACTGCCTTTTGAAAATATGTTTTAGCCTTATCCCATTTTTTCATCTCGGCATATATAATACCCATTCCTTCGTAACTCTTTCGTTGTTGAATGGGTGAATGCACTTGCTGACAGAGTTCCATGTATTTTTGCTGCCATTTCAATGCTTCCTCAAATCGTTTTTCTTTACGGTAAATTCGACAAATGTTTATGTATACATTTAGGAGGCAATGCATATTCCCATTTTTTTTACACAAAATCATACTCTGGGTAAGGTGTTCATAGGCTTCTGGAAAATAGCTGCGCCGACGATAACCAACACCAAGCAGGTACTGGTACGAATCTCTTTCTTCTGTAATCTGATAAGTAGCTAAAATACTATCAGCCCTATAGAGTAAGGGTTCTGCTTGCTCATATTTTTCTTCGTTCATGAGGTATAAAGCACGAGCTCCAATGCAACTTGCCTGGTATTGTGGTTTTTTGAGTTTTTGTGCTAACGTTTCAGACTTAGTTATATAGTTTCTGAATTTATCATCTAAAATTAAATCAGCTGCATCTCTGGCGGCATTAATATAAAACAAAAACAGAAGAGAGTCTTCTTTATGTAGGTAGCTTAATCCATTTTCGAAACAAAGTAACGAGCTATCAATTTGTCGGTTTTTTCGATAATGTGTTGCATGTATATATTCTATTTTAGCACGGCTTATGTCCGATAATGGTTGATGAAGGTATGGTTTTATCCTTTCGCAAAAATCAAGCGATGATTGTTGTAATGTTCGTGAATTACTTTTTGCGTTTTGATATATTGAATCAATCTTAATGTCTGCTTCAGTTATGTCTTTTTTATGGCAACTGATGATAAAAAAAGGCAATATCATCAGCAGTAGCTTTTTTGCTTGCTTCATTTTAAGATTTGGACTGTTTGTTTAATTTTTATGTGTGAAATCAGATGACTTTCATGTGATAATGAGAGCTTTCTGAAAGTATTGCAAAATTACATAATAATATTGAACAAGAAAAAGCAATGCTTTCAAAATTTACCCGAATTCCGGATGTTTTAAAACTGTTCCGAGATCTTTAAAACTCCTAACAATCCTTACGTATAGCCGTATCTGTAGTTATTTTCGCCACCTGAATTTGAATGCATACTAGTAGCTAATCAGAGTGGTTTTTTGATAAAACAGGAGCGTGTAAATTACTAATTAATTGTATATGTTAAATAATAATGAAGTATGAAAAGGATTAAAGTGTCTTTAGGAGTATTGCTTTTTTGTACCGTCTTAATGGCTCAGAAAAAAGATGTGGAATGTGTTACTTTCCGAAAAGGATTTGACGAATTTCCATTGCCCGGGAAAGGGATAATAACCTTAACTGACGGTATGCAGATACCAGGTGAATTTCGAAGCGGAATGGTTGTAAAAATGGATAAATGGCAGTGGTACGACAAAAAAAATCAGTTACACCAAATAAAGGAGAAGGATGTAAAACGAGTAGAGTTCTATCCCGATAAGCAGTTTGTTGATAAGGATATTGAAGTTGATGTAAGTATAAATATTGGAGGTAAGAGTGCAACTGATGTAGAATCTAAAAATTTACCTTTTAATATTACTCAATTTAAAGATTTTGATACCGAAAAATACTATCAGCCAGTTGTGTTAGAAAGAGTGGTAAAGAGTATTGGTAAAAATGGGGATGAGAAATCGGATTTAATGTTGCTGGTTAATAATGGTTTTGATAGCAAATACAAAGTATATGTGCCTTTGGGAGCTAAGCAGGTATCCTTCGGTCGAGAATTGAATATACCGGGTATGTTGTTAGGGATAGGTAAAGAAATGGGAGACTATTATAAAACAATCAGGGTACAAAAAGTCGGCTCAAAAGAGAGTGTGGTTCTTAAGAATCCGGCTTTATTTTCCTTTTGGATAGGAAGCTTTCGTAATAAAGAATTTGTGGATTTGTTTGGTGATAATACTCGTTTTATGCAAGAGTGTTATCCTAAATCGATGAAACGAAAATTCAAATATACTCCGGAGTTCTTCTGGGTATACGATCATTTGTAATTCTGAAACAGTAGATAAATAATCAAAATTTAATTTTATTAAAAAGATAAGAAATGAAAAGATTAAACCTTTTGTGGGCTCTTATGGCCTTATTAATAGTTACGTCGTGTTCTAAAGACGATGAGCCAGGAAATGGCTTTGCATATTCAGATGAGAATTTAGTAGGTGTTTATAATCTGGAAGAAGTTCAGTCTGATGGTGATGTATGGACTGCTGAGTTAATTCTTATGGAAGATGGCACAGCTAGTTATAAATCCTACATAGATGGTTCTTTAAGTTTTGGTTACGAGGATTTAACATGGGGTCATTTGTGGTCGGATGTAAGGAGTGAAGGTCAGAATTATGAAGCGGTAGAAACCTATTTGTCTGATGGATCCAGACATCTTAATTTTATGGTAAAAACTAATACTGATGGATCTATTTACCTCAAAGGTATTGGCGTTTTTAATAAAACGGGTGTTATAAGTGATTTGGATGATAAAAATGATGGGCAATCAGATACAACTACTGAATATGACGAAGCTGACTTTATTGGAAAGTGGATTAATACCAGTTGGGATGTGTATATTGATTTAAAAGCTGATGGCATTGGAGAACAAAAAGATCCGTCGGAACAAGTTTATGATGTTAGCTGGAATATTGAAAAAGTTGAATCAGTTGATGATCAAGGAAACGACGTTATGGTTGATGCTATTGTTATTACTGATGATTCGGATATGTTTACTCAGCTAATTATTGAAAATGTAAATAATGTAATAACATTATATGACGAGGACAATACTATTCGATATTCTAAAGAGTAGTTGATAAGGTTTAAGTTGCTCTGATCTTACCTTAGATTTGAGATTAATTGGTCATCTTTTGTTTTAGATGGCCAATTTTTTTTGTTGTATTGCGAAGGATTTTTTTTGCGATAGAGTCAAATAAAACAGATTGCCTATCAGCAAAAGATGCAAATGCTAATAATAGTAACAGAACAAAAATGGATAAACAAGGAAAAAAATCGATTCATAAGTTGATGCGTTCGTTGCATCGTGATATTGGATTCCTGGTAATAGGTATGACACTTATTTATGCCATCAGTGGCATCGTTTTAATTTATCGCGATACCAATGTTTTTAAAATTGAACAGCTTGTTGAAAAGAAACTGGAACCGGGTATTACCGATAATAACTTGGGAAGTGCATTACATATGCGTCATTTCAGGGTTCAGAAAACCGAAGGTGACGTGGTGTATTTTAATACCGACGGTACTTATAATAAAATAAGTGGAGATGTGAAGTACACATCAACTACCTATCCTCAATGGATTCAGAAAATGAATGGTTTGCACATGTCGCCAAGCAGCAAAGTTTTACATTGGTTCGGATTGGTTTACGGTATTGCGCTTGCCTTTCTTGCTATTTCATCATTTTGGATGTTTAAAGTTAGCAGTCGCTTTTTTAAACGAGGTATGATATTTACTGCGGTAGGTCTGATTTTAGCAATTATTTTATTGTCTGTATAAATTTAATAAGTGGCATGTTATGAGTGGTCATGCCACTTATTTTTTTCTTATTCTGCTTTTATATGATTCACCACTTGTGTTTGGGTCGAATCATTTTTACTGCTGGTAACATCTCCGTTACAGTTGGTGAAATACACATAGTTACCTTCGTCTCTAAAACGATACACCTTACATCCATCGTGCTCAAACAGATATTCAACTGTGTAGCTCGAATTATTTTTGGGAGGTTCGCGTGTTAAAGGTTGCTCAATATAACATGATTGAAATAACAGTGTTAGTAGTATTATCATACTACCTTTTAAAAGCTGTTTCATAATAATTGGGTTAAAATTATACATCATCATCTCAACATTCACATAATGCGAAATGTGTTGAAAAGATTTTTGAAATTTATAAAATCTTCCCATTAACTTTATCCTCGCATTATGGATATTTTTACGCACATACTAAAACAATACTGGGGCTATACCGAGTTCAGACCATTGCAGGAGGATATTATCCATTCGGTGGCCTCCGGTAAAGATACTCTTGGTTTAATGCCAACAGGTGGGGGTAAGTCATTGACTTTTCAGGTGCCAGGATTGGCTAAAGAAGGTGTTTGTTTGGTAATTACACCATTAATCGCACTGATGAAAGATCAGGTGGAGAATTTGCGTAAGCGAGATATAAAAGCGGCAGCTATTCATTCGGGATTAACACGAGATGAAATAAACGTAACATTAGAGAATTGTATTTTTGGAGGAACCAAGTTTTTGTATCTATCGCCCGAGCGGATTAGTACAGAGTTATTTCTCGAAAAGCTTGTTCATATGCAGGTTTCGATGCTGGCTATTGATGAGGCTCATTGTATTTCGCAATGGGGATACGATTTTCGTCCATCATACCTTAAAATTGCCGAGATAAGGGAGCATCTGCCCGATGTACCTGTGTTGGCTCTTACTGCAACTGCCACACCCGAAGTGGTAAAAGATATTCAGCAAAAACTACATTTTAGAGAAGAGAATGTTTTTGAAAAGAGCTTTAAGCGCGATAATCTGGCATATGTGGTTCGCTATTCCGAGGATAAGGAAGATCAACTTTTGAAAGTATTGCAAAAAGTACCCGGAAGTGCCGTGGTGTATGTACGTAATCGTAAAAAAACCAAAGAATATGCCGAGCTTTTATTGAAAAATGGTATTTCGGCATCTTCGTTTCATGCAGGTATGCCTCAGGAAGTAAAAGATGAGCGACAAAAACGCTGGACAACTGGTGAGATACGTGTAATGGTGTCGACCAATGCCTTTGGTATGGGTATTGATAAACCTGATGTGAGAGTAGTAGTGCATATGGATGCACCCGACTCATTAGAGGCCTATTTTCAGGAAGCGGGGCGTGCCGGACGAGATGAGAAAAAAGCATATGCTTTACTATTATGGTCTGATAATGATAAGGCCCGACTTAAAAGAAGCATTCCCTTAACTTTTCCCGAAAAAGAAACCATCCTTAACGTTTACAATGCCTTGGGTAACTTTTTTCAGTTGGCTGTAGGTAGCGGTTTTGGTATGGTATACGATTTTGATATGGGGCTGTTTTGCAGTACTTATAAAATGAATGTAATGGTTGTTTACAACAGCCTTAAAATTTTGCAACGTGCCGGATACATCGAATTTACCGAGGAATTAAACCTATCGGCAAAAGTCCTATTTATTTTACGGCGCGATGAATTATATAAGTTTCAGGTGGCCAACGAAGCTTACGATAATTTTATCAAACTATTGCTGCGCTCGTACACCGGATTGTTTACCGAGTATGTTTCCATTAACGAAGAAGTGCTGGCCAAACGAATGAAGGTGACCCGTCAGGTGATATACGACTATCTGGTTACCCTGTCAAAGCTAAGGGTAATAAAATTTATTCCTCAACGAAAAACACCGGTAATTAGCTATACCACTTCGCGCGAAGATGCCAAATACATCGAACTGCGAAAAGAAGTGTATAAAGATCGGAAAGCTCGATACGAAGATAGGGTGCAAAGTGTAATTGAGTACGGAAGCACCAATCATATCTGTCGAAGCAAATTATTATTGAGTTATTTTGGACAGAAAAATGTTGAAAACTGTGGGCAGTGCGATGTGTGTCAGCAAATGAAGAAAACGCATTTATCGGTAACTACTTTTGACGAGATAGAGCAAGCGGTAAAGAAAGTGCTCAAGAAACAAGCTCTTACTTTTGAGGAATTATCGCTTAAGTTAGAAGTGGACGAAACCGATCTGCAAAAGGTGATTCGCTGGTTGGAAGAGTATGAGGTAATCGGCGAAAACGAACAGGGACAATACGAATGGTGGCGCCAATAATTAATTATTCAATTGTTCAATTTTCAATTGGACGATGAGTCGATTCTCAATTAACCGATGATCCAATTTTCGATGCATTAATAAAACGATTAATCGATTTTCGATGAGTATAGAGAAACATTGTTGCCTTTTTAAATCTGTTAATAACTTTCCAGGTAACTCCGGAGGAGTTTAATATTAATAGCCACGGGTGATTGAACGAAGTGAATGCACCCGGGTAATGATAATAAAAAAACTGCCGCACACTCAGTCCTTCTTATCATCACACATCTATTGCGGCAGCAGATAATGTTCTATAATTTTCGATTAACCGATAATTCAATTTCCGATTATCCATTAAGAAGCTATTGTATAGGTTTCTCTCTTTATGGATATTGCACTATTTGTTTTTATGAAGGCCGGAGGCCTGACTGTAACAGCGCAGTACGTAAGTGCTGTGTATTTTATGTTGAAGAGGATAGTCCTGAAAGGACGTCTGTAAATGATTTTCAATTAACCGATGATCCAATTTTCGATGCATTAATAAAACGATTAATCGATTTTCGATGAGTATAGAGAAACATTGTTGCCTTTTTAAATCTGTTAATAACTTTCCAGGTAACTCCGGAGGAGTTTAATATTAATAGCCCCGGGTGTTTGAACGAAGTGAATAAACCCGGGGATGATAATGAAAAATATCTGCCGCACTCTCAGTTGTTCATATTATCACACAACTATTGCGGCAGCATCGAACGTTCTATAATTTTCGATGCATCAATAATTCAATTTCCAATTAATAGGCTGTTGGCTATTGGTTTTTCTCTTTATGTTTTTTTGCACCATTTTTTTACGAAGGCCAGAGGCCTGACTGTAACAGCGCAGTACGTAAGTGCTGTGTACATATTTAGCAAGGAGAAGTCCTGGAAGGACGTCCGTAAATAATTAGAAATAAAAACGATGGTTCAATTTTCGATGCATCAATAAAACGATTAATCGATTTTCGATGAGTATTGAGAAACATTGTTGCCTTTTTAAATCTGTTAATAACTTTTCAGGTAACTCCGGAGGAGTTTCATATTAATAACGCCGGGTGCTTGAACGAAGTGAATGCACCCGGGTAATGATAATAAAAAAACTGCCGCACACTCAGTCCTTCTTATCATCACACACTTATTGCGGCAGCATCGAACGTTCTATCATTTTCGATGCATCAATAATTCAATTTCCAATTAATAGACTGTTGGCTATTGGTTTTCTCTTTATGTTTTTTTGCACCATTTTTTTACGAAGGCCAGAGGCCTGACTGTAACAGCGCAGTACGTAAGTGCTGTGTATTTTATGTCGAAGAGGAGAGTCCTGTGAGGACGTCTGTGAATGATTCTCAATTAACCGATGGTTCAATTTTCGATGCATCAATAAAACGATTAATCGATTTTTGATGAGTATGGGTGAACATTTGTTGTCTTTGTCGAATTGTTAATAACTTTTCAGGTAACTCCGGAGGAGTTTAATATTAATAGCCCCGGGTGATTGAACGAAGTGAATAAACCCGGGGATGATAATGAAAAATATCTGCCGCACTCTCAGTTGTTCATATTATCACACAACTATTGCGGCAGCATCGAACGTTCTATAATTTTCGATGCATCAATAATTCAATTTCCAATTAATAGGCTGTTGGCTATTGGTTTTTCTCTTTATGTTTTTTTGCACCATTTTTTTACGAAGGCCAGAGGCCTGACTGTAACAGCGCAGTACGTAAGTGCTGTGTACATATTTAGCAAGGAGAAGTCCTGGAAGGACGTCCGTAAATAATTAGAAATAAAAACGATGGTTCAATTTTCGATGCATCAATAAAACGATTAATCGATTTTCGATGAGTATTGAGAAACATTGTTGCCTTTTTAAATCTGTTAATAACTTTCCAGGTAACTCCGGAGGAGTTTAATATTAATAGCCCCGGGTGATTGAATGAAGTGAATGATAATGAAAAAATATCTGCCGCACTCTCAGTTGTTCATATTATCACACACTTATTGCGGCAGCATCGAACGTTCTATCATTTTCGATGCATCAATAATTCAATTTCCAATTAATAGGCTGTTGGCTATTGGTTTTCTCTTTATGTTTTTTTGCACCATTTTTTTACGAAGGCCAGAAGCCTGACTGTAATAGCACAGCACGTAAGTGCTGTGTATTTTATGTTGAAGAGGATAGTCCTGAAAGGACGTCTGTAAATGATTTTCAATTAAACGATGATTCAATTTTCGATGAGTATGGAGGGATGTTTGTTGTCTTTGTCGAATTGTTAATAACTTTTCAGGTAACTCCGGAGGAGTTTAATATTAATAGCCCCGGGTGATTGAACGAAGTGAATAAACCCGGGGATGATAATGAAAAATATCTGCCGCACTCTCAGTTGTTCATATTATCACACAACTATTGCGGTAGCATCGAACGTTCTATAATTTTCGATTAACCGATGATCAATTTTCGATTAGCAATTAATAATGCTGCTAAAATTGTTCTTTCTCCTGATGCTTATTATACCATTTGGTTCAGAGGGCCCATCGTACGTGTGTGCTGCGAAATATTTATAATTAACCATTCTGCACTAATCATAAACAATTATCTCAGCGCCCTGCAAAGCTATTAGCTTTGCCCTAATGTACTCTGCTTTTTTTTTCTTACTTTTGCTCGACATTATTAGTATACAGAACGTAGCGAGGGCGATTATTTTATAGTATGGAAGAGGCATTAAAACATGTAGTTTATTCAAAAAATGTGATTGAATTTGTAACGGTTTCCAAAGAATTCTGTGAGTTTTTGGAAAACTCAGATCAATACCCTCGACGAGAATTTGTAACTATTGCTACTCGCATTATTCCGCTTCTCTATTTAAAAGCCAGTGTTTTACCAAGAGTTGATTCTGAGCTGGAAGATGAATTGGAAAAGACCGTTGATGAAATGACTTATGCCCATATTCTCAATAATCTGGAGATGAAGCTGGGGCGATTCAACGATTATCTCGAAGTATTCAATCAGGATATGCAGCGAAGCGATACTCCTGTAATTGCCTATATAGCCGAAGATTTAACGGATATGTATCAGGATTTAAAAGACTTTATTTCGTCGTACCGCATTGGTATGACCGAAATAATGAATGATGCATTATCGGAGGTTCAGAGTAACTTCGAATTATATTGGGGACAACGGGCTGTAAATACTTTGCGTGCGCTTCATGCTATTTTGTTTGGCGAAGATGATTTGGATGAAGAAGATGGCGAAGAAGAAGTGCGCGAAGAACGAAAAAAAGATACCTGGTACGATCGATTCCAGCAAGAATGGACCGACGAGGATGAAGAACTTAGATAAAAACAACATTTGAATGCAGAAAACCATTTCGAAGGAAGCACTGAGCGAACTTCCATTACAGCATTTTGAAGGTGATGTAGTGGTGGTTGAAGACGAAACAAAGATTGAAGAGCTGGTGCGTGAATTGGAGCAACATTCCGTTATAGGTTTTGATACCGAAACAAAACCCTCGTTTCAAAAGGGTAAGTCAAATAAAGTAGCACTTTTACAATTGGCCACATCTGAGCAGGGATACCTGTTTCGCTTGAATAAAACGGGTTTTCATCCAGCATTAATTCGTTTAATGGAAAACCCCGAGATAGCAAAAATAGGCGTAGGCATCAGAGATGATTTAAGAGGCTTGCAGCGTTTAGCTCCTATGAAGCATGCCGGATTTGTTGAATTGCAGGATTATGTGAAGCAAGTAGGTATAGAAGATACCAGTCTGCGTAAATTAGCCGGTTTAGTAATGCATATAAGAGTGAGTAAGCGTCAGCGTTTATCAAATTGGGAAGCGCCGCACTTATCACCCAGTCAGGTTATTTATGCAGCTACCGATGCATGGGTAGCCATCGAGCTTTATCATAAGCTTACGGCTATGTTTCCCGAAAACAAAGTACAAACAATAAGTATTGGATAAAAATATGGCGAAGTTGCCAAAGTTAGTTTTAAAGCCAGGTAAAGAGCATAGTCTACATCGATATCACCCATGGGTATTCTCAGGTGCCATCAAAAAGATAAAAGGTGAGTTGATCGAAGGCGATGTGGTGGAAGTACTGGATAGCAATGAAAATTTTTTGGCCATCGGTCATTCAATCATTGGATCTATCTCGGTTCGTATCTTAACATTCGAACAAGAAGAAATCAACTATCAGTTTTGGAAAGATAAGATTCAAAAGGCATTTGATCTTCGTAAATCGGTTGGATTGATTGATAACGAAAATACCAATGCTTTTCGTTTGGTGCATGCCGAAGGAGATTATTTGCCTGGTTTGATAATCGATTTTTATAATGGAACAGCTGTTGTGCAAATGCATACAGTGGGTATGTATCGCATTGAAGAAACCATTATTAAGGCTTTACAGGAGGTGATGGGCGATAGGTTAAAATCGGTTTTTAGTAAATCGGAAGGAACCTTGCCATACAAAGCACATGTAACAGCTGTTAATAGATATGTATTTGGTAATAAAACCGAGAAAGTAGCGCTCGAAAATGGTTTGAAATTTCATGTTGATTGGGAAAAAGGACAGAAGACTGGTTTCTTTGTCGATCAGCGCAATAACCGTTCGTTACTCGAAAAATATAGTAAAGGCCGCGAGGTGTTAAACATGTTTTGTTACACAGGAGGATTTTCGTTCTATGCCATGAGGGGTGGAGCTAAATTAGTTCACTCTGTAGATAGTTCGGAGCGTGCCATTTATATTACAAATAATAATGTGGAGCTTAACTTCCCGGGAGATCCTCGTCACGAGTCTTATGCCGAAGATGCATTTAAATTTCTGGGAGGCATCAAAAATAAATACGACCTTATCGTTCTTGATCCACCGGCATTTGCCAAGCATCAGAATGTAGTGAAAAATGCCATACAGGGTTATCGTCGCTTAAATGCCAAAGCCATTGAGCAGATTCGATCGGGTGGTATTATCTTTACTTTCTCGTGTTCGCAGGTAATCAGTAAGGAGCAATTTCGTACAATGGTTTTTTCTGCAGCAGCAAAGACCAACCGGAAAGTTCGTATATTGCAACAATTAACTCAGCCTGTTGATCATCCGGTGGATATTTATCATCCCGAAGGTGAATATTTGAAAGGGCTGGTTATTTATGTAGAATAGTTTATTGTAAACAGATATCATTGAAGTTTAAAGAATTTGATTTTGCCGATGAGTTGCTGGATGGTTTAGAGGCCATGCGTTTTGAAAAAGCAACACCTGTTCAGGAAAAGACCGTTCCTATCATTAAGGAAGGAAAGGATTTGATTGCCTGTGCGCAAACGGGAACAGGAAAAACAGCTGCTTATCTTTTGCCCGTGCTCGATAAGCTGGTGCGTAATGGTCATAAGGATATAAATGCCTTGATTCTGGTTCCTACCCGTGAATTGGCTATTCAAATTGATCAGCAGATGGAAGGCTTTGGTTACTTTCTTGATGTATCGTCAACTGCTATTTATGGAGGAAACGATAAGGAGGAATGGAACCGCCAGAAAAATGCGTTAACCACTGGTGCCGATATTGTGATAGCTACTCCTGGTCGCTTAATTCAGCATTTAAGCATGGGGTATGTCAATATGTCGACCTTGCAACATCTTATTTTGGATGAAGCAGATCGCATGCTCGATATGGGTTTTCTTGATGATATTATGCAGGTGGTAACTCATTTGCCAAAAGAGCGTCAGACTTTGATGTTTTCTGCAACAATGCCACCTAAGATTCGCGAACTGGCGAAAGATATTTTGCACGATCCCGAAGAGGTAAATATTTCTATCAGTAAACCAGCCGAAGGTATTTTGCAGGCTGCTTATATGGTTTACGATACACAAAAAATTCCATTGCTAAACGGATTGTTGAAAGATAAAGATTTGCCTAGCATCATTATATTTTCATCAACCAAGTTAAAGGTGAAGGAAATTGCCCGTTCGCTTCTAAATAATGGCTTTAATGCCAAGGCAATTCATTCCGATCTGGAACAGGCTGAGCGCGAAGATGTGCTGCGTGAATTCCGTAATCGTAATGTACAAATATTGGTAGCTACCGATATTATAGCCCGTGGTATCGATATTGAAAAGATTGATTTGGTTATTAACTTTGATGTACCACGCGATGCTGAAGATTATGTGCACCGTGTTGGACGAACAGCCCGTGCTGCAACTCAGGGGGTTGCTATAACCTTAATTAACGAAAAAGAAGTATTGGAGTTTTATCGCATTGAGCAGTTAATTGAAACCAATATTTACAAAATTCCTTTGCCACCCGATTTAGGAGAAGCGCCTGTTTATAATCCAGAAGATTTGAAAAAAGGGAAAAAACGTAAGGGCGGTTTCAAAGGAAAAAATAAAAAGAACTTCAAAAAGAAGAACAATAATAAATCGTAAAAACAACGTTTTATTGATAAGGAGATTGTTGCCTGTTTCGAGTCGAATCAGGCAATTCTTGTCTTTAATCTAATCATATAAGTATGCAAAATTTATTTGTTGACATCATATCCAAAGAATTAAACCTGGCTGCCCGAGGAGTGGCCAACGTTTTAACTTTGCTCGATGAAGGAGCAACCATACCTTTTATCAGTCGTTACCGAAAGGAAATGACGGGGAGTATGGATGAGGTTGAGGTAGGTTCGGTAAAAGAACGTTACGAAAAGCTTCAGGAAATTGAAAAGCGCAAGGAATCCATTTTGAAGTCGATGGATGAACAAGGTGTGTTAACAGATGAGTTGAAGGCCAAAATAAAAGCAACTTATAACCTTACTGAGCTTGAGGATATTTACCTTCCGTATAAGCCTAAGCGTAAAACACGTGCGGTTAAGGCCCGCGAAAAAGGATTAGAGCCATTGGCTAAAATCATTATGAAGCAGCATGAGAACAATGTGGAAGGTAGAGCTGCAGCCTTTGTAAATGCCGAAGTTTCTGATGTTGATGAAGCATTGCAAGGTGCCCGCGATATTATTGCTGAATGGATTAATGAGCATAAGGTTGGCCGTGAGATTGTACGATCAGTTTTTGAAAAAGAAGCGGTGATCACATCTAAATTAGTGAAGGGAAAAGAGGAAGAAGCGGCCAAGTATAAGGATTACTTCGATTGGTCGGAGCCTTTGAAAAAATGTCCATCTCACCGATATTTAGCTATGCGTCGAGGCGAGAAAGAAGGCTTTTTAAAGTTGACTATTTCGCCCGATCCGGAATCGGCTATGGAACGACTAGATCGCTTTTTTGTGAAAGGAGATACTGATTCGGCTGCTCATGTGCAGGATGCGGTAACTGATGCTTACAAACGATTATTGGCTCCATCTATCGAAACTGAATTCTCTAATCTGTTTAAAGAAAAATCAGATGAAGAAGCGATAAAAGTATTTGCAGATAACCTACGTCAGCTATTGTTGGCTTCGCCACTTGGTCAAAAGCGGGTTTTGGCGCTTGATCCAGGTTATCGTACCGGATGTAAGGTGGTTTGCCTGGATCAGTATGGTGATTTGTTAGAGAATGCCACAGTTTATCCTCACCCTCCTCAAAACGATTATAAGAAATCGAGCGACACGATTACAAAGCTGGTTGCCAAGCATAATATTGAAGCCATTGCCATTGGTAACGGAACAGCATCGCGCGAAACAGAGGCTTTTGCCAAAGGTTTGTCGTTTGCTCAAAAGGTGGATGTTTACGTGGTTAGCGAAGACGGAGCATCGGTATATTCAGCCGGAAAAGTGGCTCGAGAAGAGTTTCCTGATTATGATGTGACGGTTCGTGGTGCTGTGTCTATTGGTCGTAGATTAATGGATCCATTGGCAGAGTTGGTAAAGATCGATCCAAAATCAATTGGAGTAGGTCAGTATCAACATGATGTTGATCAACCGCAATTGAAGAAATCGTTGGATACAGTTGTGGAATCGTGTGTAAACTCGGTTGGGGTAAATCTAAATACAGCCAGTAAACATTTACTTACCTATGTATCGGGATTAGGACCTCAGTTAGCGCAAAATATTGTGGATTATCGTTCCTCGAACGGTGCTTTTACTTCGCGCGATGAACTGAAAAAAGTTACACGTTTGGGAGCCAAGGCTTATGAGCAAAGTGCTGGATTCTTGCGTATTTCCGAAGCTAAAAATCCATTGGACAATACAGCTGTTCATCCCGAATCGTATAAGCTGGTAAAAGAAATGGCTAAGGATTTAAATTGTCAGGTAGTCGATTTGATAAAAGATAAGGAACTGCGTAAAAAAGTGGATTTAAAACGATATGTCAATGATAAGGTGGGGTTACCTACCCTTAATGATATAATGCAAGAGTTGGGTAAACCGGGACGAGATCCTCGTGAAACTATCAAAACATTTTCGTTTGCCGAAGGTATTTACTCAATTGATGATTTGCACGAAGGAATGGAATTGCCTGGTTTGGTAACCAATATTACCAATTTTGGTGCTTTTGTTGATGTGGGTGTTAAACAAGATGGATTGGTTCATATTTCACAACTTGCCAATCAATTTGTGAGCGATCCTAATCAGGTAGTTAAGTTACAGCAACAGGTGCGCGTGCGAGTTTTGGAAGTTGATCATCAACGGAAAAGAATTCAGCTTTCGATGAAAGGTTTAAACTAATTAACAGGTACTATAAAGGCAGGAAATGAAATAGAGAAAGTACTGCCTTTTCCTTCTTCACTTTCAACAGATATATCGGCATGCATCATTTTTGCCAAATCGCTGCATATGTATAGCCCCAAACCTGTTCCTGGCTCGTTTTGAGTCCCTCGCGAAGACACTTTTTGACAAGGTTCAAAAATGCTATCCAATTGTTTCTGACTTATTCCAACACCATCATCATCAATTTCAATAAATAATCGATCCCCTTTTTCTCTTGTGCTTATACGGATAGAGCCATCAACATGTGAAAATTTAATGGCATTGGATAAAATGTTTCTCAATATTGTGTTGAGAATATCCTGATCAGCCAGAATTTGAGTTGTTGGATTAATATAGGTTTGAATACGGATTCGTTTGTGGTTTATATTGTTATTTAAAAGGTTGATGGTTGTGTCAACCGATTCTTTCACATTAACAGAATGAGTACGTGGTTTAATAAGATTATTCTGTTGCTTTGACCAGTCAAGTATGTTTTCAAGTAACTCTAATCCTTGATGAGACGAGCGTTTAATCGATTTGAAAATCGTAATAATATCTTCATTATTATAGGATTTATAATCGGCCAGAATTAAATCAACAATAGAAGTTTGAGCTGCAAAAGGTGATTTTAAGTCGTGTCCAATAATACTGAAGAGTTTATTTTTTATTTCAATTGCATCTTCGAGATTCTTTTTTTGTGATTCAATTGTTTCCTGGTGTTCTTCCAGCTTTTTGTTAAGTATTTTTTCTTTTTTAAGCTGAATTTTAGCAATATCACCTTTTTGTTTTTCCAAAGCCAGGGCAATTTTAACCGAGTTTTGTTGTTCAACGCTAATGAGCTGTTTATTAACAAGGCGTTTGATCATTTCTGGTATACCTAATAAAAAGTAACCCATTATAAGAAGGTATGTACTTTTGTAAATCTGACCAGCCCAATCTGTAGATGGAACCTGAGCAATTAATTCAGGATTGATATGTGGTAATCGGATAAAGTATATAAGATTAAAGCATAATATCGAATACAGTGTAGAAAATATTACTAGCCTTCCATCGTACCTTAATACTGCTAACAAAATTAATATTGGATATAAGAAAATGGATGCTGCCGTAGTAACTGCTATTGGTTGAAAGAAATAAGAGTAATTAAAAATATGTAGCGATAATATTGAGATATCGAATGTGGCAGATAAAAAGCGTATCCATGTAGCATTTCCAAACTTCTTTAGTAGAAAATTGAGCGCTGAGTTATAAAAGATATAAATGCTGGATAGTAGTAAAGAATATAGAGCCCTCTCTTCATTGCCTGTTGAAAAAATATATCCAACAAATACAAGAATAACAAGTATCAGAAACCACCTGAAACGAATCACTTTTTGTTCACCCCATACCGCATCGTCTTTAAAAATATTGCGGAATTGTTCTCTGTTAGGTTTTTGCATCTTAATAATTAGAGGAACAAAGTAAATGATTTGAATTGCATTTTGCCAGTAAAGTATTCGGAAATTTTATTGAAATGATAGATATTTCCATTAGATTGTTGAAAAATGTTATTAAAATAAAGGTCATACGAATAAAATTTTGTTTTTTAGCATATCCTGAAAAAATCCGAATAATAATTTCGTTAATTCAAATGATCTACATTTATGCAAGAACTTAATAGTTTTCTACAATTAATTGATTCTTATATTGGCAGTCACTTCTGGTTTGTTTGGTTACTTTTAGGAACCGGTGTATTCTTTACAATTTATCTTAAATTCCCTCAAATCAGATATTTCAAATATGCAATTCGTATTGTTCAGGGGAAATACGACAAAGAGGGAGATGTGGGTGATACTTCCCATTTTCAGGCCTTAACAACAGCTCTCTCCGGAACGGTTGGAACAGGAAATATTGCAGGTGTAGCATTGGCAGTCCATTTAGGCGGACCAGCAGCCTTATTTTGGATGCTAGTTACCGCTATGATTGGTATGACTACCAAGTTTGTTGAAGTTACTTTATCACACAAATACAGACAGAAAGCCGAAGATGGATCCATTGCCGGAGGGCCTATGTATTTTATGCGCGAGCGCTTGAACATTAATCTTCCATCTGGCAAAAAAATTATGTCGGGTAAATGGATTGCAGCTATTTTTGCCTTTGCTACAGTTCTTTCGTCTTTTGGAACGGGTAACCTTCCTCAGGTAAATAGTATTTCGAACTCAATTTTTGCCACCTTTGGATTACCACATGTGATAACCGGATTTGTATTGGCTATCTTATTGGGCTTTGTGATTATTGGAGGAATAAAACGTATTGCAAAAGTTACTTCACGCCTGGTGCCAGCCATGGCATTAATTTATTTTATTGGTGCCATATCTGTTATAGGTATGAATTATCAGAATATATGGCCATCGATTCAGTCTATTTTTGCTGATATATTTACAGGTTCATCTGCAACGGGTGGATTTTTAGGTGCAACTTTAGCTTTTGCTTTTAATAGAGGTGTTAACAGAGGTTTGTTTTCTAACGAAGCAGGGCAAGGATCAGCTCCTATTGCTCACGCTGCTGCGCGTGCTCACGAACCAGTATCGGAAGGCATGGTGGCTTTATTAGAACCTTTTATTGATACAATCATAATTTGTACACTAACCGGTTTAACTCTTTTGGCTTCGGGAGTATGGAATCAAAAACTGGATAACCGTTTTCAGATGGCGGATTTACAAATTCTGCAGGGAAATACAATTGATGATACAACCATCGCAGGAAAAGTACTTTTGGCTAAACATATTAATGGAGAAGAGTCTTTGCCATTATTTACCGGAAAAATGGAGGTTGAAGATGGAAAAATTACTTCCGATGTAAAGCTAATACACGCTCGTTCTTTAGCTGAAGATGTTGTTGTAAAACGTGGTAAAAAGCCGTTTACTGGAAAAATTAATGTAAAAAACGGCATTGTTGAATTAAAAGAAGAGCATGTTAGTATGATTGACCGTTTGAAGGCTCAATTTTCATCATCAACCGATAGTCATACAATCGTTTTTGAAGGAAAGTCGTTACTACATAGTGCTCCACTTACTGCAGTTGCTTTTACCAAAGGATGGTTTGGGCAATGGGGTAAGTATATTGTATCTATTGGTTTGTTGTTGTTTGCTTTTTCAACAGCCATATCGTGGTCGTATTATGGCGATAGAGCCATTACTTATCTTTGGGGGTCCAAAGCAGTAATCTGGTATCATTTAGTGTATGTTATTGGATTTTTCATGGCTTCATTTGTTGATACTACCATCATCTGGACATTATCGGGTATAACAATTGCATTGATGACCATTCCTAACTTAATCGGATTGTTAATTTTGCATCGTGAAATGAAAGATGAGGTTAAACTTTTCTGGAAAGAATACAAAGTTCGTTTTCCTGAAGAAAAAGGTGTGCCTGTCGATTAAAACAGATCAATGACATCATATATCGTAATTGCTCTTTTTGTTGCAGGAATAGCAGTAGGAAGACAATTTAGAGATAAAAATAAAATACGAAAAGGAGTAGATAAAGCAGTAAGCTATGCTGTTTATCTGCTGCTTTTTCTTTTGGGTATATCTGTAGGAATTAATAATGATATTATTCAGAATTTTTCCAGTATAGGTTATCAGGCTTTATTATTAACTATTGGAGCTGTTGGCGGTAGTGTTTTGTTATCTACTTTAGTTTATTTTTTCTTCTTTAAAAAACACCTGGATAAATAGCTGGCAATGAAAGGAAGTTTAATTATTCTATCGTTTTTTGCTGCCGGTTTGTTAGGTGGATATTTGCACATATTTCCACAATGGCTTTTAAGTGATGAGTTAACAACATATGCTTTGTTTGCATTAATGTTTTTGGTTGGAGTAAGTATTGGAAGTGATAAAGGAGCCTTTTCGGTATTGCGTAGAATGAATTATAAAGTAATGTTGGTGCCTATCTGTGTAATTGTTGGTAGCTTATTGGGGACGGCATTGGTTGGAGCTATTATTAGTAAAGTTAGTATACAAGAAGCAATGGCAGTTGGTGCGGGTTTTGGATATTACTCTTTATCCAGCATTTTTATAAGTCAGTTAAGTGGCAAAGAATTGGGAGTTATTGCTCTTTTGTCTAATATTTTTAGAGAAGTATTTACCTTATTGTCTGTACCTTTTTTAGTTAAGTATTTTGGTAAGTTAGCAGGAATTGCATCAGGAGGAGCTACTTCAATGGATACTACTTTGCCGGTAATAGTAAAATTTACAGGTAAAGATTATGGAATAATCGCCATTTTTAGTGGAATTATATTAACTGTGTTAGTTCCTGTTATTGTGAGTCTCATTCTTGAATTTTAGGTCTTTATAGTAGCGTTTGTTGTGTGAGCTATTGTTAATTTTAGGTTACAATTTTCATCTTTCTTTCAATTGCATGCAACCATCTGTTTATTTGCATGACTCTTGTAAAGTGTTATAAAACACTATTAACCTAATTTGATAAAAATGAACCATCGTATCATAACCATTCTTACTATTTTTCTTTTGTTTGCAAGGCATGGCTATTGTGTCGACGAAGATCCTGAGACCAAAGATCTTTTTACCATTAGTGGAACCCTAAAAGACGCAACTACAGGGGAAGCTTTGATTGGAGCTACTATTTATATTAAAGAAACGCAGGGAGGCAATATTACCAATGTTTATGGTTTTTATTCTATTTCATTACCTGCAGGTAATTATCATTTGGTATACGCCTATTTGGGGTATAATTCTGTTGAAAAAGAGATTTCTCATTTCCAAAATCAGGTTATCAACCTTGAATTATCACCAGCTTCTGAATCAATTGATGAAATAGTGGTGACCTCTCAACGAAAAGATGCCAATGTGCGAGAGCCTCAAATGGGAGTGGAGAAATTACAAAGTAAAACGATCAAAAACGTACCTGTTCTTATGGGAGAAACCGATCTGGTAAAAGTAATTCAGCTTTTACCAGGCGTTTCGCCAACCAGTGAAGGTTCCAGTGGGTTCAGTGTTAGGGGAGGAAATCCCGATCAGAACTTAATTTTATTAGACGAAGCAAGTGTATACAATGCCGGGCACTTAATGGGGTTTTTCTCAGTATTTAATAATGATGCAGTTAAAGATGTTAAACTTTATAAAGGTGATATCCCGGCGAGTAATGGAGGACGATTATCTTCACTGTTGGATATTAGGATGAAAGATGGGAACTCTAAAAAGTTTACGGGTACTGGTGGTATTGGTACCATATCATCACGCTTAACATTAGAAGGACCTATTGTACAGGATAAGACTTCGTTTATTGTAAGCGGACGTCGTACTTATGTAGATTTATTTTTGCCTTTGTCATCCAATGAGGCAATAAGGGATAATCGTTTGTATTTCTACGATTTTAATGCAAAGGTAAACCATACTATAAATGAAAATAATCGCATTTATTTGAGTGGTTATTTTGGACGTGATGTTTTTAAAAATGATTTTTCGAAGATGGATTTTGGAAACAAAACAGTTACTGCTCGATGGAATCATATTTTTTCGCCTAAGTTATTTTCGAATTTTACATTGATTGGTTCTCAATACGATTATGCTTTAGGAACGGTAGATAGTGGAGCTGATTCTTTTGAGTGGGAATCGAGTTTGTATGATTTAAGTGCAAAGGTTGATTTCGACTATTATATTAATCCTGAGAATACGGTTGAGTTTGGGGCCCAAAGCATTTTTCGCGAGATCTTACCTGGCTTAGCTCGTGGAACAGATGAAAATTCGTTATATAATGAAATAAAAGTTCCCGAAAATCGATCGTTAGAACATGCTTTGTATGTTCAGAATACCCAAAAAATATCTGATTGGTTAGTGTTGAAATATGGTTTACGTTGGTCAATATTTCAAAATATTGGTGCAGGAACACAGTACTACTACGACGAGAATCATGAGTTTATAAATAGTGAGCATTTTAAAACGGGTGAAGTATATAATACCTACAATGGAATTGAACCACGTTTAGGAGCCAGTTTTATACTTAATCCAACAAGTTCCATTAAAGCATCGTATAACCGAACGTATCAGTATTTACATTTGGCATCTAATTCATCATCGGGTACACCATTGGATGTGTGGTTTCCATCATCACCCAATGTAAAACCTCAAAAAGCCGATCAGTTTTCTATTGGCTATTTCCGAAATTTTAGTGATAATACAATTGAAACATCGATTGAAGGATTTTATAAAAAAATGGATAATAGTATCGATTTTAAGGATCATCCTGATTTACTTTTAAATGAATACCTCGAAGGTGAATTGCGATTTGGAGATGCTGAAGCGTATGGGATGGAATTTATGCTTCGTTTTAATCGTCCCAAATGGAATGGCTGGATTAGCTATACATTATCCAGAGTGGAAAGGACGATACCCGAAATAAATGATGGAAAGCCATATTTATCGCCATACGATCATACCCACGATTGCAGTATTGTATTAAATCGAAATTTATCAGAGCGTACCAGCCTTTCTGCAAATTGGGTGTTTTATACGGGATCGCCGGCAACTTATCCGGTTGGCAGGTATAAAGTAGGAGGTGATATCATCCCTCTTTATTCCGAGCGTAATTCGGAGCGTATGCCTGATTATCATCGACTCGATTTGTCGTTAATATTAAGTGGTAAGCACAAAGAAAATCGTAAATGGCAAGGCGAATGGGTGTTTTCGGTATATAATGCTTATGGAAGAAAAAATGCCTGGGCTATTAATTTTGTGCGCGACGATGATGATCCAAGTATTACAAAAGCGCAAAAAACATATTTATTTTCGATCATTCCTTCTGTAACCTATAACTTTAAATTCTAAGCATGAAAGCACTTCGTTTAATTCAAATTTGTATTGTGATGGTATTGGTGTTTAATGCTTGTACCGAAGATATTACGCTAAAACTAAAAAATACAGAACCTCGTCTGGTGGTTGATGGAAGTATTTCAACCGATACAACAAGCCATTATGTTCGTTTAACCCTATCGGGCGATTATTATGCCAATAAGCAACCCGAAGCAATATCAGATGCTGTTGTTAGCATTACAGATGCTGTTCAAACCATTCAATTGGTTGAGAGTACCGAAAATCCGGGATATTATCTTACCCCATCCGATTATTATGGTGTTCCCGGTCGAACTTATCATTTAACCATCGAAAATGTAGATATTAATAATGATGGTATTACTGAAGTATACGAGGCAGAATCTCAATTGAATCCTGTTGCTGAACTTGATTCGGTTAGATTAGAATACGAGAATACTTATAAATTATGGAAAGTATTATTGTATGCCCAAGAACCATTAGAGACCAAAGATTTCTATAGTTTCTCTATTTCACTTAATGATAGTGTGCTTACTCAACGTTATTCGGAATTAGGATATGTTGATGATAAATTTTTTGATGGAAATTATGCTGGTGGTGTATGGGTGCAAACCATCGATGAAGAGGAGATGGAGTTAAAACTTCAGGAAGGTGATTGGGTTAAATTGTACATGAATGGTATAACTGAAGATTTTTATTATTATTTGAATGCAGTAAATGAAGAGGTGAGTTTTAAAGCTCCATTGTTTAGTGGTCCGCCAGCCAATGTTGAGGGAAATATAAGTAATGGTGCCTTGGGTTTTTTCCAGGCCTATAGTTATTCAGTGGATTCCGTTCAATATAAATAGAATTTCATAAATAACCGATTAAATATATATTCTACCTCGTTGAGGTTGGTTGCTAAATATATATCACATATTTATAAATACTTATCTCCTATGGCGATAATGAAACAACTTCGGAGAAGTTGAATATTTATAGAAATAATAAGCCTACTCTATTAATAACAATCCCAGCGGGATTGCATATCATATTGGCGTTTCTATGTTTGTTACATTTTTAATCGGTTAGGAATGATCGAATAAAAAAGCCATTAGCAACAGCTAATGGCTTTTTTATTCTACTTACTATTTATAATGTTGAAGAATTCTGTTCTTGTGGCAGGATTTTTTTGAAATGCACCTGTAAAGTCCGAAGTAGTTGTGATGGAATGTTGTTTTTGAACGCCGCGCATTTGCATGCACATGTGATGAGCTTCAATAACTACTGCAACACCTAATGGATTGAGTGTGTTTTGGATACATTCTTTAATTTGAGTTGTTAAACGCTCCTGTACTTGTAATCTGCGAGCAAAGGCCTCGGCAACGCGGGCTAATTTACTTAAACCCGTAATATGATGTCGTGGTATGTAAGCAATATGCGCTTTGCCAAAAAATGGAAGCATGTGGTGTTCGCACATCGAATAAATTTCGATGTCTTTAACTACAACCATTTGCTGGTAATCTTCACGAAACATTGCAGAACGGATAATTTCATCCGGATTCATGTTATATCCCTGAGTTAAAAATTGCATCGCTTTGGCTACTCTTAAAGGTGTTTTTTCTAAGCCTTCGCGATTAGGATCTTCCCCTAATAATTCTAGTATATTTTTATAATTCGAAGATAATTCATTGGTTGTTTTATCATCATACGATTCTACCTTTGAATATCCTTTATTGCCATTTAATGTAAATTCCATAATCTCTTATTTGAGCCATTCCTATTTTGGCCTTCAAAATTGCACTTTTATTCAGAATATTAAGCTTATTTTATTCGTATTTATTAGTTTCAAGCATCGATTTTACCTTTTCTTCATAAATACGAATAATTAAATCCAGTTCGTGTCGATTTAATGGTTGCTCTATCGTAGCTTTTACTTTTTCTTTTGTTGGCGTTATAAACAAACTCATTGAACTTAAATTTTCAGAAGAAATACCAACTGTTCTATTGGGAGGAATTTGGGTTTTATAAACAGTTCCCCACCTCTGTTCTCGTAATACCATATTTTGATTCATTTCTCTGTCCATACGCGAAGGAGCTTGTGTAATGGCTTGGTTTGTGGATGCTCTAATATTGTTTTGCGCATAAGCTAAATCAGGTGTGATCAGCAATGGCATGTTACGAGCTTGGGCTGCCAAATTCTCATAACGAGGTACAACAATTACTTCTCCAATCTGAAAAGTATCACGGGTTAAGAAAACACCCATAATGTAATTATCCAAGTTCAGACTATCTTGAATTTGAATATATGTATCCTTATATCCGAGGTGGGTAAATTTGATAATTTCACCTTTCTTAGCCCAAAAAGAGAACTGACCTTTTTCGTTGGATGAGAACTTTTTTGACTGAATGTTCAACTGTGAAAATGGAAGGGCATTCATACTATCCTTTTCAAGAATGATTCCTGATATTTTTAATGAATCTATTTGTTGAACCTGAGCATTCGAAAAGGTGGCAGCAAATAATAAACAAACTATTAAAAAGTATTTCATAGTGGTGTATGTTTGATCTCTAGTTTTATAACAAAAAAAATGCTTTTTAGTTGGCTGGGTTCAAAAAAGAAACCGACTGAAAAGCCGGTCTCAGATTAACTTATAATAATTTCATCAATGCTTCGTTTGGGTACATGGTGTTTTTCGTTTACATCGCGCCAATAAACATGATTGTTATCTTTCATCTTCTCCAATTCAACTTCTTCTTTAGGGTAGCCTAAAGCAATAACGTGCACTATTTTATATGAATCGTTTATTTTTAGTTCTCGTTGCAGCTGAAGCCGGTTAACCGAACCAATAATACAACCACCTAATTCTTTTTCTACTGCACCTAATAAAATGCTTTGAGATGCAATACCATCATCACAAAAGTAGTTGGATGAAATATTTGTATCGTTTAATACAATGATATAAGCCGATGGTTGTTCGCCTTTTTGAGGCCCGTTCCATTCCTTTAAATACCCTGCCCATGCTAAATGATGAAAAATCTTTTCGTTGGTCGCATCATCATTGGATATGTAATATTTTAAGGGTTGTGCATTGCGTGCTGAAGGCGATAGTCTTGCTAAATCAATTAATTCAACTAAAGTTTCTTTGGTAATTTGTTTATCTTGATAAAACCTGCGGTAGCTCCTGTTTTTTGTAATTAAGTCTTTTAGCATACAATCAAATTTAGTTAGTAATACAGGGATAATAAAAAAGAGACTTAATATACAAAAAATGTAATCAAGTCTCTTTTAAAATTCTTTTTTCTTTGATGAGGATTAGAATCTTGCTGAAACTACATCCCAATCAATAATTTTCCAGAAATCTTCAATGTATTTAGGACGAGCATTTTGTTTATCCAAGTAATATGCATGTTCCCATACGTCACATGTAAGAATTGGGGTGTCGCCATTTCTTAAAGGATTTCCGGCATTACCTTCTTTTGTAATTGCTAATGATCCATCAGCTTTTTTAACTAACCAAGCCCAACCAGACCCGAATAAAGTAGCTGCTGCTTGCGAAAATTCTTCTTTAAATTTATCAAAAGATCCAAAAGAAGCATCGATTGCTTCGGCTAACTTTCCTGCAGGAGCGCCTCCTCCCTTAGGAGAAAATGAAGTGAAGTAGAAAGTGTGATTCCAAACTTGTGCTCCATTATTAAAAATACCTCCATCGGCTTTTTTAATGATGGTTTCTAAATCAGCATCTTCAAATTCGGTGCCTTTAATAAGGTTATTCAGATTAGTTACATAAGCTTGATGGTGCTTTCCATAGTGGAACTCTAAAGTAGTTTTAGAAATAACAGGTTCCAATGCATCTAGCTCATACGGTAATTTTGGTAATTCAAAAGTCATAATTAGTTTGTTTTATAAATTTAGTCTGGAGGTTAAACAAAGTTATTAAAATAGTGTTTTCAAAAACTCAAAAAAAATAAAATAAAAAGGGAAACTCTCGTTTGAGTTTCCCTTTTTCCCAGACAAAATGAACAAACTAAACTTTAAAACGTGTTGCTACCTCATCCCAATTTATCACATTGTAAAATGCTCCGATATAGTCGGGACGTTTATTTTGATAGTTCAAATAATATGCGTGTTCCCAAACATCTAAACCTAAAATAGGTGTACCTTTTACATCAGCAATATCCATTAAAGGATTGTCTTGATTTGCTGTTGATGTAACAACCAACTCACCGTTTGATTGTTTAACCAACCATGCCCAACCTGAACCGAATCGTGTTGCAGCAGCTTTAGAAAATTGCTCTTTAAATTGATCAAATGATCCAAAAGCCTTATCTATAGCTGCGGCTAATTCACCTGTTGGCTGGCCGCCGCCATTTGGTGACATCACTTTCCAGAACAGGTTGTGGTTGTAAAATCCGCCACCATTGTTTCGCACTGCTACTGATTGGTTAGATATGTTTGCTAAAATATCTTCAATGCTTTTACCTGCTAAATCGGTACCTTCAATTGCTGCGTTAAGGTTATTGGTATAGGCAGCGTGATGCTTTGTATGGTGAATTTCCATTGTTCTTGCATCAATATGTGGTTCTAATGCGTCGTAAGCATAATCTAATTTTGGTAATTCAAATGCCATGATTTTATATTTTATTAGGTTTTTAAATTAAGTAACTCAGTTATCAAATGATCTTGTTATTTGATTGAGTTTGCTTAATAAAGAAATAAAGATCCTAAAATGTTCAAATAAAAAATTAATTTTTTCCATTTTCTCAATATATCAATGGGTTGCAGTGAAGTTTTTTATTAGTATTTGTATGGTTATCTTCGTGCCCTATTAAAAAAACAAGTATGAACCGCGAGATTCTTCGATTAGCAATACCAAATATTTTAACGAACCTAACTGTTCCATTACTTGGAATGGTTGATATGCATTTAATGGGCTATCAGGATAGTGCATCGTTTATGGGTGCAGTAGCCTTGGGAGGAGTTATTTTTAATTTTGTTTATTGGGGCTTTGCTTTTTTAAGAATGAGTTTGAGTGGATTGGCAGCTCAAGCTTATGGTCGAGAGAGTAAACATGATATGGCTATGCTTCTTTTTCGAGGATTGTTCTTAGCATTATCAGCAGGGATAATATTGCTGTTTATGCAAAAGGGAGTGATTCAACTTAGTCTTTTTATACTGGAAGGTAGTGAAGAGGTGAAGATGCTTGCTGCTGATTATTTTTATGTTCGTATATGGGCCGCACCTGCAGCAATTGCTTTGATGGTGATAAATGGTTGGTTTTTGGGTATGCAAAATGCTGTATATCCAATGATTATCTCTATTACCATCAATGTTGTAAATATTATTACGTCTTTTGTTTTTGTAAAAGGTTTGGGAATGAAAGTAGAAGGGGTGGCATTAGGATCTGTTGTTTCGCAATATGTTGGTATTGTACTTTCTTTGGTGTTATTTCTGAAGAAGTATAAATATATCTTGGGATACTTTAAGTTTAAAGATGTTATACAGAGATCTGGTTTATTGTCTTTTATGAATGTAAGCGGAGATATATTTCTTCGAACTTTATGTGTAATTGTGGTTTTTACCTTTTTTACATCCAAATCTGCAGGAACTGGAGATATTGTATTAGCAGCAAACAGTGCACTACTTCAGTTTTTATTTTTGTTTTCGTATTTCTTAGATGGTTTTGCATATGCTGCCGAGGCTTTAATTGGAAAATTTACAGGTAGTAGAAATTTTGCATTACTAAAAACTGCTACAAAAAACTTGTTTTTATGGGGCGGTGGTTTTGCTGTGTTGTTTGTAATAGTTTTTGCAGTAGGAGGAAAATCAATTTTATTTTTATTTACTAATCAAGATGATGTAATAGATTTGGCTGTTACTTATTTGCCATGGCTAATTATTTTACCTATAACTGGTTTTTCGTCGTTTATATGGGATGGTATTTACATTGGAGCCACAGCATCTCGACTAATGCGTAATACCATGTTAATGGCAACAGCTGTGTTTTTTATTTTATTTGTTTCATTTCGCTCATCCCTTGGAAATCATGCTTTGTGGTTAGCTATGAATAGTTTTATGTTGGGGCGTGGTGTATTTCAAACGATATTACACAAAAAGCTTAAAGTATTTCGGATGCATTAATATAAGTCCAATAACACTGTGTTTTTTGTTGGTTTAAGGTATTCCAAAAGTTAAAATTATCAATAAATTTTATGATTTGCATCATAATGCATATGTTTGTATCTAAAAATATAAATATATAGATGTATGGAATTTAAAAAATTAGATATAAAGCCAGAAGGTACTTGGTTAAAGCGAGTTGTTAAATCAAAGCACTTTCAAAAGTCTGTAATTTATACTTTAGCAGGAGCTTTAATAGCGGTATTGGTGTATTATTTTACTGATGCTAAAAGTATATCTAATATTGAAATAAATGAGGTGGTAAATCATATAGTGGTCGGCGGAGCCTTTGGCTTGTTTATCACCAATAGCCCATGTGCGCGGGGACGTTGTTAAGTTTTGCATGAAATAAAAAGAGGCAATCTATTTGAAAATTGCCTCTTCTCTTTGGTTTAAATATTTAGGTGCTAACCTCGAACGAATATTGATTTTATAATATGGCTGGCCATCTTTGGATTTTCTTTTAAACGACGAGTGCTGTAACCAAACCAATCTTTTCCGTAAGGTACATATACACGCATTCTAAATCCTTTATTTACAATTTCTTTTCGTAATTCAGGAGTTACTCCGTATAGCATCTGAAATTCAAATTGATCACCAGGAATATTGTGTTTTTCTATGATTTTAAAAGCGCCTTCAACTAATTTACGATCATGAGTAGCAATACCTACTCGAACTTTATTAGTTAACAGGTACTCAAGGTTTTTAAGGTAATTATCATTTATTTCTTTACCATCTTTGAACGCAATTTCTTTGGGTTCAACATAAATACCTTTACATAATCTGAAATTTAATGGAGCTTCCTCGCTGTGAATATCCATAAGGTTTTGCAAATCAGAATGTGTTCTCCTTAAATATGCTTGAACAACTAAGCCAACATTTTTCGGAAATTCAGCTTTTAACTTTCTATATAACTCAATTTCCATATCAACACATGGAGAATCCTCCATGTCAATTCTTATAAAGCTATCATGTTTTGCAGCACACGCAACAATTTCCCTAACGTATTCATAACATTTTTCCTCATTTAGAAGAAGGCCAAAACTTGTTGGTTTTAACGAATAGTTTCCATCAACTTTCACCGCTTCAAAACGTTCAATTATTTCAAGATATTTTGTTGTGTTTTCTTTCGCTTCGTCAAGATTTTTTATAAATTCACCAAGGAGATCTATCGTAACCGCTATTTTTTTGTTATTCAGTTGTTGAGAAGCAATGATAGCTTCTTCAATAGTTTCGCCAGCAATGTATTTTTTGGAGAAAATCCACACAAATTTCTTTGGAAAATAAGGTAGCGATTGTGCAATTAATTTATTAATCATAGCTTTTGTATTTGTTGTTTATCTGAAAAACTACTTACTAAACGGAACTATCATGAATTAACATCGTACACAGTCACTACTCTCCGCGTAAGAATTTTTTTCTTCCAGGGTGTTGATTTTTGTAATGTAAAGGTTGCAATGTTCGAGGGGGTAAAAAATGATTTAACTCAGCGTTTTTGGGAAAAATGAAGAACCTGACAAAAATCACTGTTACGGCTGGCATACATCAGGACAATAGTTTAGGAGTATGCCCGTTGATTTAAATAAGAACGAGACTAATATTAGAAAGGCTTTATGGACGGTAAAAAAAGAGCTCTTTTAATATTATTATACCTGTCATTTCTGTTGGTTAACGGGAATAGTCAGGATTGTAATATTACCTCAAAGGCAAATGCTATTGTGCCAGATAAATTATGTGCGCCAGTAACTGTGGATTGGACAGTTACTTACGATGGGGTGTATAATGTTGGTACGCCTGTTCATTTTATTTTTAGATGGGATGATGAAACCGAAGATGAGGTTGTGGAAGCTAATAATACGCCTTTGACCAGCGAATGGTCTCTTACTCATTCTCATGTTTATCCGATTGGAGGCTTAAAGTGTAATTATAAGCCGAGTGTAACCCTCATGGTTAATGGTGTCGAGTGTACTAGCAGCGTTCAGGTGCAAAATGTTACAGTATGGGATACTGATGAATACAATGGCGGTATTATGGATATCGAGCCTCAGGTTTTTCCAATTTGTGTTGGAAATGATGGAACGGTTACGTTTGTTGATAACAGCCATTGGAATTGTACACCTCCTGATGAAAATGATTTTATTAACAATCGTAAAAGATGGGTTCAGTGGATATATGGAACGGGTGGTACGAATATAACTACGGCTTTAGTCGGCGGTACATTAGAAACTTATCCTTTATTAGGTTCGATTGATGTTACTACAGAACCTATTGAAGGGCCTGTACCTCCTTTAAATACAGCTCTACCTATTTATATACCTGATAATTATGATGTAGGCGATTATTTTGAAATAACATTGCGAAATTGGAATCAATGTAATCCATATGATGATCCTACCAAGCCAGGTCCTCCTGATGATCCTGCAAATGGAGATTACCCGCCTGTAATAACTACTGCTATCGCTCTGATTGTTGATATACCTGATGGAACTGTGAATCCGGCTGGACCTTTTTGTGTTAATGAAGATGCTGTTATTCTTTCTGCTGCAACGCCTGGTGGGGTTTGGACGGGTGATGGTATTGTTGATTCGGGTACTGGTGAGTTTGATCCTTCAATTGCGGGTGTAGGTAGTCATACTATTGATTATTACATTGAGGATAGTAATGGATGTAGTGCAACCGGTCAGATAACTATAGAGGTTATAGCTGCTCCAACAGCTAATTTAACAGTTGGTTCTCCTGTGTATTTATGTCCCGGAGCTAAGCTTAATTTGGATGGAAATCCTTCTGGTGGTTTAATTCCATATACTCATCTCTGGCAAGGTGATGTGAGTCCTTTGAATGATGTAAATATTGAGAATCCTGAATTTATGACTACTGTTGTTGGCGAATATGAGTTGATATATAGGGTTACTGATAAAAATTCTTGTTTTGATGAAGATACTGTTGTTGTGATGGTTGATTCAGTTGAAATTCATTTCGAAAACGATTTTATTGAGTTGTGTACTGGTGATAATAAGCAATTAGAACCTAAACCTGTTGGTGGTTCTGGAGTTTTTGTTCAACATAAATGGAGTGGTAATCGGACCGACTTACTTTCGGATGTTAATGCTGAAACCCCTGTATTTTCAGCCACTGAGGCTGGCATATTTAAATATGAGTATTATGTATTAGATAGTCATGGCTGTGAAGATGCCGATAGTATAACAGTTGTTGTTTATGAAACTCCGGTAGCTAATGCCGGGCCGGATAATAAAGCATGTGGATTGCGCTATTATTTTGAAGCTGTACCTACAAGTGGTAGTGGAACTTGGACTTTAGTGTCGGGTGCAGGAAATGCTTCCATTGCAAGTGATGTTGATCCGAATTCGCTAGTAATAGTAGATGCGTATGGAGATTATATTTTTCAATGGGAGGAAAATAATAATGGTTGTACTGATGTAGATGAAGTTACTATAACTTTTGTTCAGATTCCGGAACCCGTGGTGATGAATGATGCAGATACTTGTGGACTTGAATATTTATTAAAAGTAACACCTGATATTGGAGTTGGTGGATGGAAACAGGTAGCAGGACCGGGTGTTTCAGTTTTTGATAATAATTTAAATGAAGAAACTGCTGTTTCTGTAGATTTACCTGGGCAATACAAATTTGCCTGGGTTGAAGTGAACGATGTATGTGAAGCTGGAGATACGGTGTTGATTGATTTTTTCCCAATGGTTACCTCTGAGGTTGCTCCATTTGATAATGAAGGTTGTAGTCCGTTTGATGTTGAGTTTCAGAATCAATCAGTTAATGCAGATAATTATTTGTGGGACTTTGGGGATGGATTTGGTTCTAATCAAATTAGTCCGACACATACATTTTCAAATCCCCTACAGGTTCCTTCCGAATATACAGTAAAGTTATTAGCCTATAATAATTATGGATGTCGAGATTCAGTGGATTATATTGTAACCGTAAATCCCAATACGCTTTCTAAATTTACCAATGATCCGACACCGGGTTGTAGTCCTTTGGCTGTTGATTTTATCAATCAATCGGTCGGGGCAAGTGTGTATGAGTGGACGTTTGGAGATGGATCAGATGCTGTGACAGATGAGCATGTTTCGCATTCATTTGTTAATGCCGAAACGTTTGTAAAATCATATGAAGTAACATTGGCTGTAGATAATAGTTATGGCTGTGCTGATACTTCAAGTACTTATATTACAGTTTATCCTCTCGTTGGTTATGGTTTTACAGCAGTTCCTACAGAAGGGTGTCATCCGCTTAAAGTAGAATTAATAGGCGATCCAGGAGCTCTATCTTATAATTGGGATTTTGGTGACGGCACAACTGTTTCGGGAATTAATTCAATATCGCATATTTTCGAAAATACTAGTTTATCAAGTGTTCAGTATGACGTGAAGCTCTATACATCTTCCGCTTTTGGTTGTTTAGATACTGCCGAGACTGTGATTACTGTTAATCCAAGTCCTACAAGTGAGTTTAGTTACTCACCAACAGAAGGATGTGCGCCTTTATTGGTGGATTTTGTTAATAGTTCACAAGGTGCATATAAAAGTATATGGTATTTTGGTGACGAAGTTATTGACGAAGTTGAAGGAGCCGGATCGGTTTCGCATACTTACATTAATGAAGAATTATATCTTAAATCGTTTAATGCAAAACTATTAGTAGAAAATAGTTTTGGTTGTAATGATTCATCTACAGCTGTGGTAAGAGCTTTTCCTGCTGTGCAAGCTGCTATCTCTGATGGAAATATTGGTTGTTCGCCATTTGTCGAAACAATATTAAATCACTCCGAAGGCGCTGTTTCGTTCATATGGGATTTTGGAGATGGAAATATAGCGGCGGGTTATAATGGTATTAATGAATTTGTCAATTCAGGAACTGAACCTGCTACCTTTAATGTGTCGATGACGGCTACATCATCTTATGGCTGCGAAGATGTGGCTTATACAGAGGTGACTGTAAACCCAAGCCCGGTAAGTAAATTTACCACCAACCCAGCTTCGGGGTGTGCTCCATTAGAAGTACAATTCGATAATTCATCAACCGCTGCAGAATACAGTATTTGGCATTTTGGTGATGGTACTTTACAGGATGAATTAGGTGGTGAATCTGTTATGCATGTGTATGATAACAATGAATATTCAATGGTTAATTATACTGCCCGTTTGGTGGTTGGTAATAGTTATGCCTGTAAAGATTCATCCGAAAATATTATTCAGGTTTTTCCTAAAGTGAGAGCTTCAATAAGTGATGGTAGCTCTGATTGTTCTCCTTATGAAGAAACGTTCGTTAATAATTCAGAAGGAGCCAATAAGTTCTTTTGGGATTTTGGAGATGGGAATACTTCAACATCTTATACCGGTAAAAATGTATTTTTAAATTCATCGCTGGAAGATAAGGTGTTTAATGTTGCAATGTTTGCTGAATCTGCATATGGATGTGTTGATACTGCTAAAACTAATGTGATGGTTTATAAAACGCCTGAGCCATCTTTTACTGTGGATCCGAAAAGTCAGCAAATGCCAAATTCTACTGTTAGTATAGAAAATACAACACCACATTCCGATTGGAACTATACTTGGTTCTGGGGAAATGGTGAATCTTACGAAGGGCAAAATCCGCTTAGTTATACTTATGGTATCTCTGGTGATTTTGATATTCAGTTAATGGTAGAAGGTGAACATTGTTCTAATTCAGTAGTGGAATCAATTGAAATTTTACCAATGTTACCAAGTATTGATTATGGACCTGATACTTTAGGTTGTCCTCCTTTGCAGGTTCAATTTTATAATAATAGTATTGATGCTTACAACTACCTATGGGACTTTGGAGATGGAAATATTTCATCAGAAAAGGAGCCTATGCATACTTATTATACAAGCGGAAATTATACGGTTAGTTTAACTGTTGAAGGTGCTGGTGGAGTAGCTGAATCTGATGAAGTTAAAGTTGTGGTTTTTGAAGAACCAACTGCAGATTTTGAGGTTAGGCCTATCAAGGTAAAATTACCTCAAACGGTTTCATTTATTAATAAATCGGAAGGGGCAATATCTTATTTGTGGGATTTTGGTGATGGAAATACCTCAACTGAATATTCAGTTCAGTATTTGTATAATGATCCAGGAACCTACGATGTGTTGCTTGAAGTTGAAAATGATAAGGGGTGTAAAGATGAAAGAGTAATTCGCAGTGCAGTCACTGCTGAAGCTGCCGGGCAAATAGAATTTCCTAATGCATTTACTCCTAATCCTAATGGGCCAAACGGAGGTGAATATACTCCGGGTGATCCAGATAATTTTGTGTTTTATCCTTTTGTTCAGGAAGGAATTGTTGAATACAATTTGAAGATATTTACTCGCTGGGGCGAATTAATATTTGAAAGTAAGGATATAAATATCGGATGGGATGGTTATTATAAAGGAAAATTATGTGCCTCAGGAGTGTATATTTGGAAAGTTGAGTGTAAATATTCAAACGGTACCATTGAAACCCATACGGGTGATGTAACATTATTTAGATAATGAGAAAAAGAGTTGGCATATATATCATAGTTAGTCTTTTTCATTTTCTGGGTGTAAAAGGACAGGATTTCCATTTTTCGCAGTTTTATGCCAATCCCTTGTATCTAAGTCCCTCTTTGGCAGGAGCAACTGATGGAGGGAGGTTAATTATGAATTATCGTAATCAATGGCCAGCTATTAATCAAGCATTTTCGACAAGTGCTGTGTCATTCGATAATTTTTTTACTGCATTTAATAGTGGTATTGGTGTATATCTTATTCAGGATAAAGCTGGAAGTGCAGGGTTAACTACTACTCAGGCTGCTTTTCAATATTCTTATAATCTTATGGTTTCGAGCGATTGGCAAATTGTGCCGGCTGTTCAATTTACATATGGAAATAAATCAGTTGATTTTAGTAAAATAGTTTTCCCAGACCAACCTCCAGGTGGCGGGGGTGGCTCCGGAGGATGGGATCGGCTGACGAATGATCAAGTTCAGTATATTGATTTGGCAGCTTCTGTTTTTGCTTATAGTTCAAGATATTGGATTGGCTTAACAGTTGATCATTTAGCTAAGCCGAATTACTCATTTATGAATGAGAAGGCTGCTGTTGATTTAAAATATGTTGTTTTTGGTGGGTATAATATCTGGACAGAGAAGAGAAGAAATAGGGGAGCTAATAAAGCATTTTCGATGTCTTTTAGATATCAGAATCAAGGAAATTTGAATCAGTTAGATGCCGGTGTTTATTGGTATAATGGTCCTTTGGAGTTAGGTTTTTGGTATAGAGGTTTGCCTTTCTTTAATAATGTAAAAAGTGCAGCAGTGAATCAAGATGCCATTGTTGCTTTGTTGGGGTATGATTTTGGTATGTTTAGAGTAGGGTATAGTTATGATATTACTATCTCTAATTTAGGATGGGCTACTCAAGGAGCGCATGAAATATCCTTAATTCTGGAGTTTAATCAAAAAGGAAATCTTAGGGTTGGAGGTAAGCGACCAGCGGTTCCATGTAGTGATGCCGCTAATCCAAATAGTGGTGGTAAATATCGGAAAAAAAGACGTAGAATATTTTAAAATAAAAATGCCGCGTAATTGTTCCGCGGCATTTTAGTATGATAAAAAAGCTATTAATTTATTTCCAGAATTCTTTTGGGTTTTGGTTTAGCTTCTTCTGTTTTTGGAATTGAAATAGCTAATATTCCATTGATATATTGAGCTTCAATTTTCGAATCTTGAACTTTCCCTTTCGGTAGGGTGAAAGATCGTTTAAATGATCCAAGTTGATATTCGGAGTGAGTGATTTTTTGGTTTTCATCGTTCACTTCTTCGTCTTTGTTTACTGCAATTGTTAAGATGTTATTGTCAATTTCTACCTTAAAATCCTCTTTTGAATATCCTGGGGCTGCAATATCAATTTGAAAATTACCTTCTGTTTCTTTTATATTCACCTTTGGTTGGGCGTTCTTTGCTCCAAAATACTGTTCTGGTTCAATAAAGAAATCCCTTCCTAAAAAGTGATTGAATAAATCATTTGTTTCAGGTAGTTGTCCATTGTAATTTCTTATTAATTTCATAACTAAATCTCCTATTTTTTAAAGTTTTTATTTTCTATTGTTTGATCTATTTATTTCAAATTAGATGCCAATAAGAAATTCAGGTAAAAATGTCTTTTTTTGATATTTCAAACGTCAAAATGACATAGAACAGGGAAATTAAACTGTCAATATGGCGTAATTGTATTTTAATAAGAGAGAATCTGATTAATGATGTTCAGGTTTGTTGATGTAGAATTAACAATGGGTAATCTTAATTTAAAATAGAAATAACAAACCCGTAACGGGCATGGTGTTCAAAAAGGAGACCTTTGGCATTGTTACGAGAGATTTTTCCTCCCAACAATTCCTGTGTGTAGAGGTGGCTTTCCTTTGGTGAGCTACCTCTTTTTTTATTATAAAAAAGGGACTTCACTATTGTGAAGCCCGTGTTTATACTTAATGTGTTTTTTTAGTAATCCCAGCTAAAACCAATATTTATTCCTAACCAATTTTGTTGAGAAACATCAGATGTTTTAAAGGTGGTATTATAATCGAAGCTAATCGATATGCTAGTGCTGTAATTAATGGGAATAAGGGCTCCTGCTTTGGGGGTAAGTGCCAGTGCCCACGATTTATCTTTAGTTGAGAAAAGGCCATTGTCATTTTTGGCTTCCAGATAATTAGTGCCGGCCCCTAATCCAATGAATGGTCTGATAGGACTATTGTCGTCAGTAAAGTAGTATTTACCAGTAATTTGTAATGGAATAGAATTGAGATAGCGGTATTGTTTGCTTGTTATAGCTCCATTTTCAATAGGGTAAGTGGCTCTTGGCATTTCTTCATAAAAAGTATTCCAGCCAACCTGAATGCCTACACCAATTTTTGGTTGTATTAATCTTTCGTATTCAAATAATAGGCCTCTCCAACTTGTTTTGCTTATGTAATCTTTGGTATCGCCCATCGGGATTCCAATGCTATAATGTAAGTTTGATTTGTTTTGACCAAATACAGATATGGCCATTATTACAAATAGTAAAGTGATAATATGTTTTAAATTTTTCATTGCTATATGTTATGGTTTGGTGTGTTTAGTTGAATGGAGCTTGGTTGTATAATTCGTCGATACCTCTTTCGATGCGGTCTCCAATGTATTGAATGTTTCCTTGAAGCAGGCCATCAATGGCTCCTTCGTAAATTGGAGGTACTTCGTCTTCGGTAGTGTTTCTATCTTTGAAATTACCCATATGAATAAGTACCGAACCTGTTTTGTAGCTATAGTAAACAGGGTACCAAGGGTAGTAGTCGCCCCATCCCCAGTCCCATCCGGGGTACCAGCCATCCCACCAGCCACCACCTGGTATCCAGGTAGATCCAGAATTATTTTGTTCAATAAGTGTTATGGCTACAACAATGTCAATGTTATCTTGATTAGAACCATCAATCATGGTTAATCCTAAATTTTGCATTTCTCGATTTACCTGATCAAGAATATCTTCGTCGTATGTCATTTCCGGATCAGTAACGTCTTTACCATCTTTAATATGTCTTATTTTTTCAGGCATGGTATAGGTTTTGCCGTTTAGGTTGTTCCAACTGTAATCGGGGTCAAAGCGTGAAATTGAAGTGTCAAGTTCGTCAACGTATTCTGCTCCTCCTGGATAACAAGAATTAAGCAGTAGTATGCAAATGGTTGTTAATGCAATGATGAAATTAGTTTTCATGTAATTGAAGTTTTTTTGAGGTTAAGTTATAAATTGCGTATTATTAAGCAAACATAAGAAGGATTTATATCTTTCTCAATTATTACTTAACACATTTATTTATGAAAAAGATTGTTTTGATGATGGCTGTTGGTGTTTTTTTTAATTTGTCGCTAAGAGCACAAGTGTCGACACAAGAAGTAAATTTAATGAAATCGATTTTGAAATCCGAAGTCAAAGTGTTTTTTGCACAGAATATGAAGTTGAAGACTAATGAAGCTAATCAGTTTTGGGAAATATATGATATGTATGAGGCAGAATTACTTCCTATTGGAAACCACAGGATTGAAATTTTGCGTAAAATTGTGGGTGAAAAGGCTACGTTAAATGAAAGTGATATTGATAACTTAATACGAGAAGCAGGTAAACTTGATAAACAAAGAAGTAAGGTGCGTAATAAGTATTATAATCTTTGTAAGAAAAAATTGAATATTGGAATTGCAGCTCAGTTTTATCAGCTTGATGTGTATATTAGAACGCATATTGCTGCTGCTATATTGGAGGGGAGTCCTTTGGTGATGTCATCACAAAATTAAATGTTAGAAATAAATTGCATTTGTATTTAGAAGGCTGTAATGAGTAATCTAAAAAATATGAGTAGGAAAGTTTTTGTTTTATTTTCAATAATTGTGTTTTCGTTAGTGTCTGTTGCTGGGCAGGTAAAAGAGCCTGTTAAGTGGAGGTTCGAATTAAAAGAAGTGAATCAATACGAGGTGCAAGTGGTTGCGTATGCTTCAATTGAGCATGGCTGGAAAATGTATGGTTTAGATGTGCCAGAAGGTGGTCCGGTTCCAACAGAGTTTACATTTGAAAAGGCTGATGCTATTCGACCTTTGAAAAAAGCAGTTGAAATTGAAAAAGCTACAGTTAAGTTTGATGAGGTTTTTAGTATGGAAGTCCCTTTTTTTAAAGAGAAGGCTGTTTTCTCTCAAAACATCAGGGTCACAAAAAAGCCGGTAAAACTAAAAGGGTATGTTACCTTTATGTGTTGTAATGATGAAATGTGCATGCCTCCAACAGATGTGGATTTTGAATTTGATATCAAATAAATAATAAAAACCCTGACTGAACAATTGTCGGGGTTTTTGCTTTGAAAGAAATATTAATAATTGGAATAATAATATATGGTACGATTAGTTGCGACAGATATGGATGGAACGCTTTTGAATTCAAAAAAAGAGCTTCCGGTAGGGTTTAAGGATATGTATAATAGATTACGAAGTGAAGGTATTTATTTTGTTGTAGCTAGTGGAAGACAATTTTATACTTTAGAAGAGGAATTTACTCATTTTAATCATGACATGTGTTTTATAGCTGAGAATGGTGGATTTATAAAATGGAATGATCAAGTTCGTTTGTTGAAGCCTATGAAAACATCAAATGTTGAAAAATTGATTAAATATATTAGAACCATTGAAGGTGCAAATATTGTGTTGTGTGGTAAGGATGGTGCATATGTTGAGTCTAATTCAGAAAAATTCTTACGCGAAGCCAAAATGTATTATCACAGGTGTACGATCGTTGATGATTTATTGAAGGTTGAGGATGATGTATTGAAGTTGGCCGTAAATGATTTTACTAATTTAGAATCAACTACGTTGGAGGCTGTTCAGTGTTTTTCTGATGAATTTCATATTAGTACGTCTAGTGCTATTTGGTTAGATATAATGCCTAAAGGTGTTAATAAAGGTGAGGCCATTAAATTTTTGCAGCAACAACTAGGGGTGTCTGAAGAGGAGACTATGGTTTTTGGTGATTATCTGAATGATTACGAAATGTTTGAACAAGCTGCTTATAGTTATGCAATGGGGAATGCGCACGACGACATTAAAAAAATAGCTCGCTTTGTAACTAAGACAAATGATGAAAATGGCGTTATGATTGTGTTAGAGGAGCTGTTGAAATAGTGGTGATGTTGAAGGTATTTGAAAAGGTGGCGTTGGTTGCCTTTTTTTTGTGTCTGAATTTGAGCAAAAAAAGAGGACAGATACGTTTATCTGTCCTTACCCTTAAATCAGCTAACTAAATCCAAGTTATATGAAAAAATCCAATGCAATTTTAGTGGGATTTCTTTTTAGTTGTGTTATGTCAATGTTAACTTCCAACTAACGAAATGTAAACTTGATTTTTTTGTTGATTTTAAAAAAAAGTAGGACAGATACGTTTACCTGTCCTTACCCTTAAATCAGCTAACTAAATCCAAGTTTTATGAAAAAATCCATTACAAAGATGGGGGTATTTTTGAAGTGTGCAAATTATAAAGTGTTAAAAAATCCAAAACGAATTAAATAATAGGGGGTGTGTGTAAATAAAATATAAAAAATAGGGGTTGTAATGAGTAAAAAATAGGGGGTGTTGGTTTAAAAAAATCAAAATACGATGATTAAAGATGTTTTTTGAGGGTTTTTAATCGCATTATCTCAGAATTCAATACTGTATTTGTAAATTATGATTGTTTCACATTTAATTTGAAATTATAATTAGAATAAGAATAATGATTTAATAGTTATTTTTCGATTCCAATTTCTTTTTAATAGTGGGCTATTGTTAGAGTGATGTCTATTGATTAGTATGTATGTAGATATCTTTATTTATTGTTAATATGCTATTCTGTATTGTTCGTCATTATTTAAGGCTTATTTATCTAAATGAATGAAATTTTTCTTGGTTAAAAATGTAGTTTTAGCAAAGAAAACTAGATTTTTGGGAAAGGTGGAGTTTATATCTGTTGGAATAGAGTAATTGTTTTTTCTTATCTAATCTAGAGTATTACATTCATAAATGGGGGTATCAATAGTACAGAGTGAAAATTGAATCGGGAAGATTACTGCTGTTTATTTAATGGGATACTAAATTTTTCAATTTAATTATGTGATGTATAATCTTATGCGTGTTAAATCGCATCGGGTTATTTTAATAATATGCCAGTTGCTAGTACTTTATTGTAGTATTAGGAATTGCTGTATGTGCTAATGAAAAATTTTGAATAGCCTAATGAGAGATACGAAGAAAAAGTATAGCAAGCCTAGTATTGAAGAATATAACTTGGATTGTGAAATTTCACTTATAATGACATCGTTATATGATCCAGATGAACCTTTCCCGTTTAATTCTGCTAAGGTTCCTGAATCTGGAGGTACCATTATTTCAAAGGTACCTTCGGCACAAAGTAATCCATTTGGTGGAGATAAACCTGATTATGGAGATTGAGTCTGTGATGTACGTGTAACGTTAGAGCACTTTCGAATAATATTATAAAGCAGAAAAACTGCAAAAAACAACCTGAATCGTCAATCAAGAAAAATTATCATATGAGATCATTGAATTCTACTTCAATTAGATTTTTACAAGTAGTATTTTTTTGCTTGTTTACAATTGTTGTAACTGCACAAAACAGCGGTGATTATCGTACACTAGGTGCTGGTGGCAATTGGAATAACACAAATACGTGGGAGGTATACGATGGAAGTACGTGGGTAAATGCACCGGATTATCCAGGACAATTGGCCGTATCAGGTTTAGTTACCATTCTGAATGGTGCTTCAGTCACGCTGAATGTCTCACCGGCAAATGTTATAGGGGACCTGGTTGTAGAAGGTTCATTTACTACTGATGGGAATGATAGGATATTTACTGTTGATGGAGATCTAACTATTGCAGGATCTTTTAATATGCGTAGATGTGCTCCTTTAACAGTTACTGGTGCAACTAACGTGTCGGGTGTTTTAAGTGATAACAATAATAACGGATCTGCAGATTTTCAAGGATTATTTACAGTGGAAATGGGAGGAGCTTTCACTACGGCAAATAACTCCCCTTTGACATTTCAAAACGGTATTGTAAACAATGGAACTTTTGAGCGAACAGGATATGGTGATTTAACCTTTAGTGGCAATTCTCAATCTATTACTGGTAGTCCTTTAAAATTAAATGTATCATATTTTTATATTATTGATGATATCACATTGGATGTTACTGTAGGAGATTTTTATATCAATCGAGACTTTCAGAATAATAGTAATGCGGCAGTAGCTCTTCAAATGAATAGTGGTTCGATAAACTTAATGTTGAATGGAACGCAAGATTTTAATACTGGCGGAGGAACTGGTCTTTTAATATTAAATGACTTTAATATTACAGGAACAGGTTCTAAGAATATGTATGGTAATATTGAGTTGACAAATGATTTTGTGCTAAACGATGGTTATTCGCTTAATTTTAATACATCAAATTTTACGGTAAATGGGACTTCATCTATTGGGGGAACTCTTACTGACTCAAATAATAATGGTTCAGCTGTTCTGAAAGGATTATTTACGATTAATAGTACCGGTTCTTATGTTACAAACAATACTTCAGCCCATACCTTCCAAAATGGGATTGTAAATAATGGGGATTTAAGAATTTATAATAGTGGAGTTACTATCGATTTCGCTACTAATTCTCAGGCTATATCTGGAGCTAATCCTGTAACTCTGGATGGTACTATAACTATCGCTGATGGTTTAGCAGTAACCAATAATATTACGGATACAACCGATGGCTTAATTTTAGAAGGAACATTAAATGGTGCAACTGCTGCATCTACATTTATAAACGAAACCTTTTTAAGTGTTAGGGATGTAGATGGTCCAATGTTAACAACGGGTATTTTTGATGTGGCTACAGATGGAAATATCGTACGCTATGATTTAAATAGCACTCAATATATTACTGCTGTTAACTATTACGATCTTATTTTTTTAGCTACCGGTGATCAAAACAAATACTTAGCAGGTAATACATCTGTGAGGCATGATTTTGAATTAGTTAATAGAACTGATTTTATGCCCGCCGAATTTGATTTTACGGTATTAGGAAATTCAAATATTTTTGGTCGCATCTACGATCAGCAAGATGCCGGGACGGTAATTTTCGAAGATGTTGATTTATCAAATGGAGAAATTACAGGCGATCATACAGGTGTATTTATTATCAATGGAGACTTAACTATGCCAACTGCTTATGGTCGTATTGGTAGAGGAGATATTACGGTATCGGGAACTACTAATGTACCAGCAGGGCTTAATTTAACTTTAAATAATTCAGACGGAACAAAGATTTTTAGAGGAAAAATTACCATTGATGGTGATTGGCTTAATACTAGTAATGAGTCTGTAGAAATTCAAAGTGGTTTGGAATTTAATGGTGCTACTTTCACTTCCGGCTATGGAACCTACACTTTTACAACAAACGACCAATCCATTGAAGGTTCTTCGGCAATTGTTTTTTCAAATGATGTGTTTGTTGGTGATAATACTACTTTAAACAATGTTATTGCCGGAGGTATAACCATTAATGATAAGTTGGACGGTTTGGGTGTTAATGCAATCTTCCAAAATAGTAGTACTGTTGATTTCAATGATGCATATTTGGTTCCAATGGAAAATGGGACGTTAGACTGTTCTACAAATCCCAATACATTCAATTACATGCGGGCTGCTGATGAGCAATATATAAAATCTACAGCCTATTATAATCTGATATTATCAGATGCTAGTAGAAAAAGATTTATAGGAGCTGTTGAGGTACTTAATGACTTCTCAACCTCTGGTGCAGGTAATATCGATTTTAACGATAAAGATTTTACATTAGGTGGTACTCATACCATAGGTTCTACTGGTACTTTTACAACAGGGAGCAATACAGTAACATATAATGGTTTAGTTGATCAGCAAATAATGAACATTCCCTATGAAGGGAATCTTGTTCTAGCGGGTAATGGTATTAAAAGTTCGAGCTATGACATATCAGTTGCTGGAGATATAACTGTAAATAACGGAAGTACTTTGGTTATTTCAGATAATCAAACCCTAATGTTAGCAGATGCGTCTACTTTAACTAATAACGGAACATTTAAAGTTGTAGGTTCTTCGGGTAACCCAGCTACAGTAACAACATATGGTACTGGTGGTTATCTAATTAACCAGAATGATGCCAGTGCTGTGTTTAATGCTTTATATGCTGTTTTTGATCATAGTGGGGGCATTACTATATCAAATGGAACTGTTGATGCAACTAACAATTTTAGTTATTCAACTTTTACCAATGGTACAGGAACGGAATATCTGAATGTGTCAGGATTGGATCCGGTTGGAGGATTAGCTTCTGTTCAAAGTGCTGTTTTTGAAAGTGGGCCAACCTATAATGTTTCCCGTACTTCAGGTACTGAAGTTGTTAACTTTATTCAATCTAGCGGAACTTTATCTGGCGAAAATTCTGATAACGACAATGGTAATCCGGGTTCATTAATAGAGTGGTTAGATCCTACCTTGGTATATTATTCAACAGGAAGTGGTTCTGCTTATGCAACAACAAGATGGGCGCATAATCAGGATGGAACCGGAGGGAATCCAACTTTAGCTGATTTAACTAATGGAACCTTGACTCTTGTAGTAAGAGATGGACATACTGTTACGTTGAATAATGGCAATATCGATGTTCGTAAGTTAATAGTTGGAGAAGGAGTTTCTGGTGAATTTTTAATTGGAGGCGATGCAACACAGCAAACATTAACAATTCAGGAATTATTGCAGGTTGAAGCGGGTGCTCGCGTTATTCCTTCGTCCGAAGGAGAACCTGCACATATTATAAAGATTTACGGTAATGTTATAAATGATGGTACTATTAATTTATATCAATCATTTACTCAGGTTGCTAATGTTGAAATATATGGAACAACAGCAATTTCGGGATTGAATACTCCAATATTTAATCAACTAACATTCAAAAATGGATGTGATGCAACGGCTTTATTGAATCTGGATATTAATGGAAATCTGATTTTAGAATCGGGTGCTATTTTTAATGATGGTGGTTTTACTCACACGGTAGAATACAACTGGACAAATAATGGAGGTACTTACAATGCAACCGGAAGTCTTATTTTTGATGGTGTTACAGCTTCGGTTACAGCATCGGGTACAACAACTACCTTTAACGATGTTTCTTTCAGTAGTGGTGGTTTAAATACTGTCAGACAAGATATGGTGGTTGATGGTAACTTGCTAGTTAGCAGTAATACACAAGTATCGGTTGGTGATGTGTCTGTGGTTGTTAACGGAGATTATAATATTGAAACCGGATCAATTTATGCTCAGGCAAACAATTATACTCGTTTTAATGGTAGTGCTGCTCAGTCAATTGTTCTTGATGGAACAACTTCGTTCGATAATATAAGTTTTGCCAATGGTGGCACTAATGCAAAATCTATTTCTGGTGATATTGTGGCCGGTGGTATTTTAATTATCGAAAACGGAGCGACTTTAGATGGTGCTGGCAGTCATTCTATCGATGGAGGTTTTAGAGTCAATGGTACTTGTAATCTTTCAGGAACTATTACCATGCATGGAGGAAGTCTTGAAACTTCTGATCCAAGTGTATCAGCCTTTACATTAGGTACCGCAAATCTTATAATTGATGGGGGTGTAAATATTCGCCATACTGTTAATGGAAGTACTGTTGACGTAACTGTTCAAAACGATGTAACAGTAACAGGTGGTTATTTAGTAATTAACAATGATGCAACCTTAATTGGTCAGGCTGGACACACACTTACTTTGGAAGAAGGAAGACCTTTGTATATAAGAGGTGTTGATAACTTTCCTGATGGTTTCGGAACTTATAGTTTTGATCCAACAGCATGGGTAATCTACGATGCTGATATGGATCAGATTGTGCGTGGTGGATTTACCTATGGGCGATTAAGAACAAGTCACGCAACTAAAATGGTGGATGGAGATTTAACCATCACAGGTTATCTTGATTTAGATAATAGTGCGACACTAGATTTACAGTCATATAATCACCTGTTTTCTGGTACAAACATTTATAACGATAATCAAAATGGTAGTATTGATGGTTCAAATGCTACTTTTACAATTGGTGGTATAGATGCCGATCAAAATATACAAGGAACTGGAACCGGTTCATATGTGTTCAAAGATTTAATCATTTCTCAGAATGGTGCAACAGAAACAAGAACAAAAACATTTTCTACTGGTTGCAATTTAACAATAACTAACGATCTTACAATCGAAAATACGGGAGGTACTAATGCAATACAGTTAATTGTTGATTTAAATGACAATGGAATTTCTGGTCCTGCCAATAACTTAAATCTTGGTGCTTATTGTAGATTAAATACCGATTTAGAAAATTTTGGTGCTGATGTTGTTGATAATTTCTTGGGAACAAGGAGTTTGGATGTTAATTCAACGCTGTTGTATAGTTTAAATGGAAGTCAAAATATTGCAGATGGATTAACTTACGGAAATCTTGCTTTTTATGGAGGGGATAAAATTGCAGAAGGTTCTTTGGATATTAATGGAGATATAACTCGCTTAAATGGTACTCCTGTCTTTTACGATGGAGGATATTCACATACTTTGGCTGGAAATTGGAATTTGGCAAATTCGGATTACTATACACAGGCTTCGGCAACTGGTACCATTATTTTTGATGGAGTTGATCAGGATATTAACGGTTATATTTTTAATAATATAGATATTGCCAATTCAGGTACAGCAGATTTATTTCGCGATTTAGTAATTTATGGAAATCTGACTGTCGAAGATGGAAGCTCTTTTGAAGCTTCGGCGTTAGATATGCAGATTGGTGGAAATATTTTGGTGAATGGAAGTGGTGTTTATTCGCAATCGACAGGATTGACAACATTAGATGGTTCTGTAAATCAAAGTATCACATTGTCACCAACAAGTACGGTAGGTAATTTAATAATTGAAAAAACGAATCCTGCTGCTCAATTAGTTACCTTATTGTCTGAAATGCATGTAGGTCATGATTTAACGATTCGCAGAGACGCTGGTATTTTAGATATCTCGAATCAGAATCTATTTATTGGAGATGATTTTACAGTATATGATAATACAGGTATTACCAATTTGATCACAACAGGAAGTACGATTACTTTTAATGGTTCCAATGCTCAGTATATTCGCACTTACCATGAAGATAATTTGGTTTTTAATAATTTGGTTTTTACCGGAAGTGGCGATAAAACATTTGAATACAATGATCCTTCTCCAGAATTAGCCTCACGAAACTTTGAGGTAAATGGAAGCTTTTCAATAAATGGTTCTGTAGTAGAAGCACGCTATATTACCTTATATGTTCGTGGAGATTGGACAAACAACGGAACATTCAACCATAATCGTACTGTCTATTTCGATGGAGCAGATCAAGATATCTCCACCTCTGGATTTTATCATGTTAGCTTTGGAGGCTCCGGAGAAAAGTTGTTAACAGGTAATATTTCTGTAGCTTATGATTTGTATATTGCTGATACGGCAAATTTAAATGCGAATGGTAATAACATTACTGTTGGGCGTGATTGGTATAACAATATTGATGGCGCTTCATTTACTCATGGTAATGGTAAAGTTATTTTCAACGGATCGAGTTATTCAAATTTATACTCAGGTACTGCAGTAGGTTCAACAATCGGCAAAACTTTTTACGATGTAATTGTTAATAAAACTGCTAACAGAGTTACTCTTACTGGTGATTTGGTGGTAGAAAATAATTTGATTATTTCTAGTAGTGAGTTAAGAACAAGTTCTTATGATGTATATGTAGCTGGAGATTTCGATGTAGCTGGAAGCTACGTGTGTTCTAATAGCGAAAGTTTATTAACCTTGAATGCATCGGGCGGTACAAAAATATTTAATCCTAATGGGGCTACTCTTAGAGGTTTAAGTATTGATGCTGCCGGAACAACATATAATATGCAAAGTGATTTTCTACTTGCTTATGTTAATATGAACTTAGTAGCAGGAACACTTGATGTGCATAATAATACTATAGAACTTAATGGTTCCGGACGAGAAATTGATATAAATGGTGGTGCTTTAAAAGTTGACTCATCATCTGTAATTCAATTTACAAACACTCAAAGTATTGAGTTGAACTCTGGTGAACTTTACTTGGTTGGTAAAGAGGGTAAAACGGCTAGTCTGAAAAATGCTAATAGTAGTAGATCGTTTGCCGTTAATTGTAATGGAGGTACTTTATATGCTCAACATTATAGCTTACAAAACGGTAGCATTGTACTAAATGGATCTGCCTTAGATGCTGTTGATAACTTAAGCAATGGAATTTTTACCGAAGGTACAGATGTTACTGCTTACATCGAATTATCAGGTTATGATTTAGCGAGTGATATAACCTTAAATGGAATGATTTTTAACACTGGAGCAACTTATAATGTATCACGCACATCTGGCTTTGGTACAATAACTTTGCAAGATGCTTCAGGTGGTTTGGCAGGAGAAATATTTGAGCAAGATAACGGAACTCCTGGTACATTGGTATTTTGGACTTTTCCTGCCGGTTTCTATTGGGATGGTAATGGCAGTGCGGCAAATACCGATTGGAATGATGCACTTAACTGGGATGGAAATACTGTTCCGGGAATTAATGATATTGTCTATCTCGATCATAGTAATATCGTCGATGCGTTTAATGTTGTATTATTTGGTACAGACGGTTCGTGTGAGCGACTAAATATCAATACACAAGGTAGCAATGCTATCACCATGAATGTTAATAGCAATACACAACTTAATGTGAAGGAGCATGTTAATATTGGTATAGGTGCTACTTTAAGCCAAACAGATGCTACATCAATTATCAATATTGGTAAAAACTGGACCAACCTTGGGACTTATACTCCAAATACTGGTAAGGTAATTTTTAATGGTGAAGCTGGTGAGTATATAATTTCATCGGGTGGCGTTGGTGTAGGTAAAGCATTCTACGACTTGGAGTTTAATGCCGGTACATCTACCTACACTATTGATAACATTATGGAAGTGAGCCATGATTTAACCATTACTAAGGGGACATTTGATTTAGCCTCGCCAAATAATGATGTGTTTGTAGGAGGAGACTGGTTTATAGATCAGGCTGCAGGAGGTGTATTTGATGCCAGTGATGCGGATGTAACATTTAATGGTACGAGCCAATCCATAACCAACGGACAGTTTTACAATTTGATTATTGATGGAGGAAGTACAACCACTGTAAATTCTAATATTGCTGTTGATAACACATTATTTCTAAATAGTGGATCAGCATTAAATGCTTTGGACAACAATATTTATGTAAGTAATGATTGGCAAAATGATGGAGGTACGTTTGTACAAACTGGGTTTGGTACAGTACTATTTAATGGAACAACTAACCAATCTATTGATTTAGGTACAAGTGCAACCACTTTCAATAATATCTCTTTCTTGAATTCGGGGAATAAATATCTCGAAAAAGATATCTCAATTACTGGAGATATACTAGTTAACGAGGGAAGTGGTGTGTTTAACTTACGTACTAACTCTATTACCGGTGTAGGTACAGAAAATACATTTACTAATAATGCAACTATCGAGATTGAGGGTGTTGATAACTTTCCAGCAGGATTTGAAAATCTGAACTTTTCATCGGCAAGTAATACACGTTATTGGTCTGATTTAGATCAGAATGTTACGGCATTAACTTATGGAAGTATTAGTTTACGAAGTCTTACTGATGGTGTAACTTCAACTAAAACTGCTTTAGGTGATTTGGTTGTCACTAATGACATATACTTTACCAGTTCAACTCGTTTGGCAGTTCTTGACCTAGCAACTAACGATGTAAATGTAACTTTATATGATAATATTGATATTCGACCAGGTTCTTCCATTAATTGGGGGACAGGAAGTTCAACACTTTATCATGTGGGTGGAAATTGGAATATCGATGCTGATATTACAGGATTCAATAACCTGGTTTTAGAAGGATCAGGCGATAAACGTACTTATGGTGATTTGATGATCACGGGCGATTTGATTATTAAAGGTGGTATTGACCTTTATATGTATGGAACCGATGGGCGTAATGACTTTAAGTTGATTACCGGTTCGGCAGATAAAACGCTATCGATGGAGTCGGGTGCACGATTGTTAAATTCTCGTCCTGCTTCAGATGGCCCTGCAATTCCAGAAGGTTTTGGAACATATGATTTTAACGAAAATAGTACTTACTTCTTATATAGCGATGGTATCGATCAGACTTTGGCAACAGATATTACCTATGGTAATTTATCATTCAGAAGTGAGAAGAATGTTACAAGTGATGGATTGAACGATTTGGATATTAACGGAGACTGGGACATTAATCAATCAACTTACTTCGATGGTGGTAAGAATATGAATGTTGCCGGAGCTAATATCTATTTTAACAATTATACGGTAAGCGATACTTCCATTGTATTAATATTGGATGGACTAAGAGATCAGTTACTTAGAGATAATGTTGATAACTTAATAGAATTACCTAAAATTGTATTTACAGGTACCGGAACCAAAACTCTTGGTGAATGGAACGATGTATTTAATATTGAAGGAGACCTTGTTATAGATAATGATATTAAAGTTACTACAGGTCGTGAGATTACCTTTAATGGAGCTAATTGGGTAAATAATGGTATTTATACACAAACATATAATAACCTTATATTTAGTGGAGCAGGTGACCAAACAATTGATGCTGGTACACCTAACTCATTAAACTACTTTAATACAATTGAATTTTCAGGAGTATCAACCAAAACATTCATTAATAATGGTGCTGATATCAACAACGATTTCACCATTTATGAAGGTACTGTTGATTTGGGAGCTAATGATTTTACTATCTATGATGAAATTGATAATACTAGTGGAGGTATACTGGTAAGTGCTAATGCAAATATTACTCTAGATGGAGGTAGCCAAACAGTTAATTCACCGGCTTTCGAAATTAATAATATCATTTGTAGTGGAAACTATACTAAATATTTAGCATCGGATTGGACAATCAATGGTGACTTGTTAATTGAATCAGGAGTTAGCTTACAAACAACTTCATCTAATTACAATATTAATATTGCCGGTAACTGGACAAATAATGGTCAGTTTATCGATAATGCGGGTAAGGTTACATTTGATGGATCTACTGGTTTAGTGAGTATTAAGACCAATGAGGATAATTTCTATGATGTGGATTTTGTACCGGGTTCTACAGTTGTTTATAACTTGGTGAGTGAGTCGAATCGATTTGCCAATAATATGTACATTGGTAATAATGCTGAGCTTAACCTGAATGGTCACACTCTATATTTGGGACGCAATAATACCGATGCAGTAACTCATATAGTCGACGGTATATTAACTGTAAATGCCGATGCTGATTTGATTGTTAATAACGATAACTATCAAACTACTATTGATGTTAATGGAAGGCTAAATATTGTTGGCTCGGCTACTACCAATGTGGCTACTTTAACCAGCGAAAATACCAACAATGTTAATAAAACTCAGGTTAACATTAATCCGGGAGCTACTATGGCGGCTCGTTATTATGTAATTGAATATATTTCAGATGAAGGTATTAATCTGAAAAGTGGATCTACTTTAGATGCTGTTAATAACTTTTCTGATGGTACTTTCCTTAATATGCGCGATCAGCAGGATGCTCGTTACCTTGTTATGGAAGCTAATTATGCTGGTGGAAATATTTCTAATGTGTCATTCAACTATAGTGGAACACCAATTCAGGGACGCCATTATAATGTAGAACGAAAAACAGCGGCAACAGAGATTTATTTCGAAAATGTGACCGGAGCGTTGGGATCATATAAGTATGAAGACGACGATCAGGCAGTAGCTTTCGATAGTGGTTTATGTAGATGGCCTGAGGTGACCGAGACCTATTGGACGGGTGCTGTAAACAGCGATTGGCATAATGTGGGAAACTGGGATAATGGAGTTCCAACATCGTTAATTGATGCAATTATACCTGATAGAGATAATGATCCAATCATTTTCAATGCCAATGCAGTTTGTAAGAGCTTACAAGTTACCGATGGAATTTTACGTGTTGAGAGTGCAAGAACACTTACTGCTTCTGAAGATGTATCTGTCGAATCCGGATTATTCTATATTAACTCATCTGCTAGTACTGTTTATGTAGGTGGTGATTGGACAATTGGAACTTATGCAAACTTTAGTCATGGTGATGCAACGGTAGTATTTAATTCAGGTGCTGGTTATGTTCAAATAATACCGGGTACTTCATCTTTCTATAATCTTGAGTTTGATAATGCAAGTACTGTATTTGAAATATCAGATGATGAATTAAATATTGAAGGCGATTTAATTATCGCCAATGGTACTTTACGACCAGCAACCAATAATGCCGTTTACAATTTGTATGGCGACTACACAATTGGTAATGGTACATTTGATGCTACAGGAGCTACAAACACTACCATTGTTTTAGCTGCTGATGCCGATCAAACAATTACAAATGCCATATTTAATAATTTGGAAGTCGCAGGATCGGGTAACAAGCTTTTTGCCGGAGATGTAACCGTTGAAGGAACAACAGATGTTTATTCTGCAATCGCTGCTCAACCGGCAAGTGCTATTGATTTTAAAGGTGATGTTACTATTGATGCAGCTGGTACATTTAACGATGGGGGCGAAAGTCATACATTTAGCGGTGCCAACTGGGTTGGAGATGGAGCATATACTGGTACAGGAACGGTTACTTTTGATCGTACCGATGGATCTCAACACTTGTATAATGCTGCGTTTAATAATCTGGTAGTAGCTTGTACTAATCAGCGTTTATATCTTGATGGAAATGTATCCATATCAGGCGATATGACCTTTGAGGCGGGTATTAGCTATGTTAATCTTCAAACCAATACCTTTACAAGTAATGGTACTGGTAAATTTACGGTTGATGATTTTGTGAGCGTATATGTTTATGGTAACGATAACTTCCCAAAATCTTTTAATACATACGCGTTAGCTGATTCATCGTATACAAGATATTACGGATCATCTGATCAGAATATTGAAGGAGTATCCTATGGATTTCTCGTTCTGGATAACGAGAATACTAAAACACTTACAGGTGATATTGAAGTTAAAACTGATTTGTACTTTAATGAATCAACTTTAGATGTTTCTAACAATAATTACTCGGTTACTGTGGGTGGAAATTGGAATAATAATGCTACTACTGGTGGCCATTTTATTTGTCACCAGGGTGAAGTTGTTTTCAATAATACCGAAAATGCTTATATCAGAGTAGGAGGGGGAAATACCAACCAATTCTACGATCTTACCATAGATGGTATGGCTAGAGTTAGCGCATCTAATAATTTAGCTAATGATTTTGTAGTAAATAACAATCTGTATGTGACCGGTGGTGATTTTAGTGCATCTGGCAGAAGTATATATGTTGGAGGAGATTTGTTAGCTAGTGATTTGGGTGGATTTACAGGAAATACAGGAACCTACTATTTAAATAAAGCATCAGGTAGTGCTCAGATTGGAACAAATGGTTCAAGTCTTCTTAATGTTATTATAAATGGAGGAGCTACCTACGTGGTTCAAAATAACCTGACTGCAAATGGTAATTTCTCATTGTTATCCGGTGTGTTTGATGGAAATGGTAAAGAAGTAAATCTGGGTGATAATAATGATATTATAACCATTGATGGTACCTATAAAGTAGGTGCAGGAGGTATTCTGGGTATCGGTAATAGTTCATCGTTAACAGTAAGTGCAACCGGACGTATAGAGATTGTTGGAACAGAATCGGCTATTGCTAAAGTCTCTAATAATGAGTCGGGCGGACGATATGGATTTATTGTAGATGGAGAAATTGCTGCCGAGTATTATTTCTTCGAATACATGTCGAATGTGGGAATATACGTAACCAGTTCATCAACTATTGATGCAACTCATCATTTTAGTCATGGTACTTTCTCTAACGGATCGTCAAATGGTCAGCTATTTAGGGTTGAGAATAACCAAAGCTTTGAGGGTGTAAACCGATTAGAAGATGTGTTGTTCCCTAATAATCCGGGCGGAAGTGCTTCTAATATTGCTAAATATGCATCGGGTTCGGGTAATATTGAAATTTATAATGCATCCGGAGTTTTTGCAGGAGAGCAGTATGATAACGATCCCGGAGATTTAATTGACTGGACAGGACCAATTGTTTTAACCTGGAATGGATCGTTAAATACCGACTGGAACAATGTGGCTAACTGGACTGCTTCTTACGGCGAACCATTTATTCCGGATAATGAAACCAATGTGGTTATTGCAAGTACGGTTAATCAACCGGTGTTAAAAGTGGCTGGTCAGCAAGCAGGTAATCTTACCATAAACAATGGTGCTGAAATCAGAATTAATACAATTGCTGGTGATTACCAACCTGATTTAAACATAGATGGTGACTTAATTATTGATGGATCGTTGCGCACTATGTCTGTTCAGGATTCGGTTACAGTTGAAGGTAACTGGACCGTTAATAACGGAGGTGTTGTGTTGTTGCGAGGTGATGTAACATTTGATGGAAAAGGAGCAGCTTTGTTAATAGATAATCATAACAACGATTTCTACTCATTAACTTTTGCCGGAACAAGTCAGTATCAAATTACAGAGAATACAACCATTAAAAATGATTTTACCATTGGTTCTGGAGCTTATTTCGATGTAAGTCCTACAGATTACTCATTAACGGTTAATGGTAACTTTGTTAATAATGGAACCTTCTATGCTCAGCAAGGTACCGTTAATCTTACTGCCACATCAGGGCCTAAAACATTAAATGCTGGTTCGTCCGATTTCTATAACCTTCGTGTAAATGCTCCGGGTGTTACCTATAATATGACAAGTAATATGGGTGTTTCCGAAGACTTACAAATTCAGGCAGGTACTCTTGATGTTCAAAACAATACCTTGCAGGTGGGTGATGGCGATGCAACAGAAGAACTTTCTATTTCGGGTGTATTGTTGGTTAATTCGGGCGCGGTGTTAGATATGGGCGATGGAGCTGCCTTAAACGTTAACTCGGGTGGCTATATCGAGTTGTTAGGTGCCGATGATGCTAATAGGGCTACTTTAACAAGTAGTACTGCAGGTCGCTATTCGTTTGACGTGAATTCTGGTGGTTCAATTAAAGCCAGTTACTATACGGTTGATTACACTGATGCTGATGGGTTATATATGCATCCGGGTGCTAATATCGATTCGGAATACGATCTGTCTAACGGTATTTTCTCTAATGGGTATCCGGGAACCGGTAGCTATATGACACTGTTACATGAAATGGGTGTAGCCCGGGATACATTGCGTAACCTGGTATTTAATGAAGGACCAGCATATAGTGTTACGCGTAAATCGGGTACAACTGTGTTCTTCTTTGAAGATGCAAGTGGAGCAATAGGTAATTATATGTACGAAAAAGATGATGAGGTAACACCAAGTCCTTCATCAGGTTTGTTAAGATGGCCATTTGTACATTTATATACATGGGAAGGTGATGAGGATAATAACTGGTTAAATGCCGGCAACTGGTTCGATGATCAATTACCTGTTTTATCTGCCGATGTTACCATACCTGTTACAGGTAACGATCCTGTTATTAATATTAGTCAGTTGATAGAGATCCATGGATTAACCATTGAACCTTTGGCTACGGTAACCATTCAGGAAGGTGCAAAAGTTACTTTAAATGGCGATTTAGATACAAATAATGGCTTAATCATCAATAGCTCGGTTAATAACCCTACTTCTATTATTGTTGAAGGAACGGTAAGTGGAAATACAACCATTAATCGTAGTGGTATGGATAGAGGATATTGGTGGCACATTGCACATGGAGTTACCGGAGTTGATCAGGCAGATTATGATAGCTCTATCGGTGTTAATCGATATGCATTGAATCGTCATACAGATAAATGGGAAAGAGTAGCCGGTTTAAATAATATATATGGAGGTAATTATTCGTTTAGCGATCCGTTAGAAGGTTATTCTTTAGCTTTAGCAGATGCCGGAGAGGTATTAACATACGATGGCCTGTTGAATAACGATGATTCGTATTCAAAAACTGCTATGCCTCGAGATTGGCATCATATTGCCAATCCATATCTTGCTTATATCGATGTGAGAAGTGCTGGATTTGATATGGGAAGTTTTATGAAGACAATCTACATTGATTCGCATGATGACCTGGTTGTTTCATACAATATTAACAATGGACTGGGTGCTAATGGAGGATCGAGATATATTGCCCCAGGACAGGCAATATGGATTCGAAATTACTCGGCATCTGATTTTTCAATCAGTAAATCAGCAAGAGTTAATACACCATCGGTATCATTAAAAAGTGCCTCTTCATCAACCAATGTGCTGCGATTGAAAATAAATAATAGCATTGCAACCGACGAAACAGTGATTGCTTTTGGTGATAATGGATCAATTGTATTTACCAATAACGATTCTGAGAAGAAAATGAATGCAGGTAATGTTCCTAATATCTTCTCTATTAAAGGAGAAAAAGATGTAGTGATTAACTTCCTGCCTTCAGAAGAGGAGAATATAACTATTCCTTTAGGATACTTTGTTTCGGAAGATGGCTTAGAAGACTTTACTATAAATGCTTCTAATATTGCTGAATTTAATACCGATTTATCCGTCTATCTTCAAGATAAAGTTGATAATGTGACAATTGATCTTAGAGAGACGCCTCAATACACGTTTACCCCATCATCGGTGAGTGACAAGGAGAGGTTTAATTTGATATTGGAAGTAAGTTCATCGGATGATGGGCCTGCTACCGGAATTGGAGAAACTTCATTAGAATCGGTAGATATTTTGGGGTCGAAAATGAAAGCAATCGTTCGTTTATCATCCGGTTTAATGCAAGAATCAGATAAAGTATACGAAGTGTATAATATTGCTGGCCGTTTAATCGAAAATGGAGAGATAAATGCTGCAGAAACTGAAATAATTTTGCCTAAGGCCAATGAATTCTATATTATCAAGGTTTATGTTGGTAATGGAGTTTATTCTCAAAAAATTGTTAGTAAACGATAAGCATATGATTACTTCTTATTGAAGTATTGTTATAACAAAAAAGGGCTCATTTAAGAATGTTACATTGTAATATCTTAATGAGCCTTTTGTTTTTTATAGAATACCCTTAAGCCATTTGTTGAATCGCTTTTATTAGCTTGGGGTAGGGCTTCTAAAATGTATATTAAAAAAACTATGGGCTTGATTAATATGAATTAACAATAGGTAGATGGATTTAAGCTTCCTCCTTTCGGGGCTTTTTAAGCTTTATCTCTGTTTGGTTAGTTATATCGATATTTGTAATACAACGTAGCATTAGCTCTGAATTTCTTTGATCTTTCATGCATCAATAAAATTGGTAAAAGGCTATGCAAGCTTTGTAAGCAAAGGTTATATATCCGATAATTGAAGAACTACAATTTATTTGATGATTAACACCTCATGCCGGCCTGCGCCCTTATGGAGAAGGAGCTGCTTGGGATATCTTCCTCTGCTTGAGGAGAGGATTAGAGGATAGGTGAATTATCAATAAAGATAGACTCGATGTTTTTTTGGGGGAGAATCCCATATGAAATGCGGGGATAATTTATAATTATCATGTGTTTATATGTTTTGTTTAAAATGCTTATGAATAATTGAATTGTCTTCTATGTTGTGTTAAAATACTTATATTTGAGAGTTATACGTGTAAACGAACCTAATATTTAACTATCAAAACAGTAATTTTATTTAAAGATGAATACAGCCGGACATTCTAAGGCCATTAGCAAATTGTTATTGCATTTGCACCCCAATAAGGTCAATGTTCAATCAATAAAGTTTACCCGTACATTTGGATTAGGAGGTATGGCAGCTCTTCTGTTTGTTGTTTTGTTTATAACCGGTATGCTGCTGCGTTTCGTATATGTACCTTCGGTTAAAGGTGCATATAATTCAATTGTTGAATTGCAAAGCGATGTGTTATTTGGTCAGCTATTACGTAACCTTCATTATTGGAGTGGAATGGCTTTGGTATTAGTATCGTTTTTGCATGTAATAAGGGTATTTTATTCGCAATCGATTTATAACGAGCGTAAGAAAAACTGGATATATGGTTTGCTATTGATGTTTTTGGTTTTATTTTCAAATTTTACCGGATACCTTTTGCCATGGGATCAGTTAGCTTATTGGGCGGTTACCATCATGACAAATATGCTAAGTTATATTCCTTTTATAGGCGATGCTTTAGCTGATATGGTACGAGACGGTAAGGAAGTAACAGAGGCTACTTTGCTTCGTTTTTATCATTTTCACACAGGCTTGCTTCCTTTACTGATGGTGATACTGATGTCGGTACATTTTTGGTTGGTGCGAAAATCAAGAGGCGTTACAGTTCAAAACATAGAAGAGCGAAAAATGGTACCGACTCATCCTAATTTATTATATAAGGAAGTTGTAGTGGCATTGATTCTGATTGTTGTGTTGTTTCTCTTCTCAATGTTTGTAAATGCTCCGTTAAAAGGCATGGCCAATCCGTTGGAGAGTCCTAATCCGAGTAAGGCACCCTGGTATTTTATGGGATTTCAGGAATTGTTACTTCACATTCACCCTGGATTCGGAATTTTTGTTATTCCAATTTTAGTGATTGCTTTTTTAGTTTACATTCCTTACATGAACTACAATAATTTAAATGTGGGCGTATGGTTTAATTCTGAGAAGGGTAAAAAACTAACGCTTATATCCTTTTTGTATTCTGTTGTTGTAACTGTGATGATACTTCTGGCAAGCGAATATATTCTTGATTTTCATGTTTGGATGCCAGAAGTTCCGGTGTTGATTACTACCGGTTTGTTTATGTTTCTGGTATATTCTTTGCCTGTTGTAGCTTATATGTATTTCTTAAAATGGAAACTAAAAGCCTCTAAAATAGATTTGGTAATGGCATTATTTACCATCTTAATTACCTCATATGTAGTAATGACAATTTTAGGAAGTTTATTTAGGGGTGAAGGAATGCACTTATTTGCTTAATTGATTAGATTGAAATTAATGAAACTGAAATTTAACCGACGTGCATTTGTGAAAAAAGCCATCTATGCTGTTTTATCGCTAGAGGCTGTGTACGTATTTACTAACTTATTGGGCAAAAAGACAAAAGAAGCAGCTGTAGGGATAATGTTTGATGCTGGAAATGTTGATCTTTTTGAGAATAATAAAGTCTACCCGTTTGGTTCGGCTCATTTTTATTTATCGCGTTTAGAAGATGGTGGTTTGTTGGCCATTTCTATTCATTGTACTCATTTGGGGTGTGCAGTTCAGTTTAATCAGAATGAAAATCGTTTTTTGTGTCCATGTCATGCGTCTGCGTTTGATAAGCATGGCGAAGTTTTATCGCCACCTGCAACACGAGCATTGGATATTCTTCCGATTATTATTCGAGATAATAAGGTTTTAGTTGATATTACCAAACCAATCCGGCGAGATAAATACGATGCCTCACAATTAACTTATGTATAAATGACCGATACATCGAAATATATTAAGCTATCACGCATATTAGGAATAGTTGCCATTTTGCTTTTTCCTGCGTATATACTGGTTAAAACCTATGTAAAGGTAGATATGCATCAGCCTGCAAAGGCCGAATACACAGGTGTTGAAACTTGTATCGAATGTCATCAGCCAGAGTACGATGATTGGTTACAATCGCATCATAACAAGGCCATGGATTATGCCAATGATTCAACAGTGTTAGGCGATTTTAATAATGTAACCTTTGAAGCACAAGGGATGGCGCATCGCTTCTTTAAGAAAGATGGTAAGTTTATGGTTAATACTGATGGAGCTGACGGAACCATGCAAAATTTTGAAATAAAATACGTATTTGGTTATTATCCTTTACAGCAGTACCTGGTTGAATTCCCCGGTGGCAGATTACAAACTCTGGCTTTAACCTGGGATTGTGATCGAAAGCAGTGGTATCACATGGCCGATTATGTGTACAAAGGTCAAGAGGTAAAACATGATAATTGGTTGCACTGGACCAATCAGGCTCAAAACTGGAATAGTATGTGTGCTGATTGTCACTCAACCGATTTAAAGAAAGGTTACGATCCCGAAACGGATACTTATCATACCACCTGGTCAGAGATTAATGTAAGTTGTGAGGCCTGTCATGGGCCTGGTTCAAAACATTTAGAGTGGGCCGATTTACCAGAATATGCTCAGGAAGATATACCAAATTACGGCTTGGTAGTAAAAACTAGTGGTATTGATCATACCGAGTATGTAAATAATTGTGTGCGATGTCATAGTCGGCGTGCATCTCTTAGCGATTTCGATCATCATGCTGCCAGTATTTATGATCATGTAGTTCCTAATTTGCCCGAGAACCCAACATGGTACATTGATGGGCAAATTTTAGAGGAGGATTATGTATATGCCTCTTTTATGCAAAGTAAAATGCATATGAAAGAAGTGCAATGTAACGATTGCCATAATGTGCATAGTGGAAAATTGTTGTATGGTAATCAGGGTACTCAATACAACAAATTGTGTGCGCAATGTCATGTGGCAGATATTTATGATACTCCTGAGCACCATTTTCATAAAACAGAAGGTATGGATGGAGAAGCGCTGATTTCAGAATCGGGTATTAAAATGGATGTGGGGTCAGGTGCTTTATGTATTAACTGCCATATGCATGGAGGTAATTATATGGGTGTTGATTATCGCCGCGATCATAGTTTTCGTATTCCTCGCCCCGATTTAACTATTAAATATGGTGTGCCTAATGCCTGTAATCAGTGTCATACCGATAAAAGTGCTCAGTGGTCTGAAGATTATATTACTAAATGGTATGGAAAAAGTCGTCGTTATCATTTTGCGGAAGCTTTTAGTGCAGCTCAAAATGAAGATACAGCTGCAGTTAAGCGATTGGAGATTATTGCTATCGACGAATTGTATCCCATGAACATACGTGCATTAGCAGTAAGACATTTAGGAACCTATTTTCAGGATTCTTTAAAGATTCATTTGGATAATTACCTTCATAATCTGGATCCAACAGTGAGGGTGGCGGCCGTAAGAGCCGATCAGGTGCAGTCGAAAGATGATATTAAGCGATTACTACCTTTGTTGAGTGATGAGACTAAAGCGGTGCGTACCGAGGCCTTTCGCAGTTTAATGAGTGTTGGGGAGGATAATATTCCTAAGGTTTATAATACCAGTTATGAAAAGTCGAAAGATGAATATGAACAGGTTTTATTTTATAATGCAGATTTTCCAACAGGTAAATTTAACTTAGGTAACTTCTATTATAATCAGGGCAAAACCGATTTAGCTATTCGATGGTATTTGAAGGCCCTTCAGCAAGATAATGAATTGCATTTCGTAAAATTGAATCTCGCTTATTGCTATAATAGCTTGGGGCAAAACGACAGAGCTGCCGTTCTTTTTGAAGATTATCTGAACGCTGAACCTACTGATGCCAATGCAATGTATTCGTATGGTTTATTACTTTCGGAGATGAAAAAATATGATGAGTCTTTAAAAATGCTTGAGAAGTCATATAAGGCTAATTCTTCACGTCCGAGGGTGGCTTACAATATTGCAATGATGTATGACTTTAAAGGCGATATAATAAAGGCTGAAGACTATTTAAAGAAAGAAATAGCATTGATGCATGATTATAATAGTAATGCCGGCTTATTACAATTCTATCTTAACAGTGGAATGCACTCAAAAGCTCTTGTTTTAGCTAAGCAATTAATTATTGATTACCCCGAGGCGTCGCAGGATTTAACACAGGTTATTCAGCAGTTAGAAGGTAAATAATATTGAAGAAACATATAATAGAAGAGAAGAGCGACTCAAAAAGGGTTGCTTTTTTTACATCTGATCCGTATTAACTCCAATAATGATGTGTTGATATTATTATTCATTAGCAAAGAATGCCTATTTTAAATATACCCCAATTTTTTGAGCGTGATCCAGACTTTGTTGGAACGAAGAAGTCATATGGGCATAAAAAAAGAGACTACCCATTTGGATAGTCTCTTAAGCTGTGATTCAGCTGGGGTTCGAACCCAGGACCCCATCCTTAAAAGGGATGTGCTCTACCAGCTGAGCTACTGAATCAACGCTGATAAAAAGCGACGAAATTACTTTCTTTTCGCTAGTGTTTTTTGAGTGATTCAGCTGGGGTTCGAACCCAGGACCCCATCCTTAAAAGGGATGTGCTCTACCAGCTGAGCTACTGAATCATTCGTGTTTTTCTCAATTGCGGTTGCAAAGATAGGTGCTTTTCTCTTGTTTGCAAATTCTAATTGAAAAAAATATTCAAATTTATTTCTGAATAGTGGGCTGAATGGCGTTTTTAGCTCCATATCGTGCTGTATTTCAGGGCAACATTTTAGGATGTTAAAAAACCTTACATGAGGCATTTTTTTATAACTTTATAAGATGTGAATGCCTTGATTATGGAAAAAGACAAAATTAGAGAGCCGGCTGTGGCAGGAGTTTTTTATAGTTCAGATAAAAATGAGTTGAAAAAATCCATTGAAAATTTTCTGAAGAGTGAAACTTGTGTTTTGGATTCGTCGGAATTAATTCGCGCATTAATTGTTCCTCATGCCGGATATGTGTATTCAGGTGAAGTGGCAGCTTCGGCTTATGCACAATTGGGTAATGATATTTCATATGACTTAATTGTTATGATTGGTTCAAGTCATCATCATCGTTTTAAAGGGGTGTCGATAAATAGGCAATCGGCCTATCAAACTCCTTTGGGAACAGTTGAGGTAGATACAGAATTGGCCAAACAGCTTATTCCAAAATCTGATTTGATAAATTATGTGCCCGAAGCCCATGATAATGAACATACATTGGAAGTGCAATTGCCTTTTGTTCAAATGTGTATTCCTGGTGAAATAAAAATACTGCCAATAATTGTAGGAACTGATAACATGAGCGACCTTAAAAAAGTAGCCAATGTATTGCGATTTCTTCTTGATAGAAATGCTTTGTTTGTTATTAGTACCGATTTATCTCATTATCCTAATTACTACGATGCACTAGAGCAAGATGAACAAACGGTTACTATGATTGTAAAAAACGATCCAAAGGCTTTAGTAGAGTTTATTCGTCATCAAAAAGATAAAGAAATTTCAGGATTGGTGACTAATTTGTGCGGTTGGACGTCTGTGGTCTTATTTCAATATTTGATTTCAGAAGAAGAAAAGTTTCAATTTGTTCCACTCAAATATCAAAATTCTGGTGATAAATTAATGCAAAATCATAATCGAGTGGTCGGTTATCAGTCTATAGTTGTAGTTGAATACAGAGATACTTTATTCTCAAAGAAAGCAGAAAATGAATTATTAGCTAATGCTAGATATGGTTTGTATCGTTGTTTCAATATTGAAACTGAATTAAATAACGATTGCGATGATGAATTAAATGTAAAATACGGAGCGTTTGTTTCGGTATATGTTAATGATGAGCTACGTGGTTGTATTGGCTCTTTTAATCCAGCTTACTTTTTAAAACAACAAGTGCAAAAATTAGTGGTTGATGCAGCAATTTTTGATCGTCGTTTTAAAAGTGTTGAAGCAAAAGAGTTGCCTGATGTTAAGATTAAAATTTCTGTACTTGGTCCTTTGCAAGAAATTTCGTGTATGGATGAGGTGCAGATTGGTAAGCATGGGATATATCTCCGTAGTGGCTTAAAAAAAGGAACTTATTTACCCGAAGTGGCAGTTCATAATAATTGGGATGCAAAGCAATTTGTTGAACATTGCGCATTTGAAAAGGCAGGATTGACTTTGGATGAGTTTCAAAGAGCAGAATTGTTTGTGTATGATACTAATTTGATTAGCGAATAGAAAAACAAAAGTTTAGTTATGAAGGAGGCTTTGTTCTATATTTCAAAAAATGGTTCTGTTCGATGTACTTTATGTCCGCATACTTGTGTGTTGAATAATGAAGAAGTTGGTAAATGTAAAGTCAGAAAAAACAGAGATGGTAAACTTGTTTCATTATCGTATGGGATGATTTCAGCTATGCATGTCGATCTCATTGAAAAGAAACCTTTGTATCATTTTTTGCCAGGGAGTAAAGCTTTTTCGATTAGTACTGCAGGATGTGTGTTATCATGTTTAAATTGTCAGAATTGGCAAATATCTCAACGTGGTGTTGATGATAATAAAGACAAATTTGTGACGCCGGAAGAAATTGTGAATTTGGCAGTAGAGTATGGGTGCAAAAGTATTGCTTTTACTTATAACGATCCTATAGTGTTTTATGAGTATATGTTGGAAATTGCTCAATTGGCAAAGCAAAAAGGTTTAATGAATGTGTTGATATCTTCAGGGTTTATAAATGTTAAACCATTACGCAAGCTACTTCCATTTATAGATGCTGCAAATGTTGACTTAAAGTGTTTTGATAATTTTATTTATCAAAGGCTAAATGGTGCGCGATTAAAACCCGTACTTAACACATTGCAGGTTATAAAAGATGCAGGAGTTTGGTTGGAGACTACCAATCTTATAATACCTGGTTATACAGATAATGAACAGATGTTTTTGGAGATGTGTCAATGGTTGGTTATAAATGGATTTGACCAGAATCCGCTTCATATCAATCGGTTTGTTGCTGCACATGAGTTAAGTGAAGTTAATTCAACTTCATTAGCTGTGTTGAAGAAATTAAAAAAAATTGCTATTAATGAGGGCTTGAAATTTGTGTATATTGGAAATATACGCGATGAAAAATCGACAACTACTTATTGCCCTGTTTGTGGAAGTAGGTTAATAAATCATTCAATTTTAACGGGAGCAGTTAACTTGACGTGTAAAGGTGAGTGTAAATATTGTGCAAGTCGTATTGCAGGAGTATGGTTGTGATAAATGTTTTTGTGTGCTAGTAGGGTGATTTTTTTAGGGGTGTGTAGTGATAAATGTGTAAAAAAGCTTAGGTAGACATTGGAAATTGAAAGGAGAATTGAGCGCTTGTGTGATTATTTGATAGGTTACTGAAAAAATAACCATTTATAAGCTTTATCTATGTTTGATTTGGTCATATTTACTTTATTTTTGTAAACATAAATAGAGTGTGAATGGAAGATTATATTAAACCCAATAAGAAGGTAACTTACGGACTGGATCTTAACAATGTAAAAATTGGTCAGGAAATTATTAGTCAGTTTAATGTAACGGTTGATGAATCGATTCATAGTTTGTGGAGCGGATTTATGCCTTCGTCATCTTATACCGAAAATAGTCGTGAGTTTGCTGGTATTCTTGGTTTTCACGAAAGGTTTCTTCCATATGGTTTTTTATTGAATCTGACTTTAAGTCTTGGGGTGGAGGACTTTGCTCATTCAAGTTTGTTACATCTCGAAATTCGAAATGCTCTTTATTTAAATCCGGCTTTCGCGGGTGATACTTTAACTTGTGAGATAACAATCAAGTCTGTTGATCCAACATCTAATAATCGATATTCAATTATTGTTTCGGAACATGTTCTATCAAATCAAAAAGGAGAGCCTGTGTTTTCTCTCGAAAGAGTTACATTGTTCTCATTTATCGAAGGTTGTAATGATGCGAGTATAAAAGGAAATACAAATCTTAAGAATCATCATTTTAAAGAAAAAATTTTAGCTCGTGTTCGCGGAATTGAATTGATTAATAAAATCAGTGACTTCGAATCAGGAGATTTAATGTTGCATCCGTTTGTTCGTCCGGTTGGTAAAAGTGAAAACTTAACATGGGCAACTTACTTCAAAAATACACATCCTATCCACTATAATTACCAAAGGTATAAGCCGGGTGAAATTGTTGTTTCGGGTGGTATTGTGGTATCAATGGTGCTAAGTATAGCTAGTCGAGAGTTTCGTCAGTTACTATTGCCCGAAATAGTTAGAGCCTTTCATGTGGTTCCTGTTGTGGCCGAAGATCGTATTGGAGCATTTAGTTTTGTAAAAGAAGTTGTTCAGCTAATGCCCGGTTTCGAGGAACTGGTGCTATTAACCTTTGGCGTTAGAAATATAGATACTGAAATGGATTTGGGAGATATTTCTTTCCCTATTGAATTATTCAGCGATTTAAAACGTCCTTCTGATGTTGAAAAAGTATTGGAAGAAAAATGTCCTTCCTTAACGGGTATCATCTGCTGTGTGGCAGAATGGAAGGTCCTTCGTAAAGTAGATTAGTTAAATAGTTCTTCTGAAAAAATATTAATTACTGCACTAAAATAGTTAATTAGTGTAAAATCCTTCTGATTTATAGGAGACTAATGTCTCTCAATTTGTAATTTTGGTCGCTTAATCGTGTTTTAGACTGTTTTTGTCAAAACGTACAATAATATGGCAAGAGAAATATTAATTTTGCCTTGTTTTGCAGAGTTGCAATAAAAAATAATTAAAAGATATAAATATCTTCTATTGGTCAGTATCAAGATAACTTCTATCAATAAATTGAAGCATTTTAAGGTGTCTAACGAATAAGATAATATATCTAACCTATAAGTCTGAAAATAATCTAATATGAAACAATTATACTCTATTGTTATTTTTTTACTTCTAGTTGGAGGTAATGTAGTAGGTCAAACAACCTGGTATTCTCTAAACTCAGGAGTATGGAATGAGCCAAGAAACTGGACGTTAGATCCTGCTGGAGCAATTTATGTTAATCCGGATAATAGTTATCCCGGAAAAGATTATACTACAGATAATGTTGTTATTCTGGCAGGAAGCATCATGGTAGTTCCAGATGGAAATAGTCCATACGAAGGTAATACTGTGAGCTTAAATTTAGGAACTATTACAGTTGATGGGGTGCTGGATTTACGAAAGTCAACTTCTAATCAATTTTTTAAGTTAAGAGGTAGCGGACAATTAAAAATGGCAGGCGATAATTATCCAGCCATAAAAAGTGGCGGTGATGATTATGATTTTATTTCAAAAGGTCGAGATGAAGGGACTGTAGTTTTTTACGGAGCTGACTTTAGTATTACAAATTCTCATACTTTCTATAATGTAAATATTGAGGTTAGCAATAAATTAACATTGTCTGGGGCATTAACCTTAAATGGTAATTTAAATGTTAAGCAAGGAAATTTAAGTATTGATGAAGATATAGTTGTTGGAGGTGACTTAAATGTACAGTCAGGAGCAGTATTAAGTGTTACTACCAATAATCAAATACATAATTTAGAAATTTTTGGTAATGTTTTAAATAATGGTACAATCAAACTAACTAATCAAAGTAATCCTGTTTATAATGCAGGAACCACTTCGGGAGCTGTTAATGTAACTATGGCAGGTGCCACTAATAGTTCGTTTACTTGTAATGGAGTAACTGATTTGTACCGATTGTTTATTAATAAGGGTGTTGACCAAACGTTTAAAGTAACTCTATTTAGTTCTGCAGAAGCAAATTTTCGTTTGTATGGACCTAATAACGGTACTTCAGATAGTAAAGCTTTAATGCTTCAGAACGGAACCTTGGTATTAGAAGGCGAGCTGTTTATTCCAACTTTAACAGAAGGGGGTGGCGATTTTAAAGTCAATACATCAGCTGGTTTATCTATAAATAGTAGCGGGGTAAAAGTATATTCTACTGCCAGAAGTAATAATGAAACAACAGTTGGAGGTATTATGGGAACCGGGGTTAATACAACTAATGGTGGTTCGCAATCTTTTTCGTTGTACGGATTATTTAATATTACTGCGGGAACATTCGATACCAAATCACATGGATTTGTTGTTTGGGATGAAGGTAATGCAACTGTGCAGATTAAAGGGGGTACCGTTTTAACTCCAGGTTTTAGAAGTGCTGGTGGAAATACAGGTGTTTGGACCTATAACCAATCTGGAGGTTTGGTGCAAATGAGTGGAGATTACCAAAGTGATTTATATGGTAGTGGCTCTCCAACTTTTTATGTGAAGGGAGAAAACAACGTGTTTATAATGAGTGGTGGCGAAATGGAAATTTTTGATGCTGCTACAAATGAGAATAAAGCCATTGAAATAGAATCAGCAGAAGGTAATTATAGTGTTACAGGTGGTACAGTGCGAATTATCCAAACTAATGGTGGGGAAACGTTTAATATTTCAACAACTGCACCATTTTATAATTTAGAGTTAGCTGGTTCTAATACTCAAACAATAAATGTTAATACGGAATTAACGGTACTAAATAATTTAGATATTTCAGCAAATTCAACATTATTTGTTGGAAGTAACACTGTTGAAATTGGGAAAGATTTGACAAATAATGGGGTTTATTCAAAAGATAGTGGTCAGATAACTAAGTTTATTGGTGATTTAAGTTCTAGTATAACTGGAGGAGGATCTGGAATTAATTTTGGCTATCTTCAAATTAATAAAGAAAGTGTAGATACAGAGGTTATTTTTTCAGACGTTATGCTTGGGATTTATAATGAACTTACTATTAATAAAGGACAATTAAATATAGGTTCTAATAGTTACACTGTTACAGGTAATATTGATATTTCAAAAGGTAATATTGTTGGAGACGGAGCTTTGGTTTTAAATGGTAGTAACCAGACGTTAAAAGCAAAAGTTGGTCAGGATATTAACTTTGGTAATTTAGCCTTGAATAATGGTGATAATGGAGTGGCGCTACTGAGTAATGTTAAGGTTAATAACTTTTCGTTTGCCACTAGCGGGAGTGCCAAGGTTAATATGGGAGAATACAACCTTACCGTTGAAGGAAGCATAACTAATGCGAATAGTAGTAGATATTTTCAAACAGCTGGTTTAGCTGGAAATGGTGGATTAACAATAGGATTTTTAATTAATAGTTCTTCTTCAGGTGTTATTGCTGAATATCCAGTGGGTATTAAAGGTGTTTTTCAAACTGGAACCAATATTTGGGGATATCCTGAATATTCAAATATTCAAAGATATAGTCCAGTAAAGGTTTCAACGATAGGCCAAAATATATCAACTGCTGGATATTATACCGTTACTCCAGTATACGGAGAGCATCCTGCCGTGATAGAGGGCAGAAATAGTGAAGTATTGGCTTACTATTGGAAAACTAAAGTTACAGGATTTGAAAATCTAAATAACAATGTTGTTGGAGTCACATTTGATTATGATTCTTATGTTGATAAAGGATTTGTTGTTGCATGGTTAGAAGATCAAGATTGGCATTGGGGAACTAGTAACCTTGGTAATGGAAATTCAGGTGATCTATATTTCAACTATCAATCTCAAAATGGAGAATTAACAAAACTGGTAAATGGAGATTTTACTGCTGGTGATAATAATGGAGCCAATACACCATTTCGAAGGATTGAAGTGTATTATTCACCAGGAAATGGAGGTAATTATAATTGGAGTAATGAATTTTGGACAGAAGAAGATGGAACTTCTAAAAGTGGTACACCTGAAGCTGGGGATATTGTTGTTATTAGAGGTGGAGATAGAGTTGAAATATCAAAAAGTGAGTTTCATGTAACGTCATATTTTGGTTATGAGTTTGGAAACTTGGAGGTTGGAATGTTAAATTTTGAGCATGATACAACTGTTTCAACTAATTTAGAAGATTTGCCACGCTTAACGGTTTATGAAGATAATGGATTGAATCTAAATAGAGTGCAAGGAACCGGTATCATTACTCAATACTTGGATAATGTTGATGATCCGGTATTACATGGCGATTTTAGTGAATTCTCCAATGAAAAATATAGCTGGTTTTTATATGTTGGTGATGCTAATAATATTGATATTCCTGAAACATTCAGTGTCTATCCCAACGTGATGTTAGAAGGAGGTCAATCATTAACTTTTACCAACGATATTGTTATTAATAGAAATTTGAATCCCAGAGGTAGTACAACCTTATTTTTAAATGATGGTGCAGATGGTGATATATTTGTTGGAGGTGATTTACAAATTGGTGATTATTACCAAGGTGAAGTTAAGTTTCCAAATAGTGGAACAGCTCGTACTTTAACTATAGAAGGTGATATTGATTTTACAGTATCCTCGGTAGCCAATGGAGCATATGCTCCGACAGCAGACAGAAAGTTGACCATTCAAGAAGGAACTGGATTAGGAGCTTTAGAGCATCATATTGAATTATATGGAAATATTAAGCAAGGAGTAGGTACCATTGATATAGCTAATAGTGATGTTAATGGAGTTACGGTTGAATTTCTTGGTGATCAATCAGTGGAATTTAGTAAAACAGCTAATGAATCTTCTGATTTTTATAGAGTAATACTTAATAAATCTGTAGGTAGTACAGTCCAATTTAATAGCGATTTCGATTTAAATGCATATACCAATCAAGCAAACAAATCGCTGGTTCTCGAATCAGGTATTTGTCATCTAAATCATCCTGATATCAAGCTGAATTTAACAACTGGAGGTAACGCATTTCAAATACCAACGGGTACAACCCTTAGAGTTTCGAATGGGTCAATTGTAAATGCAGCTGGTAATTCTGGATTTTGGCTAGATGGAGCTTTAATATTAGATGGAGGTATTGCCAATTTCGATGGAACCAAAGTTGATATTAATGGAAATTTAAGTAATGATGGAACCAGCAGTAGTTTTATAGAATATACAGCATCTGGTAATTCTAGCATTGATGTGAATAGTGGAGGTGAATTATATGTAGGCTCACAGATTCGCAGATTAACTACAACCGAAGAAGGAATGTTAACCTTTAATCAGAATTCAGGTATTGTAGAAGTGGGTGCTAATGGGGCTTTAACTAATACAAGAGGAATTTTTGAAGTAACCGGAGGAGCATTTACCCAAGCCGATGGTGATCAGGTAGTAATTAAAAGTGGAGTTGGAAATTCTGTTCCAGCCTTGTATTTCGATCCTTTATCCGCTGGATTCAATGGAACTTCAGGTTTTACTATTGAAGGTTCAGAGGTGGTTGGAGTAAACACAACACAACCTCTTAATTATTTGACGATAGCAGGTAGTGCTGGTTGTGAAGCTCGTTTGCTAACAAATCCATTGGAACTGGTAACTCTAACCATTGAAAATAATTCTGTTTTTAATGCTAATAATCTGGATGTAACCATAAAGGGAGATATCATAAATAATTATAATTCTCAATTAGCATATACAGCAGGATCAAATACTACTTATTTTACCGGTTCCACTGATCAATCTATTGGAGGTTCAGGTCAAATCTGGTTCAATGATGTTGTGCAGAATATATCAAATACTTTATCGGTAGACAATAGTAATGTAACAATCGATGGGGATTTAACTATATCTTCCGGTATTTTATCAACAGGTGAGAATAGCCTGGCAGTACATGGCGATGTTATAAATAATTCATCGGTTGTAAGTACAGGTGCTAGCAAAGGTATTGTTTTAAATAGTACAAGCGACCAACAATATGTTTCAGGTACAGGCTCGTTTGGTCGTCTTACTATCGATAATAGTTTGGGAGTGGTAACTCCGGCACAAAGTTCATCTATTACTATCGAAGAATTATTGCAACTCGATAATGGTGTATTCGATATTGGAAGAAACTTAATGGTGTTAAGTGCTGATGCTGCCTTTGGTGGAACTTTTAGTTCTGCAAATATGGTTCAAACCAACTTATCTTTTACCGATGCTGGTATTAAGAAATATTTTAACAGTGGAGTTATAACAGATTTTATATATCCTATTGGATCCTATGGTAAATACACTCCCGTAAAAGTTAATATTTCTGAGAATACCAGTTCTACAGGTTCGATAAGGGTGAAAGCAGCTAATGAGCCTCATGTAACAATAGCTGATGCTAATTTAGGTAGAGTGCTTCAGTATAACTGGACACTGGATGCACAAGATATTACTGATTTTAAAGGGGTAATTGAAATGCAGCCGATTGCATCAGATGCCAAAGGTGATGAAAGTAAATATATTGCAGCACGCTTCCAAATTGATGATGTTGAGGTTAATAAATATACCGAAGATTCATATGATGAGGGGAGTCATAAATTAGTTATTGCTTTTACTGATGATAATTTGACAGATATTGATATTGATGGAGATTATACGGCAGGAGAAGAATCAGCCATTCCTGATCAGATACCGGCTTATATCTCTGTAGCCAATAATAACTGGGAACAACCATCTACATGGGATTCGTATAATCCGGCCACACAAACACCTGGAGGAACTCCTGGTGCTGTTGGAATTCCTAAGGGAGCTATAGTGTACATTGATTCAGAGGTAGACATTACTCAAGATAATAAAATTGCTTTCAGCACAGTATTTACCGATCAGGGAAAATTAGTTGTAGGTAGTACATTAAATCATCGCTTGGGTAATGTTTCGGGTACAGGAACATTGGTGGTTGAAAGTGGAAGTTTACCAGCAGGAGTATATGATGAGTTTTGTACTGTAAATGGAGGAACGTTCGAATTTAGCGGAGTAGATAAATACTATCAATTCTTAAATAAAAGGCAAACGGCCAATAACATCGTATTGAGTGGTAGTGGAACAAGAACCCCAACTTCATATACTGATGGGATAACAATACTTGGTGATTTAACTATAGATGGACCAACCTTAATTGGTCAGACAAGTGAGAATATAAATGTCGGAGGTGATGTCATTTTTACAAGTGGAAGTTATTCGGCTAATTCAAATAGTATTGTTTTGAATGGATTAACCAGACAAAGTATCACAGGAAATTTAAGTTTTACATCAGCAAATGCGTTAAATAATCTAACAATCAATAATGCCAATGGAGCAGATGTTGATGTTGATATTGAACTATCGAATGTATTAACATTAACGAATGGAGTTTTGGATGCAAGTGGTGGTGGAAGCTTTAAGATTACCAAAAGTACTTCAAACGCTGTAACAGGAGGAAGTGAATCATCTTATGTTGACGGGCCATTATTGAAGAATGTTGTTTCAGGAGGAAGTTTTACCTATCCTGTTGGTAACTCAGGACGTTATGGTGATATAAGTGTCAGTAATGTTAGCGCATCTGGTTATTGGTCTGCTCAGTACTTTAATAATAATCCAGCTAATGAAGGTTATGATCCTGAATTAACAGGAAGCGGTTTGGAATACGTAAGTCATAATGAGTATTGGAACGTAATGTCACCATCATCAGCAACAGCAGATATTATTATGAGGTGGGATAATGCCAGTGGAGTAACTCCTTCGCAAGGAGATACCATTAGCGCAGCAGAATGGAATGGTTCATTGTGGGATAAAGTTGATATAGATATTAATCCTTCAGATAGTTATTTAGGAGGAACAGCTCCACTTTCTTTGCCAATGAGTTTCAATACTAATGCCGGCGGTAATTATATAACTTTTGGTTCAGCAATAATACCTCTTTATACATGGACAGGATCGGTTAATAGTGATTGGTTTACAGTCGGAAACTGGTCTGGTAATACAATTCCATCAGGCGGATCTGATGTTACTATTAATGCAGCTTCTAATGATCCAATCGTAAGTGGAGCAACCGTTGCTCAAACCAATGACTTAATTATTAATTCGGGAGGTTTGTTAACTCTGGCCCAAGGATCAAGAATGACCGTTAATGGTGATGTTACAATGGCTAACGATAATAGTTTGATTATTCAGAATGATTATACTAATCCTACTTCGTTTATTAATCATGGTAGTATATCAAAGGATGTGCAAGTAGAGTGGGATTATCCAAGGTATATGTATTTGTATGTATCTCATTGTCTTAACGGTGTTGTAACTGATGATTATGGAACAGTGCAGTCTAATGCATGGGTGTTTAGTTATCCATCATATTGGTCGGTTCCTGGTTTGAATTCAGGAATAACATTAACTGATAATACAAAACAATTAATGGGGTATTCAGCCTATTTGGCGGATGCTAAAACAGTAACAACAAATGGAACCATGATAAGTGGTCCTCAATCCAGGACATTACAAAATAGTTGGATGTTGTTTGGTAATCCTTATGCTTCATACATCGATTTGGATAAAACAAGTGAATGGGATTTTGGAGATGCCAGTACAACAGTTTGGTATACATTACTAAGTAATCCTAAATTTATTATAAGGGCAACGTACAATGTTAGTTTAAAAGTTGGCGTTAATGGGGGTACTAGTATAATATCTCCTGGACAATCGTTTTGGATACGATCCTATTTGGCAGGAAGTAATTTTACTATTAGCCCGGGAGCAAGAGTTCATTCAGCTGGAGGTCTAAAAAGTCAAAGAGTAGCAGTGGATGATGATGTTTTTAGGCTAAAGCTTGGAAACGACAATGGTAGTGATGAGATTGCCATTGTTTTTAGATCAATTGGAAGCGAAGCTCCGAATAGTTTTGATTCAGAAAAATATATGTCAGATGGGGCTTATATACCATTGTTATATACTGTAAAGGGAACAAAGAAAATGGCAATAGATGTAATGCCTGAAATTACCGGAGAATTAACTGTTCCGTTAGGGTATAGAGTTGGTTCCAAAGCTGATGGTATGATAAAAATTATAGCTAATAATATTAGTCAGTTTAAATCCAATGTCTCAGTTTTATTGGAAGATACAGAAACGGGAGCTATGTATGATCTGCGTTCTTCTTCAATAGTTAGTTTCGAATCAGGAATTGCTACCAATGACGAAAGGTTTGTATTGCATTTCAAAGCTATTTCAACTGATATCGATAATAATGTAGTTGATGATGAAAATATTAGCAAGGTTAATGTTAAAGTAGTTGATTTCAATAATCTTGAAATTTCTTGTAATTGGGATAGTCAAGAAAAATTAGTTGAAATCTATTCAATTGATGGAAGACAGATTATTAAAGACCAAATGTACGGTGATCTTTATTCCAGATATTGTGAGGTCAAATCTGGTTTATATGTTGTGAAAGTTAGTGATGATAAGCACTCGTATCAACAAAAAATTAGGATTAGTAAACATTAGAATTGTATTTGATATGATAGTATAAAAGAGGGTGTCCAATGGCATCCTCTTTTTTTATGTCTAAGAAACTATATTCTGTAGGCATTCACTTGGGTGACTAAAAACGTTGTTGTTATTCTATGATTCCTATACCTTTTATATTTTTTAGCAACACAATTAAGTCGCCTTTTTAAAGGTTTTGTAAATGATCAACCTTGTTAAGTTGGTTTTTAGGGTTTCTCTTGTTGACGCATCTAAATTGTTACATTCTATAGGGAATTCAACTTTTCCAACTTTGCGTATGTGTTGTTTCCTTCGCGACTTATATATAATCAAATATATATCCTTGATTGTTTCTGGTGACAATAGAAGTTGTCTGTTCTCTTGAATTTTTCTGTGATTAATTGGAGGAGTCTTAGTAATGTAAATGTGTTTAAGTCATGATAAAGTCATATTTAATACATATTAAACTCAAAGTAAATACAAATTAAATTCGATATTTATTGACTTTAACATGATTAAAATATGAGTTAATTATATCTTATAATTAGGTTTAAAGAGGTTATAACATGTGCTAGATAGTATTCTGACTCCTATTTTTCCTCAATTGGATTAGTTGTGGATAGATAATTCATAAGGTTAGTAAAAGTTGAATGTAAATATTTACGATTAATACAGAAAGCTGATGAAATGATTTAAGATGTACAATTGATAATAGGCTTTGCTAATAGTTGATTATTTAGTTGAGTTGGTAAATGTCATGTATAGTGGTGGTTATGTTATGAATATTTCTAATGGTAGTAATGTTTTGATGTTCCTATATTTTACTAAACTTAAACAATACTACATTGTTAATACTTTTGGTAAACCAATTGAGTGAAGAGTGAATTTATTGGTAGAAAATGGCATTTCATCAATAAAAACGAAACTTTCCTTACTTTAATCGTACAAATGCCCAAGTGAAGACTTTCTCAATATTGAAGTGAAAATAATCGATTATGAAAAAAATATACTCTTTAATTGTATTAGCATGTTTGGTGACAATTAATCTTTTTGCACAAAATACATGGTATTCTCTAGCGGGAGGTGATTGGGATAATCCTGCTATTTGGACACTGGATCCTGCAGGTATGGTGTCTGTTAACCCAACAAATACCTACCCTCAATTAGAGAATGATAAAATAGTAATATTACAAGGGCGAACTGTAATTATGCCGGATGGAAATGATCCATATGATTCCCCAAGTGTAAGAGATATCTCCGTAACATGTGATGTATTAACTGTAAACGGACGATTAGACCTAAGATCATCAAGTCAATCAACCTTTAATACAATTAAGGGTAGTGGTACTATTTTAATGGATGATGATAACTTTCCAAATGCAGATGCGACTCATTTTATTACAAAAGGACAAGGGGAAGGAACGGTTGAGTATTATGGTGATAGTAATATTTCTTTAACTCAAGGTGCTGCATTTTATAATTTAGTGGTGAATTTTGATTCCAATTCGAATAATTTATTAATTGATCGAGACTTAGTTATTAATGGTAATTTAACTGTTAATGTTGGTAGGTTTAAAATTGGGGATACAAATGATGCCAATAGAGAAGTTACCGTTTATGGCAATATTGAGGTTGGTGCAAATGGTTTGATGACTACAGATGGTGATAATTGTTTTCACTGGTTGAATGTATATGGTAACCTAACTAATAACGGTACTATTGAATTTACTCGTGATGGTACTTATGAAGAAGCTACAAAGGGTGCTGTGAAGATCCGATTCAGAGGTTCTGCAAATACAGCATTTGTTATAAATGAAACAGCTAAATTATATAGAATATTTGTCGATAAAGGTACAGATAAAACATTTGGAGTTACAATTTCAGCATCAAGCGCTGATAAATTTATACTTAAAGGCCCTGTAACAGGTACAACAACTGATGCCGCAGATGGAGCAGCTGGTTGGCAACGTTTACCTATAGTGATTGAGAATGGTACCTTGCAGTTGGGTAATAATATTGAGATAGCAACCTTAGGAGAAGATAGAACAGGAACTGCTCCCAATGAATTTACTATTCCAGAAACAGGACGTTTATGGATTAATGGAGCAGATATAACAACTTCGGAAACTACAGGAGATAATCGGGCAATTACTTTATACGGAGAACTAAAAATTTCATCTGGTACATTTACCACACCCGGTGGAACAAATGGTATATTTTATGGCAGTACAGGTGGAACTCCTGTATTAGATATTGAAGGAGGAGATATTTATGCCACGCAAGTCAGACCAAAAAGTAGCGCTGGAAAATTTCATTATAAGCAATCGGGGGGAACTATTCATTTTGATGAGTTAGCAAATAATACTAATAGTTCTGCGGTCTTTCATCTTGATAATTCAAATCATATTTTTGAAATGACAGGAGGTGTGATGAGTTTTCGTATTGCTAATGAGGCCAATGGATGGGTTACAGGAATTCGGATACAATCTGATGAAGGTAATTGTAATGTTACTGGAGGTACAGTTGAAGTATTTGAGTCAAGTAGTCGTGATTTTGATATATATTCAAATGCTCCGTTTTATAATTTGGTTTTGAATGAAGCAGGAAGTAGTCATGAGATTCAGGTAGGAAATTATTGGGGTAATTCATATGATGGAACCTCATTTTCTTTTGTTATTCTTAATGATTTGACGATAGGTAGTAATGTCGTTTTTAATGACCAAGGTCATTATTTATACATTGGTGAAGATCTAAATATTGCAGGTACATATACTCAATCAGGACATCTGACTTTTAACGGAGCTCAGGATGGAGCTATTAATAGCTCCATTGCCGGAGTATCTCTTCCTGGTTTGCTAATCAATAAAGATAAACATCCTACTTCTGGTGAATATTATAATGTGAGTATTACAGGGCTGGATATTGATATTGTCGGCACATTGAAATTGCAACGAGGTGCTTTTAATGTAAATAATTATTGGACAACAGTGACAGATAGTGTTGTTATCGTTGATGGTGATTTAACTTCTTCTGGTACAGGAGGACTTGTGTTAGAAGGTTCAAAAAAACAGATTTTAAAAGGCAATTCTGTAAAAGAATATAATTTTGGTAGATTACAATTGAATAATGGGGATTATGGTTGTGCGCTAGCGAGTAATTTAGATATTGAAGATTTTTCTTTTAGTTCTTCTGGATCTGCAAAATTTGATTTAGGTATTTATAATTTAACAGTGAATGGAGAAATTTCGAATGCAGGAACAAATAGGTTTTTTAGAACTTCAGGCGTAGCATCAGATGGAGGATTAACTGTTAAAATAGATTTAGATGCCAATTATGGAACAGGAATAAGCGTTGTTGATATACCTGTAGGGACTTCTGCAGGTTTAGCGAATAATGAAGTTTTTGCTCAGAATGATTTCAGTGGAGCTAATGTAGCTTCAGGGCTATTAACAGTTAAACCAGTTAGTTCAAGGCATCCATCGACTGATCCTAATAAAACAACAGATGTTTTAGCTTATTATTGGATTAATAAATGGACAACCTTGTCGGGAGTGGTTACAGATAATGATTTAAAATATTATTTGACATGTCCTATTTCTATTGAACCTAATTTTACAGGAGGAGCTGTTTTATCTGGAAATTCATGGGAGCAATATGGAGATGTGCAAAATGGGCAGATATTTGAATTCCCTTTTACAAATGGAACTAAAAGTTCAGCTTTAAGTGGAGACTATACGTTTGCAAAATTAACAAGTGGAGATGTTTTTGATTCTCCAAGAGTATTGTATAGCTTAAATGAAGGAGCTGGGCCTGAGTGGGATTTTAATACTGCAGGTTCATGGACTATTGATTCATCATCAACAACAGCTACAACAACTGCTCCTCAATCTTTTGATGTTTGTGTTGTTCGAAAAGGACACACAATTGTAATCAACTCATCGGTAAATGTTTCAGAAGTACAGATTGAAGGGGAATTATTTGTTAAACACAATACTTCTGAGCATTATATTGATAAAATTAATGGTGATGGACTTTTAGTATACGAAAATGATTTTTCCTATGGGCCACCTAATATAATCAATGGAGATCATACTGGATTATGTAATAGTCCAGAAGCAATAATTGAATTTACAGGAACTGGAAGTTATACATTGCCTAATTTTAGTCAAATACCTTATTACCCTAATTTAATAATTTCTGGAGGAGGTACAAAAACTACGTATAATCAGCACGGAGGAGAAATTGGAGGAGATTTATTAATTGATGGAGCAAACTTAAATGTTTCAAATGTTTGGGGGGGGACTTTTTCAATTGGAGATAGTCTCAAAATTAATACAGGTACATTAAAGTTACCATCCGAGACTACTCATAATACTTCAATTGAAGGATCAATTGTATTTTCCGGAGCAGGAACATTGCAAGGAGGTAATACAGAGAATAAGATTTATCTAAAAGGTGATATTGATTTGGTTAATGGAGCAACTATTAATTTTGATGCCTCTAATAAGGCAAATATTGTTTTTGAAGGTGATAAATCGGCATTAGTATCGTTAGAATCAGGTTCTGCTAGTGTTGATTTTTATCGTGTTTATATAAATAAGTCAAGTACAAGTGATACAGTACGCTTTAATACTCCGTTTAATTTAACAGAAACACCTAGTGATGCAACTAAATCGTTAGTGTTACAATCAGGTATTTGTCACTTAAATGCATCAGGTATTGATTTAACATTGAATACGGGAGTTAGTAGTAATGATTTTAAAATACCAGATGGAACAAGTTTGGTAGTAGATAATGGTTCATTTGTTCGTATTGATGCTGATGCATCAGGTACCGGTTCTGGTATTAAGCTGGGAGGTAAATTGATTGTTGATAATAATGGACAAGCCCTATTTAATGAAGGAACAGATAATTATATTGAGTTTGATGGTGGTGGAGGAGCTTCTATTTCGGTTAGTAATAATGGCGTGCTAAATGTTGGTTCTCAAATCAGACGATCAATCAGCAGTGCAACTGGAATCCTTAATTTTGTTCAAAGTGGTGGTTTGGTAACCGTTGGTTCTGTTGATGCCCCTGAAAACAGTAGAGGAATGTTCGAAATATTAGGAACAGGTAGTTCTTTCTCTCAAGGTACTGATGATGTGATTAACATTAGTAATACTAATGGAAGTAGTGCTGTTGCCTCATTGTATTTTTATCCAGAGACATCTACTGTTTTGTCAGGCTCCGGTTTTAGTATAAATACATCCGGTGACTTTGGAATTAATGCAGATAAAGCGTTAAATGCAATTTGGTTGTCGGGTACAGTTAATGCTAAACTATACATCAGGCCACTAACTTTAAATGAACAATTAACGATTGGTGCTGGTACAACTTTTAGTCAGAATGGTTTTGATTTCACTCTAAAAGGAGATTTAACTAATGATGGAACTTTTGATGGGGGTACAAATACTACATTTTTTACGGGTGTGTCTGATCAGATTATAAATGGAACAGCTACAACATTTTATAATTTCGAAAAAAGTGGAGGTACAGGTGAGTTAAGTATTGAAATGGCAGGCGTTGAAATAGAAAATGCACTAACAATAGAAGATGGGCAAATAAATACCAATGCATATTCTGTAATAGCTAAAGGTAATGTAATTAACAATGGAGCTGTTTTAACCGATAGTGGTGATGGTTTAATTTTAGGAGGAACTAGTGGAGAGCAAGGAATAACAGGCGTTGGTAGTTTTGATTGTTTAACGATTAATAATACAGATGGAGCTAATGTTCCTAATCAGGCACAAGCTTTTACCATAAATAAACAATTGAAATTATCAAGTGGTATTTTTGATATTGGAGGTAATTTATTAACCATTAGCGAAGGTGCGACTATTGTTGATGAAACTGATGGGATTACAGGATTTACTTCATCTAATATGGTACAAACCAATCTTTCGTTTACCGATGCAGGTATCGAAAAAGTGTTTGAATCACCATATTCAGGAACTTTTATTTATCCAATAGGATCGTTTGGAAAATATACGCCGGTTACCATTGATGTTACTAGTAATTCAACAGCAGGTGGTTCAATTAGAGTAAAAGCTGCAAATGAGCCTCACATAAGCGTATTAGATAAGAGTAAGGTACTGCAATATAATTGGTCGTTGGATGCTGATAATGTATCAGGGTTTACAGCAGATGTAACTTTTCAGTATTTAAATACTGATGTATTAGGAAATGAGAGTAAATATATTAATGCTAAAATATTATTAGATTCTGATGCTTGGAATAAGTCAGATGGAACCATTGATATTGCATTAGATCAGGTAAAATATAGTTGGAACGGTGCCGATGATTTGGTTATAGATGGAGATTATACCGCAGGGGAACCAGATGCCATCCCAGATGTGTTACCTGCTTATATTACAATGATAGATGGTTCATGGGATGATGTTTTTACATGGGCAACATATGATGTAGATACTGATACGCGTGGAATTGCAGGTAGTGGGATACCCGCAGGTGGACCATCAGGGGCGGTAGTATATGTTGAGCATACACTCACTTTGCCTGCAACTCCATCTAAATCATCCTACCGAACACATATTTTAGAAACAGGAGTAATTGATTTAGGTACTACATTTGGCCATCGCCTAGGATATGTTGATGGAACAGGAACTATTAGGTTTGATAAAGGTGCAGTACTTCCTGCAGGTATTTATGATGATTTTGTTTCTACTTCAGGAGGAACCATTCAGTATGATGGTACAGACTCTTATGATGTGATGGGAGAATTGTCGGCCTTTAATAATGTTTTATTTACAGGTAGTGGTGATCGTCGTATGTCGGCAGATGTTGTTATTAATGGTAGCCTACATATTAATGGACCTAATGTTATCCATCCTACAAGTACAACGATATATCTCGGAGGAGATTTGTTATTTGATGCCGGGGCATATTCTGCAACTATAGATAGTAAGATAGCTTTTGTTGGGGTATCGCAACAGGTTGTTAACACAAATGTTGATTTTACAGGAAGCAATGCCATATATGATTTGGAAATTGATAATAGCAACGGATTGCTAATTGAAAAACCAGTAGAAGTAAAAGAAAATTTGATTCTTAAGAATGGAATCATAGAGGTTTCGGCAACTACAGGTAAGTTAACATTATCGTCTCCTTATCAGGAGGTTGTTACTGGAGGAAGTGCTACGTCCTATGTTAATGGTTTAATGTATAAAAACATAGCAACATCGGGTGAGTCTTTTGATTTTCCTGTTGGTGATGCATATCGATTTGGAAACATTGTTGTAATTCCAGAGGGTACATCAACTGGCTATTGGGCTGCTCAATATTTTAGCCCTAATCAATGGAATCCTAGTGTAAAATCAAGTAACGTCGCATTTGTAAGTTCAAATGAGAATTGGAAAGTAGAAGCTCCCGCAGAAGGTAAATCGGCTAATGTAGAGTTAAGATGGGATAATCAGAGTGGAGTGGTAAAATCTAATCTACAGGTTGTTTATTGGGCAAACAATGCAAGTGATGAATGGGATGAAATAGCTTATGCAAATGCAAGCGGCGATGATAATAATGGAACCGTTCAATTAGCAAGTAATTTGGCTTTTGGATATAAATCAGGCGAAATTGCACATTATTTTACCTTTGGTGCACTTACTATTCTTCCATATACATGGACGGGAGCAACTGATAATAATTGGTTTGATACATCTAATTGGTCTGATGGTTTAGTGCCTAATGCTAGTGCAAATGTTACAATTCCAAATACAACCAATAAACCTGAAATTAATAATACTGATCTGGCTCAGGCTAACGATATTGATTTAGAGGATACAGGAGCATCACTAACACTATTGGCTGGTAGTAAGATGAGTGTTAATGGAGATATTACTATGGTTGATCCTAATAGCTTGATTATACAGAATGATTATACTAATCCGGCTTCATTCATTAATCAGGGAAGTATATCTAATGATGTACAAGTAGAGTGGGATTATCCAAGATATATGTATATTTATTTATCGCACTGTCTAAATGGTGTTTTAACCGATGTATATGGAACAATACAAACTGATGCATGGGTGTTTAGTTATCCATCTGCATGGTCAGTTCCAGGTTTAGCTTCCGGAGTTACATTAACAGATGATGCAAAGCAATTAATGGGTTATTCGGCATATTTGGCAGATGCAAAGACGGTAACTACGAATGGAACATTGATAAATGGGGCCCAGTCTCGTACATTAGAAAGTAGTTGGATGTTGTTTGGTAACCCTTATGCTTCATATATTGATTTAGACAAAACAAGTGAGTGGGATTTTGGTGATGCCAGTACTACTGTGTGGTATACGCTTTTAAGTGATCCTAAAACAACAGTTAGGGCAACCTATAATGTAAGCTTGAAAGTTGGTGTTAATGGAGGAACAAATATAATAGCTCCGGGACAATCATTCTGGATAAGATCATATTCCGCCGGAAGTAATTTTACTATATATCCGGGAGCACGTGTACATTCAACAGGAGGATTAAAAAGTGCCAGCTATCAGAGTGATGATATTCTGCGTTTGAAAATTGGAAACGATAATGGAAGTGATGAAATTGCCATTGTATTCAGAGCATTGGGAAGTGATTTTCCGAATGTATACGATTCTGAAAAATATATGTCTGATGATTCATCTGTTCCGTTATTATATGCTATTAAAGAATCCAAAAAAATGGTTATTAGTGTATTGCCAAAGGTATATAGTGAAAAAACAGTACCACTTGGTTATAAGGTTGGAGACAAAGCTGATGGAAATATGAATATTGTTGCTAATAATATTAATCAGTTTATGCCTGAAGTCTCAGTATACCTTGAAGATACTGATAATGACATTGTGTATGATTTGCGAAATACACCAAGTATTAGTTTTGAATCAGGTGTTACCACAAACAATGAGAGGTTTGTCTTACATTTTGCTAATATTTCTACGGATATAGAAGATTCTGAATCTATTGAGGATAGAATAAATATAAGAGTCTTAGATTATAATAATCTCAATATAACATGTGATTGGGAAAGTGATATGAAATTAGTAGAAGTTTATTCAATTGATGGTAGATTAATACTTAAAGATGAAATGTTGGGAGATAGTTATTCCAGAAATATGAATGTTAAATCCGGATTATATATTGTAAAAGTAAGCGATAATGAGCATTCATATCAACAAAAGGTAAGATTAGGTACGAATTAGTTTTAATGTTAAGTATAACAAAAAGGGCGATCAAAACTGATTGCCCTTTTTAGTTATGCTTCTTCAATAACTTTTATTACCTCTTTGAATTCGTCTAGAACAATAGGTTTTTTTAGATAGGCTTTTGCTCCAAAAAAATTGCAGGTAGAGATAGTTTCTTCTTCCGTATCACCAGAAACTACTACTACAGGTATTCCCATCCATTCTTCTTCAAGATCTTCAAGTATTGAGAAACCATCTTTATGTGGCATATAAAGATCTAGAAGAATCAGATCTGGGTGTTCTTTTATTATAATATCCCAACCTTCAACACCATTGGATGCTTCTAATATCTCTACATTCTGTTTTCTTAGAAGAGTTTTTAATGTAGTTCTAGTGTCTGCAGCATCGTCAATTATTAGAATTTTCTTCATACAAGCTGTTTGTTAAATGATAGAACAATGTGAAAAGATAGTGAATAGTTTTTATTGCTTCAATAAATTGTAACAATAAATTTATATACGATTTGCATCATATCAATGATCTTCTTACTGTGGGAAAACTAATATTAGATTGAGTATGCTAAAAACTTTAAACTATAACCCCCTTTAATCCAACTCTGAAACACAAATTAACACTCCGATATTGGAAAAACTTACCAATTAGATTTGGATGTTCGAGAAATAAGCGCTTATTTTGCATCCGCTTTTGAGAACAAGGGTTCTTACGAAAGGCAGAGCAGACGGGTGATTGAGCTGGTTTGTAAATATTGAAGCAAAGAAAAATGGGAAGTGTTTAAGCTTTCTTTTTTTACTAGCTGCGTTTAATAAAAAGCTAAGCGACAGTAACGAAAAAAGAAAAGAAAAAAACTTCAAAAAAACATTTGGAATTTAGAAATTAAATTCTTTATCTTTGCAGCCGCTTTTGAGGATAACGTTTCTCACGAAAAGCAGAGCAGATAAGTTTTCGAGCAAGTTTGCAAAATAATGAAAAGAAGTAATTGACAAGTCAAGAAAGTTGAATTAACTTGATTTTCCTTTCGAAAATAAAGAAGAAAAAAAACTTGAAAAAAGATTTGGAAATTAAAACAAAAACTTCTTACCTTTGCAGCCGCTTCTTAAACGAGAGAGGCCAGAAAGGACAACGAATTGAGGCAGTTAAGAGCTGAAAATTCACAAGAGCAAAAAGCTCCAACGATCTTTGAAAATATTGAATAGTACCTAAAACTAAAAAAGGTAAAAAGTGAACCTGAAGTCAATGGTATAAAAAGTTTTGAAAGCATTAAAAATTTTTATACAACGAAGAGTTTGATCCTGGCTCAGGATGAACGCTAGCGACAGGCCTAACACATGCAAGTCGAGGGGTAACAGGGAAGCTTGCTTCCGCTGACGACCGGCGCACGGGTGCGTAACGCGTATGAAACCTACCTTTTACTGGGGGATAGCCCGTTGAAAGACGGATTAATACCCCATAATATTATTGGATGGCATCATTTAATAATTAAAACTCCGGTGGTAAAAGATGGTCATGCGTGACATTAGGTAGTTGGTGAGGTAACGGCTCACCAAGCCGACGATGTCTAGGGGTTCTGAGAGGAAGGTCCCCCACACTGGTACTGAGACACGGACCAGACTCCTACGGGAGGCAGCAGTGAGGAATATTGGTCAATGGCCGCAAGGCTGAACCAGCCATGTCGCGTGAAGGAAGACTGCCCTATGGGTTGTAAACTTCTTTTATATGGGAAGAAACACGAGTATGTATACTCGCTTGCCGGTACCATATGAATAAGCATCGGCTAACTCCGTGCCAGCAGCCGCGGTAATACGGAGGATGCAAGCGTTATCCGGATTCATTGGGTTTAAAGGGTGCGTAGGCGGAATAGTAAGTCAGGGGTGAAAGTTTGCGGCTCAACCGTAAAATTGCCTTTGATACTGTTATTCTTGAGTACATACGAGGTAGGCGGAATGTGACATGTAGCGGTGAAATGCTTAGATATGTCACAGAACACCGATTGCGAAGGCAGCTTACTAGACTGTAACTGACGCTGATGCACGAAAGCGTGGGGATCGAACAGGATTAGATACCCTGGTAGTCCACGCCGTAAACGATGATAACTAGCTGTTTGCGATACACAGTAAGCGGCAAAGCGAAAGCATTAAGTTATCCACCTGGGGAGTACGTTGGCAACAATGAAACTCAAAGGAATTGACGGGGGCCCGCACAAGCGGAGGAACATGTGGTTTAATTCGATGATACGCGAGGAACCTTACCTGGACTTAAATGTAGGCTGCATAGAGTAGAGATATTCTTTTCTTCGGACTGCTTACAAGGTGCTGCATGGTTGTCGTCAGCTCGTGCCGTGAGGTGTCGGGTTAAGTCCCATAACGAGCGCAACCCACGTTGTTAGTTACCAGCACATAATGGTGGGCACTCTAACAAGACTGCCGGTGTAAACCGCGAGGAAGGTGTGGATGACGTCAAATCAGCACGGCCCTTACGTCCAGGGCTACACACGTGTTACAATGGCCGGTACAGAGGGCCGCTACACTGCGAAGTGATGCTAATCTCAAAAACCGGTCTCAGTTCGGATCGAAGTCTGCAACCCGACTTCGTGAAGCTGGATTCGCTAGTAATCGCGCATCAGCCATGGCGCGGTGAATACGTTCCCGGGCCTTGTACACACCGCCCGTCAAACCATGGAAGCCGGGGGTACCTGAAGTCTGTCACCGAGAGGAGCGGCCTAGGGTAAATCTGGTAACTAGGGTTAAGTCGTAACAAGGTAGCCGTACCGGAAGGTGTGGCTGGAACACCTCCTTTCTGGAGAAATTTTTTATGCCATCAGGCACTTTTATCTTTTTTAGGTATTATTTAAAACATAAGTAGAAAGTAGAAAGGCAAAAGGAAAGTAGAAAGAGATACGTAAAGTAAATCACTACTAACTACAGTCAAAAACACTACCGACTATTTACAACAGCGTCAAGTAATCCTGTTAGGAACGGGAGTAGACGACACTGCAACAGTCCCGTAGCTCAGTTGGTTAGAGCACTACACTGATAATGTAGGGGTCGGCAGTTCAAGTCTGCCCGGGACTACCAAAGCTAGTAGCTAGCAACTAGAAGCTAGATGCTAGAACCATGGGGGATTAGCTCAGCTGGCTAGAGCGCCTGCCTTGCACGCAGGAGGTCATCGGTTCGACTCCGATATTCTCCACCAAAAGTAGAACAAAGGTTTTACTAAAAATAAACATCATGAGAATCAGCTAAAAGCTAGTAGCTAAGAGCAAGCGGCTGAAAAAGATACATTGGATAAAAATTTCAGTTCGATTCTGGAAGTATCACAAGCTGTATAGAACACAGCAAAACGATCATTGACATATTGGCAACAACCAAAACCATATACACCAACTATGGTGTGTGTAAAAGAAAGTAGACAAGGGCGTACGGGGGATGCCTAGGCTCTCAGAGGCGATGAAAGACGTGATAAGCTGCGATAAGCTGTGGGGAAGTGCAAATAACTATTGATCCGCAGATTTCTGAATGGGACAACCCGGCTGGTTGAAGACCAGTCATCCGAAAGGAAGCAAACCCGGGGAACTGAAACATCTAAGTACCCGGAGGAAGAGAAAACAAAAGTGATTCCGCAAGTAGTGGCGAGCGAACGCGGATTAGCCCAAACCAGTGATGTTCAGGCATTGTTGGGGTTGTAGGACTTGCATAATCAATTAAAATAGAAGTAGAATACTTTGGAAAGAGTAACCAAAGACGGTGATAGTCCGGTATACGTAATATTTTAAGCGAGGCGAGTATCCTGAGTAGCGCGGGACACGAGAAATCCTGTGTGAATCTGGCGGGACCATCCGCTAAGGCTAAATACTCCTGAGAGACCGATAGTGAACCAGTACCGTGAGGGAAAGGTGAAAAGCACCCCGAACAGGGGAGTGAAAAAGTACCTGAAACCGTGCGCCTACAAGCGGTTGGAGCAGACAAGATCTGTGACAGCGTGCCTTTTGCATAATGAGCCTACGAGTTACTTCTCACTGGCAAGGTTAAGATTTTAAGAATCGGAGCCGAAGCGAAAGCGAGTCTGAATAGGGCGCAATAGTCAGTGGGAGTAGACGCGAAACCGTGTGATCTACCCATGATCAGGTTGAAGCTGTGGTAACACACAGTGGAGGACCGAACCAGTTGACGTTGAAAAGTCTTTGGATGAATTGTGGGTAGGGGTGAAAGGCCAATCAAACTCGGAAATAGCTCGTACTCCCCGAAATGCATTTAGGTGCAGCCTTATAAAAGTTTTGCAGAGGTAGAGCTACTGATAGGACGCGAGGGCTTCACCGCCTATCAACTCCTGACAAACTCCGAATGCTGCAAAATGATTTATAGGAGTGAGGGCATGGGTGCTAAGGTCCATGTCCGAAAGGGAAAGAACCCGGACCATCAGCTAAGGTCCCCAAATGTATGTTAAGTTGACCAAACGCGGTGCTGCTGCATAGACAGCTAGGATGTTGGCTTGGAAGCAGCCATTCATTTAAAGAGTGCGTAACAGCTCACTAGTCGAGCGGCGGTGCATGGATAATAATCGGGCATAAACATACTACCGAAGCTATGGATTGAACATTAGTTCAGTGGTAGGGGAGCATTCTAAACTGGGTTGAAGCTGAAGGAGTGATTCACAGTGGACTGTTTAGAAAAGCAAATGTAGGCATAAGTAACGATAAAGGGGGTGAGAAACCCCCTCGCCGAAAGACCAAGGTTTCCTGATCAACGCTAATCGGATCAGGGTTAGTCGGGACCTAACGCGAACCCGAAAGGGGTAGTGGATGGAAAACAGGTTAATATTCCTGTACCTGTCATACAATTAAAGTGACGCATTGGTGAGGTGCTTACGTACTGACGGAAATGTACGTTGAGCCTAGTCTACGGACGAAGCGAAAGTAAGCAGCCGGTGCCGAGAAAAGCGAGTATGACGGCTCGTACCGTAAACGGACACACGTAGTTGGGTTGAGTATACTAAGGCGCTCGAGTGATTCATGGCTAAGGAACTAGGCAAATTAGCCCCGTAACTTCGGGAGAAGGGGCGCCTGCGAGTAAATCGCAGGCCGCAGAGAAATGGCCCAGGCGACTGTTTATCAAAAACACATGGCTTTGCTAAATCGAAAGATGATGTATAAGGCCTGACACCTGCCCGGTGCTGGAAGGTTAAGAGGAGATGTTAGCTTCGGCGAGGCATTGAATTGAAGCCCCAGTAAACGGCGGCCGTAACTATAACGGTCCTAAGGTAGCGAAATTCCTTGTCGGGTAAGTTCCGACCTGCACGAATGGTGCAACGATCTGGGCACTGTCTCAGCCATGAGCTCGGTGAAATTGTAGTTCCGGTGAAGATGCCGGATACCCGCAACGGGACGGAAAGACCCCGTGAACCTTTACTGCAGCTTAACGTTGGTTCTGGGTAAGTAATGTGTAGGATAGGTCGGAGACTATGAAGCAGCATCGCCAGGTGTTGTGGAGTCACCCTTGAAATACGACCCTTTGCTTATCTGGGGCCTAACTCAGCGATGAGGACACCGTTTGGTGGGTAGTTTGACTGGGGTGGTCGCCTCCAAAAGTGTAACGGAGGCTTTCAAAGGTGCGCTCAAGACGATTGGTAACCGTCTGCAGAGTGTAATGGTATAAGCGCGCTTGACTGTGAGACCGACAAGTCGATCAGGTACGAAAGTAGGACATAGTGATCCGGTGGTTCCGTATGGAAGGGCCATCGCTCAAAGGATAAAAGGTACTCCGGGGATAACAGGCTGATCGCTCCCAAGAGCTCATATCGACGGAGCGGTTTGGCACCTCGATGTCGGCTCGTCACATCCTGGGGCTGGAGAAGGTCCCAAGGGTTGGGCTGTTCGCCCATTAAAGTGGCACGCGAGCTGGGTTCAGAACGTCGTGAGACAGTTCGGTCCCTATCTGTTGTGGGCGTAGGAAATTTGAGAAGACCTGACGTTAGTACGAGAGGACCGCGTTGGACATACCGCTGGTGTACCAGTTGTTCCGCCAGGAGCATAGCTGGGTAGCTAAGTATGGAAGGGATAAGTGCTGAAAGCATCTAAGCACGAAGCCTGCTTCAAGATGAGATTTCCCTTAAGGGACGTTAGAGACGATGACGTTGATAGGCTGTAGGTGTAAGTGTGGTAACATACGTAGCCGAGCAGTACTAATTGCCCGAGACTTTCAAGAGTCTTTTAAATAAGATAATAACACATCAAGAACTGGTGGATGTGGTTTTGGTAAAGCCTATATGTTATAACTAGCGGCTAGCAACAAGAAGCTAGCAGCTAAACAAGAAATTTAGGTGGCTATTGCGCAGGGGTCCCACCTCTTTCCATTCCGAACAGAGAAGTTAAGCCCTGCAGCGCCGATGGTACTGCGTAGAAGTGGGAGAGTAGGTCGCCGCCCTTTTAAAGAGAAACCCGTTGTTCAACAGAGCAACGGGTTTTTTGCGTTTATATGGGTTTTAAAAGTAGTTATCTTTTATTCTTAAAAAATCGTTGTATTATCTCTTTACATTCAACTTCCATTATACCATATGTAATTTCAGTTTTAGGGTGTGTTAATGAAGGATTGCATCGGGCAAACCCCCTTTTCTCATCAGAAGCTGCATATACTAATCTTTTTAATTGTGACCAGTTAAGGGCACCGGCACACATAACACATGGCTCTAAAGTAACGTATAGAGTGCATTGATTTAAGTATTTTCCTCCTAGGAATTCAGCTGCCGATGTTATGGCTAACATCTCGGCATGCGCTGTTACATCATTAAGTGTTTCGGTTAAATTATGCGAACGCGAAATAATTTGTCCTTCACAAACAATAACAGCTCCAACCGGAACTTCGTTTTTTTGCAATGCTTTTTCTGCTTCAATAAAAGCTTGCTTCATAAAGTACTGGTCCGAAAAATTTATTTGATCCATTTTTATTATTAATCCTTTGGTTGCTATTATATAATTCCTTTTTTTCTTACTACTTTCGCAAAGTTAAATTTATACGCGACAATTACTGTATTCAATAAAATATTTGCAGTAGTAAACAAAGATTTACAATGTACAGAACACATACCTGCGGTGAATTAAGAATGGATCACCTTAACCTATCTGTAACGTTAAGCGGATGGGTTCAAAAAGTACGTAACTTAGGAGGAATGACATTTATCGATATACGCGATAGATACGGAATTACTCAATTGGTTTTTAATGAAGAGTCTCATAAAGATGTATGTGAGCAGGCTAATGAGTTGGGAAGAGAGTTTGTTATTCAAATTCAGGGAAAAGTTGCCGAAAGAAGTAGTAAAAACTCAAAAATTGCTACAGGTGATATAGAAATATTAGTAGAGGATTTAAAAGTGTTAAATGCCTCGGAATTGCCTCCTTTTACTATTGAAGATGATACAGATGGTGGTGATGAATTAAGGATGAAATATCGCTATCTTGATTTACGTCGTGGACCAGTAAGAAACAATTTAGTGTTACGCCATCGAATGGGATTTGAGGTGCGTAATTATTTAAATAATCAAAATTTTATTGAAACAGAAACACCTGTTTTAATTAAATCAACTCCTGAAGGAGCGCGTGATTTTGTTGTGCCTTCCCGAATGAATGAAGGCCAATTTTACGCATTACCACAATCACCGCAAGTTTTTAAGCAATTATTAATGGTAGGTGGTTTTGATCGCTATTTCCAAATAGTGAAGTGTTTCAGAGATGAGGATTTACGTGCAGATCGTCAGCCTGAGTTTACACAGATTGATTGTGAGATGTCGTTTGTAGAACAAGAAGACATTCTAGATACATTTGAGGGGATGACAAAACATCTATTCAAAACAATTAAAGGTATTGAATTAGATTACGATTTTCCAAGGTTATCGTATGCTGATGCTATGAAGTATTATGGATCAGATAAACCAGATACTCGTTTTGAAATGAAGTTTGTTGACATTACTAATGATGTTAAGGACTCAGACTTTAAATTATTTAGTTCAGCTGATTATGTTGGAGGTATTTGTGCAACAGGATGTGCTGAATATTCGCGTAAACAATTAGATCAACTAACCGATTTTGTAAAAAAACCACAAATTGGTGCGGGAGGACTAATCTATATCAAATACAATGCAGATGGATCAGTAAAATCATCCATTGATAAGTTTTTTAATGCAGAACAACTTATTGCTTTAGGCGAGAAATTTAATGCAAAAGCTGGCGATTTGGTACTTATTCTGGCTGGTGCTTTAAATAAAACTTTAACGGCCCTTTGTGAATTGCGTCTTGAGATGGGATCACGTTTAGGGTTAAGAGATAAGAATACATTCTCTCCATTGTGGGTTGTTGATTTTCCATTATTGGAATGGGATGAAGATACTGAGCGTTTTTACGCAATGCACCATCCATTTACTTCACCTAAAACTGAAGATTTTGAATTATTAGAATCAGATCCAGGAAAAGTTAGAGCTAATGCTTATGATTTAGTGATTAACGGTGTTGAAATAGGGGGTGGATCTATTCGTATATTTAATGATGAATTGCAACAAAAGATGTTTAAGTTATTAGGATTTACTGAAGAGGAAGCAGAAGCTCAATTTGGTTTCTTAATGAATGCATTTAAATATGGTGCCCCTCCTCATGGTGGTGTTGCGTTTGGATTTGATCGTTTGGTTTCATTGTTTGCTGGAATTGATTCTATTCGTGATGTAATTGCCTTTCCTAAAAATAACTCAGGTCGTGATGTGATGATTGATTCTCCATCGCCAATTAGCCAAGATCAGTTGGAGGAATTAAATATTGCTTTAACATTGAAAGAGAAATAAGGAAATATATATCAATAAAAAATCCGCAAGTTTTTCACTTGCGGATTTTTTTATGCCTTTATAAATTTGATTATTTATCGTCTGATGTATAAAAATTCTTTACAGGATTACCATACATCTCTAAAAGAGCATTATGAAGGAAGTCTCTATCTCCATCAATTCTTGATAAATGCTCGTCTAAATAACCAAGGAAAATCGATTTATCTTCGTCGGTATATTTATCGGTATGACGAGTGTGATTTGTAAATAAATCGTCGGCAATAAAATTACCTGGATAGAATTTATAATGATTGTGTATCTGTTGATCAATCATTTCAGCCAGTTCTTGTAGTTGATCATTTTTTTGTAACTCATTTAACTGAGTTAATTCTGATAACTTAATTGGGGTACCAAAACCAAAATGAACTCTTCCTTTTCTTCCTCGCAGGCCAGCACCCATATGCTTTAAATCATCTGCTTGCGATTTTTTGTAATCAGGATTGTCTCTTTTCATCTGAAATTCCAATGCCTTAAGATAATCACAAGGATCATACTCGTATGAAATTGATAAGGGAACAATATTTAATTCACCGAAATTTTCAGCAAATGAACCTGTACCACTCATGTTCATCATTTTAAGAAGACTTACCTGTGTGCGATCATCTCCATCTTTCGAACGTCCTTCTCGCTGAGCAATCCAAATACTTTGATTACGCTCAACAAGTGTTTTTCTAATATAATGAGATAGTCTGGTTGAACTTTCCAACATTTGGCGTACCGGAAGATTTCGATTAACGATAAATGATTTGTTCAGCTTAACCAAGTCAGTGATCCATGGAAATATTAGTAAATTATCTCCAATTGCAATTTCGGTTGTATTAAGCTTATTTTCAACCATCAGAATATTTAAAATGGCTGAATCGAGTACAATATCACGATGGTTTGAAATAAATAGATAGTGTCCGTTCGGATCCAGATCTGTTAAGCCAGAGTGTGTAATGCCTTTAGTTGTAGTGCGTAAAACTTCTTTTACGTATGGGTAAATAACTTCGGTTTGAAATTCCTTTACACTTTGAATGCTAAGTAATTTTTTAAGAAAATTTTCGGTTGAGAAGTTGGGATATAAGAATTTGATTAGTTCAAGAAAATCATGCTCATTCTTTAATCGCTCAAAAACTTCATGAATCTCTTCGTCTTTATATGGACGAATAGATTCAAAGTTTAACTCATTTGTCATGTTATACTTAAAAATGTTTAGGACAAAATTAACTTAATCAATCCGTAATCAAAAGCGTATCGCGTTTTATTAATGTTTGAAAAATATTTAAATGCCATTCGAGTCCATAAAATGGAATATAATTCATAAAATGGAAAATATTTTACAGTGTATAAAGTTAATAAGCAGATAAACAATGAAATAGGATTTGTGGCATACGCATTGTTTATTGGTTTGGCATAAATACCCGAAGAGATGATTAAAATTAAAGTTTTTAAAAATACCACGTTAGTATCCTTTGAGAAGAAAGAGAATCTTGATATTAAAAATTCAGGAGACATAAAATCTCGTTTGATGGATATATTAAAGCGACCATTCACAAATTTAATTGTGGATCTTGATAAAGTAGAGAAGGTTGATGATGATGGGTTGAATGCTTTAATGGCTATGCAACGTTTATCTGAAATGAATCAGAGCCAGCTTAGCTTATTTAACGTGAAGGAGGGCGTGCTAAAAGCAATGCGCAAGCACGAACTTGATGGGTATTTCTTTTTTTGTGACCGTCCAAAGCCCTTTTCTGATGACCTATTATTGGTTTAATTAGTTAAGGATAAACCGGGAAGTGCGCTTCCCGGTTTTTAAAAAGCATTTTCATATAAATGCAGCCAGATTCAACGGATTCTGGCTTTTTTATTATATAAACTTCTATAATTTGCTAAAATGGTTTTTAGGATATTATAATTAATTTACGGCTTTATTTGTTTAATGAAATAAAGCACAAATACTGCATAAAAGGATGATGAAACAATAGGCCCATTATATTTCTTTCATTAATCGACGTATAAATAAAAATTTGTTATCAAGTTTAGTATCCATGATTTTTGCAAGGAATAAAGGAAAGTTAAAATAGTTGGGCCTTAAGTCGAAAAAAGCACCTTAAAAGGTGCTTTTCTATCGTGTTTCTGTTTTACTTTTAATCTTCTTCGTGAAGTATTTCCCAATATTCAATTGCTCTTCTTGTGTGCGGAATAACAATTGTACCACCAACTAAATTGGCTACTGAGAAAATTTCCATCATTTCTTCTTTCGTAACCCCTTGTTCATAACATTTTTCTAAATGATATTTAATACAATCGTCACATCGAAGTACCATTGAACTTACCAAGCCGAGCATTTCCTTTACTTTGGTTGATAAGGCACCTTCCATGTAAGTATTGGTATCAAGATTAAAAATGCGTTTAATAACCTTATTATCGCCAGCTAAAAGTTTTTCATTCATTGCTGCTCGATATTCTCTGAATTCTTTAATCTTATCGTTCATAGTTGATTAATTTATTGAGATACCTTTTAATGTAGCAGAACTGGCTTGAGTAATTTTAACTTTTACTAAATCGCCCGTTTTGAAATTTTCTTTCGGAAATACAACTACTTTATTTTGAGAAGTTCGACCAAATAATTCCTCTTTCGATTTTTTTGAAGTGCCTTCTACCAACACTTCAAATGTTTGGCCTATATCTTTTTTATTATTTTCTAACGATAATTCAGTTTGAAGATCAATAATCTCTTGAAGACGCCGTGATTTTACATCTTCCGGAACATTATCTTCGAGGTGCTTACTTGCATAAGTACCTGGTCGTTCTGAATATTTAAACATAAAAGCCGAATCATATCCTGCCCATTTCATCAATTCTAATGTTTGTTGATGATCTTCTTCTGTTTCGCTGTGGAAACCACAAAAAACATCGGTAGATAATCCACATCCGGGTAAGATGGTTTTAATGGCAGTAATTCGATCCATGTACCATTCGCGATCGTATTTGCGATTCATTAGCTTTAATATGCGGCTGCTTCCCGATTGTAAAGGTAGATGGATGAATTTACAAATATTTTCATGTTTAGCCATCACTTTCAATGTTTCGTCGCACATATCTTTTGGATGAGATGTAGTAAAACGAATTCTCATATCGGGAAAATTACCAGCCACATAATTCAATAAACCCGGAAAATTTAATTTGTTACAGTTATCATCATTCCAGTTATATGAATTAACATTTTGGCCAAGTAATGTAACTTCTTTAAATCCTTTATTATATAAATCCTGTATTTCGTTTTTAATACTTTCTGGCTGGCGGCTTCTTTCTCGTCCACGTGTATATGGTACAATACAGTACGAACAGAAATTATTGCATCCCCTCATGATAGAAACAAAACCTGAGATGCGATTTTTACTAATGCGCGAAGGAACTACATCTGCATATGTTTCGGTTGTTGATAACTCAACATTAATTGCTTTTTCTCCGTTTTCGGCCATCCCAACCAAATTTGGCAAATCCATATAAGCATCGGGACCAACAACAATGTTGGCACCTTTCTCAAACAGCTGATCTTTTACGCGCTCAGCCATGCAACCAATAATACCAATTATCAGATTGGGATTATTTTTACGCATTGCAGTTAACTGTTGCAAGCGTCCCATAACTCTTTGTTCGGCATTATCTCTGATGGAGCAAGTGTTAATAAATATAGCATCAGCCTCTTCCATTGTGTGGGTCATTCCGTACCCATCCATTTCCATAACTGAGGCAACAACCTCGCTGTCTGCTACATTCATTTGGCATCCGTAAGTCTCAATAAAAAGTTTTTTATCTGAGTTTACCGATTTTAATGGTTTTACGTTATTAAAGTTCATGTTCTATCTTATCTGGAGTTTTGCACTTCCTTGTTTGCGGCTGCAAATGTAACGCTTCCTTTATGATTGGCCAATATAAATAATTGTTTTAATTGGTATTAACATTATTTCCAAAAAATGGAAATGATTAAAAGGTTAGTTGGATAATGTTTTGAAGAGTAAATAAATCCATCAAAAATTTATTACATTTATAATACAAAATCAAAATCCATTTACCATGAAAAGAGTATTAATTCCAATTGATTTTTCAGAAGCATCAATCAATGCATTAGAGTATGGTTTAGCTATTGCTAATCATATCAATGCTAATGTGCGATTGATGCATGTTAAAACTGGTTTACATTATGCTCCAACGTATGCCAAAAATCAGGCTGAATATATGATTAATGATAAGTCAGACGGTTGGCTCAAAGATTTGATTGTAAAATACGATAGTGAATATGTTGTACCGGGTGGTAAATTTGATTTTAAAGTAAGAGAAGGTAATGTAGTGCACGAAATAAATAACCAGGCAAAATACGATGACTCAAGTGTTATTGTAATGGGATCACACGGAGCTTCTGGTTTTCAAAGTAAATGGATTGGAAGTAATGCCTACAGTTTAGTGGCACATGCACCTTGTCCTGTTATTGTTTTAAGTCAGGAAATGAAGTGGAACGGTGGAATTCGGAAGATTGTTGTACCTATTGATTTTTCAAAAGCCAGCCGTAAAAAAATTCCAGTTGTTGCAGGAGTGGCTGCTGCATTCAAATCAAAGATATTTTTAGTGGCTGTTCGCGAAACTCAATTACAATTCATTTTGAAGAGAATAACTTTATTTAATCGTCAAGTTGAAAAATACTTTATAAGCAGAGCAGGAACCGAAGTTGAAAAAACTGTTTTGGTAGGAGGTAAGCCCGTTCAAAAAATTATCGAATATGCTGAAGAAAAAGAAGCCGATTTAATAACGGTTCATGTTAATCATTCATCAGCACCTTTTGCCAACTTTTTTAAACCTTTTGCTAATGAATTGATTAATAATGCAACTAAGCCTGTACTTGTAATACCTACCTACGAGTAGTTAATATGTGTTGATGTGTTGATTAAAAATAATAAGTTTGTTTATCTTTGTGGCTTCCAAAAAAAGAGGATCAAAATGAAGCAGTTTGTTATCCTAATATTTACGTTATTAGCATCTTCATTATTAGTGGATGCTCAGGATTTTGTAGAAGAAGTACAGACAGTAAAAGAAGGTCAGGGCGTTATTACTATTCATCAGGATCAGGGTATTGATTTCTTGATGCAAACAATGGTGAAAGAAAACTCACGTCAGGATGGTGTTGATGGATGGCAAATTCAACTCTATTCTGGATCAGGACCCGAGGGAAAGAAGCAGGCAATGGATGTTAAAACGAAATTGCTGGAAGAATTCCCGGATGTTAAAATAACAACAACATATAATCCGCCCTTTTGGAGAGTGCGTGTAGGAAATTATCGTCATAAGTACGAAACATTGCCTTTACTCAAGGATTTAAAAGAGTTTTTTCCGAACTGTTATGCGGTTAAGGGAACAGTTAAATTAAAAGATTTGTAAATAATATTATAAAGCCGGGTCATTCCGGCTTCTTTGTTTTGTAAATCCCAACTTGGGTGATTAAAGAATTGAATTTAAATTTGCGCATCATTTTTTAAGGAAACAACATGAGTGATCAGATTAAGCACGAGTGCGGTATCGTACTGATACGATTATTGAAGCCGTTGGAGTATTATCAGGAGAAGTACGGTACATGGAGGTATGGTTTAAATAAGCTGTACTTGTTAATGGAGAAACAGCACAATCGTGGGCAGGATGGTGCAGGGGCAGTGAACTTAAAGTTAGATCAGGAGGCTGGGAAAAAATATTTTTTCAGACAACGATCAAATAAAACGAATCCTATTAAGGATATTTTCGAAAAAATTAATGAGCCATTTATTAAAATTCAGGATCATCAGCCTGAGTTATTGAACGATTCCAACTATGCAAAAGAAAATTTGCCTTTTGCCGGAGAATTATATTTGGGTCACTTACGCTATGGAACTTTTGGTAATCATAGTATTGAGTATGTACATCCTGTGATGCGCGAAAACAACTGGCGATCACGAAACCTTGTAATGGCTGGAAACTTCAACTTAACTAATGTTGATGAAATATTTAAGTCGCTATTTGATTTAGGTCAACATCCTAAAGATTATACCGATACTGTTACAATTCTGGAAAATGTTGGTCACTTCTTAGATGAAGAAAACGAAATGTTGTTCAGAAAACATAAGAATGAAGGTTTAACCAATCGCGAAATCTCATTTGGTATTGAAGAAGAATTGGATGTTCGAAAAATTTTGGAGCGTTCAAGTCGTAGATGGGATGGAGGTTATGCTTTGGCAGGTATGATTGGTCATGGTGATGCATTTGTAACTCGCGATCCTTGGGGAATTCGTCCTGCATGGTATTATCAGGATGATGAGATTGTAGTGGTAGCATCAGAACGTCCGGTTATTCAAACGGCCATGAATGTGCGTTCGGTTCAGGTACAGGAACTAAAACCAGGGCATGCATTAATTATCAAGAAAGATGGTACGGTAACTGAAGAATTGGTTCGAGTACCTCAAAAACGTACTTCATGTTCTTTTGAGCGTATTTATTTCTCGCGAGGTAGTGATAAAAAAATCTACCTTGAACGTAAATCTCTCGGTCGTTTATTAGCAAAAACTCTTTTAGAAAAAGTTAATTACGACATTGAAAATACTGTTTTCTCATATATTCCAAATACGGCCGAAACTGCCTTCTATGGTATGATGGATGGTATTCGTCAGGAATTAGATCAAGAGAAAAAGAGAAAAATACTTGAGAAAGGTAAAGATATCACTCCTGAAGAACTGGATAAAATTTTAGCGGTAGAACCTAGGGTAGAAAAAATAGCCATTAAAGACGTTAAGATGCGTACTTTCATTGCAGATGATAATAGTCGCGATGACATGGTAGCACACGTTTACGACGTAACTTATGGTATTGTTAAAAACGGCGTTGATACCTTGGTAATTATTGATGATTCGATTGTAAGGGGTACTACCTTAAAGAAAAGTATTCTTAAGATTTTGGATAGACTTCATCCTAAGAAAATCATTGTAGTATCATCAGCACCTCAAATTCGTTTCCCAGACTGTTATGGTATTGATATGGCTAAGTTGAAAGACTTTTGTGCTTTTTCGGCAGCCATAGAACTATTGAAAGATAATGGAATGGAGAATGTGATTGACGATGTATATAAGAAATGTAAGGAACAGCAAAATCTTCCGAAAGAAGAGATTGTTAATTATGTAAAAGAAATTTACAAGCCATTTACACCTGAACAAATTTCAGATAAGATAGCAAAAATGCTTCGCCCTGATGATATTGATGCTGAAGTAGAATTAGTCTACCAAACAATCGAAAATCTTCACGAAGCTTGTCCTGATGATAGAGGAGATTGGTATTTTACTGGAGATTATCCAACTGCTGGTGGAAATAAGGTGGTGAATACTTCGTTTATCAACTTTGTTGAAGGAAACAGTGGAAGAGCTTATTAATTAACCATATATAAATTGAGAAAAGGCCGGTTTTTCCGGCCTTTTTTTTAATGTAATAATTCCAGTCCTGTTGAAATATAACTATATATTTCTGAGGGATGATGATTGATTTTAGTATCACTCCGTTTATGACCTAAACGAACAATAATTGCATTTTTTTCGGGAATTGAGAAGATATATTGTCCAAGAATTCCTCTTGCATAGGGGATTTGTAGACCATTATAATTAACAATCCAATACTGAAATCCATAAAAATCCAATGCATCACCGTCTTCTGTTCGTAGATAGTTGGCCGGAGATGTTGCAGATTTTATATAATCTTCGCTTATAATTTGCTGATTGCGCCAGTACCCATTGTGATTGATTAAAGCTCCTAACAATGCAAAATCGCGTGCATTGGAATTAAAACAGCAGTATGCTTTTTCTGTTCCGTCTTTTTTATCAAGCGACCAAAGTGCAGAATGTTTCGCACCCAGTGGTTGCCAGAGCTTTTCGGCAGCATAGGTGCTTAAATTTTTACCTGTTGCTCTATTAACTACTTGGGCTAGTAGTTGGGTATCACCACTTTTGTAGGCGTAGATTTTGCCAGGTGTATCAATTATTTTTATGTCTTCAGCTAAACCAACCAGGTCATCGCCATAATAGGCTTTGGTAGTCATAGATAATGGGCTCGAATAGCTTTCGTCCCAGTTTGAACCACTGCTCATTGTTAATAAGTTTCGAATGGTTAACTCGTTGTTTTTACCTTCTTTCAAATAAGGTAAAAAATCACTTACTTTTTCATCAACCGATTGAATATAGCCATCGTCTATTGCAGCACCAATAAGCAACGAAACAATACTTTTTGCAGCAGAAAAAGAGTTGGAATAGGAGATTGCATCGTAATCATCCCAGTATTCCTCATAAACAATGCTATCATTTTGGATTACCAAGTATGCAATTGTTTGATAATGTTCAAGTGTATCACGTTCGTTACTGGCTAACTCTACCTGGTTATAAGTAGTGCTTTCAGGCCATTCAAATGGATGATTAGAAGCTTTTACTTCACGATTTTCAAATATTTTGTAATCCTCAATACCCGGAAACCAATAGGTAAATGCCATGCGCAAATGATGAGGCATTAAAAACCATATTCCAATTAGAAGGATGATAATAAAAGAGAATTTGAATCTACGAGTTGATGCCATGTCTAAATATTTAGTCGGGAGTCCACTCTCTGATTTGGATTAAATCAGGAAATGCCTCTTGTTTGTATATCGATTTGTTATTTATGGTTCGCAAACATTCTTGAATTCCTTCCGGAATACTTGGGTGAGGATAAAATATTTTTAAAACTTCCTGTATACTATTTCCCTGGTTGATTAAATGTGCTACAGAGACGATAAAAGCTGAAGCTTGTGGGCCTGCTGCCCTCATTCCAAGTATGCGTTGATCGCTATCATTACTTACTAATATTTTTACAAAGCCATTGGTGTTGCGCATTGCAATGGCACGAGTCACTAATTTATTAGAGTAAAAAGCTGCTTTATAAGGAATTTTCTTTTGTTGTAGCATTTTTTCATTTGCTCCAACAGCCGCTACTTCGGGTTTGAAAAACATAAGTGTTGACATGTGCGAATAATCGAGCGGATATTGTGGAATATCGCCTATTTTTTCAGCAGCTAATCTTCCCTGAAACTCTGCCACGCTGTATAATTGCGTATGACCAGTAACATCACCTGCCGCATACACATGACAATGCCCTTTGCTGTCGTGTAGAACACAATCATCTTGTATCGGGATTGTACCGTTTGTGTTTATTTCGATATTTAGTTTTTCTAATCCCAGATTTTCGGTATTTGGTACACGTCCAATAGCAACCAATGCAACATCTACTTCTATTACTTTGCTATGTCCATCCTGATAATCCAGAACAACTTCGAGGTATTTCGAGTGCTTTTTAATATGACGTAAAGTGGCCGTATGATGGATTTGAACACCATTGTCTTCCAAATTTTTCGACACAAATGAACTAACATCGTCATCTTCGTATGGTAATACTCGGTTGGCTCTATCGAGTAAATGAACTTCGGTTTGCTTAAAGTTGGAAAAGATTGTAGCAAATTCACAGCCTATTACACCGGATCCAATAATTAACATACGTTCCGGGAATTTCTTCAAATTTAAAATTCCATCTGATGTTATGATTC